>NZ_WHOC01000176.1:0-290956 GCF_013141785.1 Paenibacillus germinis
TGTACAACTTTATTGATTCCATTTAGCGTTATCCTAGCTAATGTTGTAATGAATACAACAATTCCAACCCAAATTGGCCATTTCGCATGAAATAAGGCCAATTTGTTGTACGAAATACAACATCTCCAGCCTGGCGGGCAGAAATCAAAGAAACTGTTGTACGCAGTACAACTTTCCGCAAATACCAAGGAAATATTAATCATTTTGTTATTTTTCCGGGGATGAGAAGTCCATTTCAGCTCTCTCAGCATACATTTGTCGGTTAAGAAGTATCTTTCTGACTCTGAGACGTCCTATTTGGACTTCTCAGCAACACTTTGCTACTTTTCCCGCAGTGAGAAGTCCATTTCGACTCTCTCAGCATACATTTATCAGTTAGCAAACATCCTTCTGGCTCCGAGAAGTCCTTTTCGGACTTCATAGCAATACTTTGCTACTTTTCCGGCAGTGAGAAGTCCATTTCGACTCTCTCAGCATACATTTATCAGTTAACAAGTATTTTTCTGACTCTGAGACGTCCTATTTGGACTTCTCAGCAACACTTTGCTACTTTTCCCGCGGTGAGAAGTCCATTTTCAGCTCTCTCAGCATACATTTATCAGTTAACAAGCATCCTTCTGGCTCCAAGAAGTCCTTTTCGGACTTCTCAGCAATACTTTGCTACTTTTCCCGCAGTGAGAAGTCCATTTCGACTCTCTCAGCATACATTTATCAGTTAACAAGTATCTTTCTGACTCTGAGACGTCCTATTCGGACTTCTCAGCAATACTTTGCTACTTTTCCCACAGTGAGAAGTCCATTTCAGCTCTCTCAGCATACATTTGTCGGTTAACAATCATCCTTCTGACTCCAAGAAGTCCTTTTCGGACTTCTCAACAACACTCATATAAACATTCGCAATCTATAAGGGAAAGTGCAAATTACCAGTGAGAAAGACGTAGGAACAGAGTTTTCAATCTATTTGCCTATGATCTAATGCCTCATCTTTCTTCTTGCTTCTAGCTCCTTCTTCAAGGCATGCTCAACGGATTCTGCAAGGATATCGAATTTCTCTGCAACGGTGTACGTCAGGATCTTTCCACAGTGGATGCAGCGCTGTATTTGAATATCTGTGACTTTCGAACAATTTGTGCATTTAATCATCGTATGTCGTCCACCTTTGTAATTATCATACCTCCATTATACACATATACATCAAAAAGCCACCTATTTACCTACCCAAGTGAACACCCCAGGTGACAACAAGACTAAGCAGATACTTACGGTAAGCAATGCTCATATACCTAACCTAGAACAATCGAGCGAATTAAAATGAATTCATTTATAATGGATGTATATCCATACAAAATGTCAACTTCAGGCAGGTGAAAAAGCAATGTCCTACATGGATATACCCTATAGCTTAGGAGAAAAGTCAGCCGTTCCCCTTTGTAAGTTTATTTCCATTTGGAAGGTGCAGGCGAACGACACCTATCAAGTAACTAAAAGTGCTGGATTTGTTACACCCGGGCTTTTTATTACTTATGAAGGAAATGGTGTCATCACTTTAGCCGATGAGCGATACGACTTGTACCCTGGCTCCTTTTTCTTCGTTAAAGAAACGGTTCCATGTACTTACAATTGCCAAAATAATAATTGGAAATTTTATTTTATTGACTTCAGCAGCTTGGACATGGCTCACTTTCTCCACCTTCCTGTTGGAGAAATCTTATCCACTGCGAAGTTAAGCGAAGCCCTTCAATTATGCGAAAAAATCATAGGAACCCTGATCGCACAACCTACTGGTTATGCTTATTCCGCCAACATCCTACTGCAGGAAGTGCTGCTCCTTTTTGCAAGGGAACAGTCGTTTTTAGCCGCTCCCAACCATAACGAAATGGACAGTATCCTCTATTTCATTCATAAAAACTTGAACAAGCCTATCCAAATTGATGAGCTTGTGCAAAAGAGCGGTTTGTCACGCACCTACTTCTTCGCCCGTTTTCGTTCCATGACCGGACATTCACCAAGCAGCTATATGCTAAAATTAAAATTAGAGTCAGCCAAAGTTTCGCTTGAAACGACTAATTTGCCTATCAAGGAAATAGCAGCTGCTCTGCATTTCTATGATGAGTTTCACTTCTCAAAGCTCTTTAAAAAGCACTATGGTATGCCGCCCAGCGTTTTTCGCCAAAAATAAGCATTATTATCACTTCATTTATCGTGACCTCGCGGTTTTTTACCGCTCCACCTTTCATCAACCTTCTCATTGACCGATTGATATCTCGCATCTACGCTGATCCGATATTGGTTCGTCGTATTTTCAAGCGAACAATGAAGCAAATACATGCCGAAGATGAGAACATCGCCTGCTTCAAACGTTGTTGTAGCCCATTTTCCGCCGAATTTTTCCGTAATAACCAGCGGGTCGTCGGTATAGTGTCCAATGCCGTCACGATCTGAATCCTTCGTCCCGTACGACTGTTTCAAATCTTCGAAACGATGTGATCCAAGGCAAATCGCCAGTCCTCCCATTTCATAGGATACATCCCCTAGTGGCGACCAAACCGTATAAACTTTCTCTGTACCTCTTCCCATATAAACAATGTCATAATGAGCTCCCGTAAAATCACCCTTGCCTACCGCCCGGAGCCATTTGTAATGATACGTAAGCGAGGGTTCTCCGAGGAGTTCATCAAAAAAACGCATGATATGATCCCCGTTTAAAACATTAAGCAAAGCCGGCAGGTCCTCATTCGTCCCCCCCATGAAGATGCTCTTGCTGCCATCAGCCATTCTACCTTCTTCCAACAGGGTATCGCGATCGAGCTTCCCCATTTGTCCCATTTTCTCTAAAATACTCGTACGTGCATGAAACACCTTCGCCCGGTCATGAAATCCGCGGATGAGTAAATATCCGTCTTCCTCCATCCGCTCGCGCAGCGCCACCACATCATGAACAATCTCGTTTGAGCTCCTCAGCTCTGTCAAATGGGGACCACCCATCTCCAACTCGCGACTTCCTACTTTCACCAACATTTGCACACACACTCCTCTGCGTATTGACTTATAGCTTAAGTGTAGGTGATATTCAGTCGTTGAACCATGGATGATCGCATTTTATGCATGTATAATCGTACATTTTCAAATGTGTGTATAAAGAAACGACTGCTTGCATGAAAAATTCCAATATTTTATGATTGTTCCAAAAAATAAAAGAGCCGAATGGATCGTTCTCATCCACTCAGCTCTTAAGCTTTATTTTACAATAATTTGTATAACATCACTTACCGTTGTTCCACTTCCATTCATAAACTCGCCGCGATATTGATAAATGCCAGGAGCTTTTCCCGAAATTTGTGTAATGGCCGATTGGGCACTTGGTGTGTGTGAAGATAAAGATTGCGTTTCAATAAGATCGCCATTTTCATATAATCGATACTGTGTTGCGTTCGTGCCCCACCACATATTAGCAGTAATGGTATAGTTCCCATCTTGATCCCAGTTGTTGCTGGACAACACAGGTTTGCCAGGATTCGCATTAACCACGGTAACGGTGTGTGGATCACATGAAGTCGCTCCATAAAAATTCGATAACACACATGTATACACATAGGTTCCGTTCGGCTTACCTTGAATAGGAGTAATGGAAGTCTGGGCTGCTGGCGATGCATCGGCCAGTGACTTCGTTTGGATCAATTGGCCATTCTCGTACAACTTATACAGTGAGCCATTGTTTCCCCACCACATATTCATCGTAACGTCATAATTGCCATCATGTAAGCCTGTCGCAACACCACTATTATTCGAAAGTGTCGGTTTACCTGGCACCCCATTCGCAAGCAATGCCGGACTGACGGAATGCCGTTCGAACTTGACTGCATCAGCCCTCGTATAGATCATATCGGCAGGAAGGGTTGGCGGATCTACAGTTGTCGGAGTCTCCCTTGTTAAACGAACATACTCGCTGCCGTCTCCTGTAAAGTCGAACGTTCCAAGATTAACCCAACCCGACGAGCCGACTGTCGCATCGATATACGTGACCTCGGTAACTGACTGATGCTTCACTTCCACTTTGACATGATTATCGTTTGCCGTCGTGTGGACGATCTTGTAGATGGAGACCGTATATCTCCCCTCTGGAAACTGGGCCTTCCACGTCGCCGATGATCCTTGAACTGTAGAGTAACGAGACTTAACACCAATTTTGTAACCGGCTAAATTGCTTTGGCTCCAAGACCCCTCCGTAGCGTATAACCCGGTCGTATTCGTACTGTCAACAATAACCATCAGGTCCCTGATCGTTATTGTCAAAGGTGGCGTTGTTAAGGTCACTCCGTCCATCGTTACCGTGGCCCACACCTCGATGTGATCCGTTTCCCCATCGAGGCTTTGAAGGGTCAACAAACCGTTACTGTCCACTTCAGCCAGATCGGTTCTATCAACGAAATACTGCACATTTGCATGTGCCAGATCACCGATCAGGCCGTTATCCAAATAGCCGGTTACGCTCAGTTGAGCAGCTTGAGTCATCTGCAGTTCGTCCCGATTTGACAGGATGGCCACCGACTCCAATTGCGGCATCCTATTAGGGTTCACCCACATCATTGCATCGGCAACTACCCGTGACTTGTTGGCCTTATTGGTTAATTCCACATACCCACTATTACCTACTGCAAAAGGATAAGCTCCCAGGAACACCCACGTCCCATTGGCCGTTGTCTCATCAACGGTAACCGTCTCGGAGCCCCCGTTATAATAAACGGTAAAAGAGGCATTCGTTGCCCAATTTTCGCTCGTGGCGGTTATTTGCGGAAGCTTGTAATACACGCTATAAGTAACACTTTCCGGCAGCTCAGGCCGCCAGAGAATCTTGCTTGTCGCTGTGCCGGCAGTCGATTTCGCATAAACATAGTTATCATAGTAATAGTCATTAGCCGTTGTATCTCGTATCCAGACGCCTTCCGTTTCCGCCTCCGAATTATCAACAATGATGGATGAACCTTGTTGCCAGTCCGGTTGGACCGGAGTTACTGTTACCCGATCAGGCAGATATAGCGTCCGCTTGCGGGTCTGTTTTCCGTCCGATTCCACATAATAAGTGAAAGTTTGTGATAAATCGTTGACCCGTATCGACCATTCCATCGGATAAATCGTATCTGGAACGGTCGTGTACGTGGCCCCGCCATCCAAGGAGTAATGGATCGTCGCCGGTTTCGTCGTTTTTGCCTCCACGTAAGCATCGTAGGACGTTTCGTCGGGCTTGACGATTAGCATACTTTTAACAGCATCTATTGGACTGTGAACATCGAAGAAATAGCTTGCATCCGATGTATCGGCCGTTCTAAGCTGGTGAAGCGGCACATCTATGTCTAATCCCTCCACAATGATAGCTGTTATTCCCTTGCTTGATACTGTAGCCTGAATGATTCCGCCACTCATAACCGCTTGCTCTGGTGTGCCATTATCGCGAATGATGGTTACGGTATAATCTTGTGCCGGGTTGAACCCAATGAGTTGCGCATTCAATTCGATCGGAGTCTGTACTTCAGCAGTTGATTCGTTGCTTAATCCGATGTAGAACTTATTCCCGCTCTCCCCTGTTATCCAGTTCAATTGCGGATGGTTGGTCTGGATAATCCCTTTGGGCATCCAGAGCCAAACGTTCGAATTGCCGTAGAATTGACCTGGTTTATTCCCATAGAGGTGATATTTGAACCATAAAAAATTAGTTTCGAATACGGAAGGGAATGAAATATTCCCATTCGATTTCAGCGATTGTTCACTGATCAAATAATCCATCGTTTGCCCGAGCTGCGCTGGCATATGGTGATAATAGATGGATGTTGCCCCACTTGGCCCTTCCAAAGGAAAATCCGGTTGGAGTTGACTAACAGCGAAGCCCTTATAGTAGTATCCTGGATAGTTGGAATATCGTCCGATGACCGCATTATGAGCGATATCCTGCAATAATTTATCGCCAGTATAGAGCGATAATCTCATCATGAATGGCGCTTCCTGCGCGTTCATCCGATAATAGCCAGTTGTACTTCCCGCTTCAAACGTCAACCCATTGGGAGAAACAAGCCAACTGTCCGCTTGTACGCCACCGGCTACATCTTCAGGGAGCTTGCTCCTAGGATATGCGTATTTACCACTTTCCGGCCAGTGGAACGACTCCGCGTAATTATACGTCTCCGGCTGCGGAATCGTAACGGTGCCTTCAGGAACCGGACGAGCTACGAACATGGTAGCGTACTGTTTAGCTTCCTTGTACGCGGCATTCAAGTATTTGGGATCTTGCGTTTCCTCATACAGCTCCAAGATCTCCATCCACAGCTTGCTATAATAATAAATAAACTCATTTTTACTCACATTCGTGGATGCAGGTGTATCGATATTTTGAAGGATATAACTGTCGGCTGCATCCTTGGCATCCTGCAAATACTGCGCATCCCCCGTCATACGATACATCATAAGGGGTTGAATGACAGGCCCTCGATCTTTCTGATCAGGATCTCGCACAAGGTACTCTTCCTGCCCCAGCGATTGAATGCCAGCCGAAGTGCCCAGCATCTGATTGACAGCGGCTACGCTTGAAACATCGAACGGCAAGGTTGCCATTTTCCATAACGATGGCACGCTGTATACTGGCTTCTGTGTCGGCGACCAACCGATACCATTTCGCGATACACCGTACTGGATGGACGGCAGCGCCCTCGTATCGTAAAGCTGGTCGTCTCCGGTCAAGTAGTAGGCCCCCAGAAGAACTGCATTCGATGTTGTTCGAACGCTATCCTCGTTCTCGATGTCAATGAAGCCTTTGGCTCGGTTCCACCAGCCACTGGGCGACGGAACATAATTAACAGAGTCGTCACCCTGAGGCTCAATCTTGAGCAGATCGATCATATTGAACATCGCATCCGTAAGCGACTGATCGGCGACATTTTCCCGGTATGCCGAATAACCGTATTCACTGCGGAGAATATCCCGATAGGTCTCATACAGACTGCTGCTTTGAGCGATTAGCCCCATATGAAACTGATACGTGCTTTCCGCGGTCATTTGCGAATAAGTCCCTAGCTGAGGAGCATAAAGGATCGGCTGCACGCTGCCTTCGTTGTTGACAAGACTCATACCAAGTCGTTGTTTGGAAACGCCTCCCGTCGGTTCAAATTCGACCGGAAGCTCTTCCGACGGTGCAAATACGCCATACGTCAAAGAGTTCCCCGCACCGTCATTCTTTTCAACCAGACTCATCGGAGCGCTCAGCTCCCTCAAGCTTGTTGATTCTACCGAACCTACCATTTTTGCATGCGACCTGAAACCATTCAACACTTCATTGATGCCAGTGATTAGTTCTGTTGTGAAAGACTGATAGCCGATCACATAATTGCCATCCCGGCGAGGTGTAAAGGCGAAGGAAACATCTGGTTTATCCCCTGACATGGACCAGTTCACTTGCAAATCGTAATCGTCTCCATGCAAAGAATCGGTTAATACCGCCGTGTGGCTATCAGGGAAATTAATCCCGTCGAATGTAATCCAGCGTTTGTTCATTGTATCGTAGTAATTGGTTCGACTCCCCGCATTCCCATCTAATAAGACCCATTGTTCTTCAAGTCTTTCCGCCGTATTATTGATTGGCACCCAGTTCCCCGTATCCGTGTCCTTGTAGAACAGATCACGAACGATGGATTTACCTCCATCCCAAGTAGCTTCATAGAAGGTCGCCTTATAGTTTGCATTTTCGATGCTGCCTTTTTCCGTATAACTGAGATTCGCCAATGTGCGGCTGCGCAGCGGAGGCAACGGTGGAGCCTGCTGCCGGATATTTCCTTCGAACTTGACGCTATCTGCCCGCGTAATGATGGTGCCCGTCGTAGGTTGCGTTCGAGTCAGCCTGACAAATTCGGTATCATTACCACTGAAATAATACTCCCCCAAATCAACCCATCCGACAGGGGAGCCCGACGAGGGCCTGAGATCCATAAACATGACATCCGTAATCCCATTGTGCACAATTTCGATTTTTACATTACTATCTGCTTTATCCGCCCAATTAAGCTTGTAGAACGATATTCTCGCCGTTCCTGCTTCCAATCGCGGATTCCATGTGATGCTTCTTCCCACCGCATCCGTATAGTTGGAACTCGAATTATTATACCCCTTCACTCCTGTACTTGTGCTCCAATAAGGAGCCGAGTATCCGTTATTCTTGTTATCCAAATCGGTGGTGACGACACCATCAATCGTGATGCTTCCATCATCAATGATGATCGTCTTATGAGGCTCTTTCTGCTGAATATTACCTTCGAACTTGACTGCATCAGCACGCGTAAGTATCGTGCTGGTGGTGCTGGTAGACCGACTCAATTTAACGAATTCTTCACCAACCCCGGAGAAATAGTACTCTCCCAAATCTACCCATCCCGCAGGCGCCCCGAATGAAGGCCTCAAATCCATAAATAGTACATCCGTCGTTCCATTATGAGTGATTTCGATTTTTACATTGCTATCCGCTTTGTCCTCCCAGTTAAGTTTGTACAACGATATTCTCGCCGTTCCTGCTTCCAATCGTGGATTCCACGATATGGTTCTGCCTGCTGTACTCGTATATTTGGAACTGGAATTATTATACCCCTTCACTCCTGTACTTGTGGTCCAATTCGGAGCGGAATATCCGTTATTCGCGTTCTCCGCATCAGTGGTGACGACACCATCGATCGTGATGCTCCCGTCATCGATGATGATTGTCTTAAACGGTAAGGTCTCCGCATTAGCGGTCCTAATCCCGAATAGGCTTAAAGGAACTATCATCGTCATGATGAGAACGATTAAGAAAAACAGCTTGCTTTTTATCATAAAACTAACATCCTTTCCATGATTTGCTTTCAAACAATACGGATTTCAACGAATGGAATGTTCGAATCAAATAACGACCCGCACTTTGATAACGCTTTCAAAATAGAAAACCAACCTCCTTTGTTCGAATAGTTGTGACGCAGCAATTATTCGTATCGGTCTGACTAGTCCCTACGTCTTTTTTTATCTTAGCATGTCATATAACCGTAAAATTTCTTTAATTTCAAGAATTTCTTATAAGATTTTATGTCAAAAAAGAAACCTACTTCGTATTGGACCGCTCAACTGCAGTCAGATACGATGTAGGTCTTGCAATGGGAACAAAGCCGATTTGATCAATTATAATGGCGGCTGCACCAGCAACAACCTCCCAAGCTGAATCACGGTTTGCTTGTACCAATCCGGATGCTGCCGTACATGCTCCATGCTTCGTTCATTGCCACTTGCCTCAAACACTGCCACTTTATCTGTCATCTCGGCATCGATTTCGAAGCGAACTGTATGTTTCCCATTCGGAAGTTCCGGCAAGAAAACATACTGATTCCGATTATGATCGTTATATGGCGTGAATCGATCGATGAGGAAAGGTTCCCCGCCATCCACCGTCACCTTCAATCTGCCGGAATCAGGCCCCCCGATATCGAACAGCCCAATGTGAGTGCCTTCGAACTGCACCGTGATAGCCTCCCCCGGATCGACCGCTCGCCATAGGCCGGGGAACAACCAATTGTACGCGCGGACCAAAGCAAAATCATCGGGGGTCATATAAGACCATCCTGCCGAAAAATTAGCATGGCCATCCAGCGGCACCATAGCGGCGTACTCCCAAGGATTGGCCGGGACCAAAGGGTCCTGAGGCAAGTTATGTTCGACCCTTCCCAAGCCACCTCGAAGTTCACTCATTTTCTCAAACGACCGGGTGATCGTATCCGTGTAAATTTGGTGCCCTTCGGGAATTGTCGGATGGACTGAATCATGCGTAAAAACAATAGCTCCGGAAATGGACTCATCTGCCCCTGAGGTAAAAATGAGCTTTCCCTCCGACACCAAATGACTGACCGCTACGCCCAGATGAATCGAAGGAACGCCATAATAGTCGGCCACTTCCTCTTGCATAACAGCCCCCTTCTGATATTCCCCGGACTGAAATAAGGCCACATCCCGCTCCTTCAGCGTATAAACGAACAGGATATCGGTAAACCGGCTCCGCTTGCGGATTTGACGGACGATCCCTTCGATCCGCGCCTTGGACTCGGGGACTCCGCCATCGTTGCCGACAAATTCAACAAACACTAGATCAGGCTGATGACGCAAGACATCCGTCTCCAAACGGGCGCAGCCCAAATCCGATCCAGTTCCGTCAATGCCTGCATTCACAGAGCGAATATCCGCCTTGGGATATTGCTCACGAAGCCATTCCGCTGTCATTACACGGTATCCTTCAGAACGGGTGTTACTACCGCCAAAATAGACTATGGTCACCGTGTCCTCATTTTCCAACTTTTGAATTACATTTGGAAGGCCTTCTCTAGGAAATAATTCCTTCATTGTCACTTCACCTAACCTCACTTATCTTTTTTAGGAGCATACAACTAATATGGTAGTCCTTTTTATCTGCGTTTTTTTACATGATTTCGAGAAAAATTCATACATTTTTTTGCCCCCTAAACCAACAAAGAGAGTGGCAACTAATTGCCACTCTCTTCCTTAATTTACTTGATTAACCCTGCTTCTTTAAACTGCTTGGTTGCTGTGTCCTTATATTTCTGCATGTCAAACTTGGTATCCAACGTTTTGAGGAAATTATCCCAGTTGGAAAGAGGGTCTTTGCCCGTCATAAATTTGACCAAGCTTTCATTAATGAAACGTTGACGGTCAGCCGCCAATGTATCGCTCGGGTCTGCAGTCAATAAATTCCCGGGCAAAGTAGGCGCCACATATTTCTGATTGTTCGTAAAAGCTTCTGCCGTCTTTGGATTCTGGAAGCTGAAATACTCGGCATCATCACCACGGCGCGGCATTCTATAATGATCGACCCACAGGTATTTTTCTTTCATTTCTTTCGTTAAATCAGGAGTTTTGTTTTTGACCTTGCCGTCCACCAGATCCCAATGAATACCTTTAAGGCCATAGGCGAAATTCGGGTATGCTTCTTTGTCCGTAAAGAGATATTCCAGCATAGACAGGATTCGAACGATTTTGTCCTTATCTGCTTTCTTAGAAATGGCCCATGAATTGCCTTGGAATGATTTTCTCTCCACGATTTGATCCCCGTAAGGCCCTTTCATCGGAGGAATGACGATCCATTCCGGCACCTCTCCGCCGATTTCTTTCATTTTCTGCTGGGCATCCGGTTCCAGCCTACGGGCATCCCTTATCATGAAGCCGATTTTACCTTTATATAACTTTTGGTCCAACAAATCAGGTGTATTCATTGTCACCCAGTCTGGATCTACAACTTTGGCTTCCATCATTTTATTGATGTAAGCGAGCGCTTCTTTCATTTTGGGATCGATAAACAGGAACACCGGTTTATTGTCTTTCACTTCAATGGCTGAGGGAGGATTAACGCCAAACATCCACATCAAGCTATCGAAGCCGTAGGTTTGCAGATTGCCTTCTTTATTCATACCGCCAATGAATCCGTACGTATCGTTCTTGCCGTTTCCGTCCGGGTCTTTCTCCGTAAAGGCTTTCATCACTTCGAACAGCTCGTCAGGGGTTGTCGGTACTTTCAAACCTAGCTTTTTTAACCAATCATTGCGGATAAAGTAGCTTCGACTGATACCGTTTACATTATCATAACCTGGAACTGCAATGGTTTTTCCTAGATATGACATCGCATCCCAGGAGTCTTTACCAAAACGCTTTTTCAATTCGGGAAATTGATCCAAGTACGGTGTTAAATCCGCAAGAACGCCTTGGTCATAATATTGTGCGAGATCAGCCCGGCTCTTCAAGAAGAGCAAATCTGGAATATCTCCGCCAGCAATGAGCGTATTTAATTTGGTCGTTGCTTGCCCTGATTGAGGAATCATCATATCCAAGTCGATATTCACTGCTTTTTCCAACATTTGGCGTTGGATATCTTCTTCACGGGGAGGAAGCGGAGCAGCAGCGTTGAAAGTGCCTTGGTTAAACATCGAGATTTTCATTTTGGTTGCAAACTTGTTGGGCTGGCCTTGCGAACTACTCGAAGCTGTCGGTATAACTTCATTTTTTTCCCCACATCCTGACAATACCGTTCCCAAGCCTACTATTGCTGTCAGAATAGTAAATGAAATCTTTTTACGCTGCATATTGACCTCTCCTTTTGCTTATATATTATCACGGTTTCCCCGTAACAACCTAGGTTGGAATGCCTTTTAACCTTTAACCGATCCCATGAGCACACCTTTGGTAAAATGCTTTTGCATAAATGGGTAAACGATCAAAATCGGAACCGTAGTCACGACTACAGCAGCCATTTGCACAGCGAACGTGCTAACGGTTCCGGAATTGGCAAGTGAATCAGCACTTTGTGTTGCGACGTTAAGCAGGATGTTTCGCAAGATAACTTGAAGAGGCATTAAGTTGGAATCATTGATATAAACAATTGCATCGAAATAACTGTTCCAATGCCCGACTGCGTAAAATAAGGAAATCGTGGCAAGGACGGGCAAGGACAAGGGTAAAATGATCTTCCATAGCGTCTGAAGTTCACTTGCACCGTCTACCCTCGCCGATTCCTCGATTTCAGCAGGCAATTGCTCGAAAAAGCCTTTAATGATCACTAGATTAAATGCACTAATGAGATGTGGAATAATCAATACCCAAGGACTGTTTAGCAATCCCAGAGAGCGGATTAATAAATAAGTAGGAATTAATCCTCCCCCAAACATCATGGTAAAGACGATGAATAGTAAAAATGCGCTGCGCCCCGGCAAATATTTTTTGGATAACGGATAAGCCGCTATTATCGTAAAAAATACATTAAGCGCAGTGCCTACTATCGTTCGAAACAACGTAATTTTATATGCCTGCCCGATACCATGAGAAATAAATACTTCTTTATAAGCTATAAAGGTAAAGGATTCTGGTATAATAACAATTCCTCTTCTTAACACTTCCGATTCTGGCGTAATTGAAACAGCAACCACATATAGAAAGGGAAGTAAGCAAAGCAGTGATAGCACAATAAGAATAATATAAACGGCTGTTTGCCATACTTTTTCCCCGAATGACAGATTTATCATATTGAAAACCACCTCACCAAATTTGCCCATCGAATTTTTTGGCGAGCTTGTTCGCAGCCAAAACTAAAACAAATCCGATGACAGCTTTAAACAATCCTACAGCAGTAGCCAACCCAATCTTAAGACGCTCCAACCCTTCACGGTATACCCATGTGTCGATAATGTCGATCTTCTCCTGGTTAAAGGTGTTGGCAAACATGTATATTTGGTCAAAGCCAGCGTCCAGAATATGGCTTAGTTTAAGGATCAGCATCAGAATAATGACTCCTCGAATGCCGGGTAATGTTACATGCCATAGCTGTCTCCACTTGGATGCGCCATCGATTCGGGCCGCTTCATATAAGCTCGGATCGATTCCCGCTAATGCTGCAAGGTACAATATCGCTCCCCATCCAATATCCTTCCATATTTCAGATAAGATGATCAGCAGTCTGCCCCAGGCAGGTTCCGTCAGAAAGGAGATCGGTTGGAAACCATTTCCCTTCAGAAGCATATTAAAAAGGCCATCTCCTGGGGCTAATAATGCCACCATTATTCCATAAACAATGACCCAAGAGAGAAAATGGGGCAAATAAGTAATTGTTTGCACGATTTTCTTAAACCAATGGACATAAACTTCATTGAGAAGCAGAGCAAGTACGATGGGTGCGGAGAAGCCGAACAATAGCTTGTACAGCGATATGATAATCGTATTTCTCATAATATCCCAGAAATATACCCCGTTAATAAAATCTTTAAAATTTTTCAATCCCACCCACGGGCTATCCCATAGTCCCAAAGCCAAATTGTAGTTTTTAAAAGCAATAACGATTCCCGCCATAGGAATGTACTTGAAAATTGCAAAATATAACAATGCCGGGAATAAAAGAGCATACATCACTTTATACGTTCGTATCGTTCTTATCAAAGACTTCCACTTGGGAGGGAGGGGGATGGCGTCCGCTGCCAATTTCGTTTGCATTTCATCACCTCAACTTTATTTATATTTTTATAATAGCATCCCAAAATCGGATAAATTTCTGTGATTTCTAGAATTTCTTATAAGATATTAAGTAAGAGACTGGGAAAATTTCAATACACTATGCATGAAAAAATATAGCCTCTCCAACCATGCCCGTAAACTGGAAAGAAGGCTGCCATGTGGCAACCCTTTTTTATTGAACTATGGTATTCATTAGTTCAACTTGTAAAGTATGATCCTTCTCGAATTTCTGTTGAATTCAGAATCTCCTTCGCTCTTGGCCTGCCGTATAAATCCCGAACGACAACCCCATCCCCTTGCAGATAGCTTTCCGTCACCGTGTCCAGAATCGCGTTATTGAAGCTGCTTTTTCTTGAATGTGTATAAATGATCAAATGGTTCATATTCAATTTACTTTAAGCATGTTAGTGATTGATTACTTACTATTTGTTGTAAAAAGAGAGCCATTTCTTCTCTGCAGCGCGTGAATCGTAGCCATGATTCCCTTCTCGAAGGCAGTCGCCCGTGCCTGTCCGATCAACCGCTCGTATTTGTCCGCGCTCAAGACAAGCGGCTCTTCGGTCAAATAGAGCATCTCCACGACCTCCTTCATTACAGGCACAGCCATACCGAGCAAAGACAGCCCGACTCTCCCTAGCGGAATGACCGATTTGGCGCTACCGCTCGCCTCCTGGGCTATTTGCACGATCTCCCTGCCCGAGATCAAGCCTGCCCCAGGTATATGCCAGTTCTGCCCATATGCATCATCCCTGCCGGCGAGCTCCGTGATCATGAACGCCGCGTCCGGTAAGTAAACGAACTCGCGGGGGACACGCATATTGCCTATGAAAAATGCCATCTTGCCAGCCGCGATCGCTTCGAGTGTAGAGCCCAGATAAGAAGCCTCATTCGCCGTGGGGCCGTAATAATCCGGCAAGCGGACGATCATGACCTTAGCTCGGCTCCACCGCCAATCGAACAGCATCTTCTCGTAAGCGAGCCTGATCTTGCCCTTCTTTGTATGCGGCTGCTTCGGATGCTCCTCCGTCGCCCGAGTCATCTGACTTCTTCCATAAGGATAGATACCGTCGATTGCGACTATTTTTATACTCAGCCGGTTAGCAGCCTCCATCACCGATTCACCAAGCGGAATCAGCTTGCTTACCATCTCGTGATATGGCACATTCGCACAATGGAACAAGACGTCCGCACCTTCCGAAGCGGAGACGATGTCATCCGGACGGAAAGCATCACCTACGGCAATCGTCAGATGCTCAGGATGACCCAGCCTAGCCCTAAGATCCTCCAGTTTCTGACGAGATCGCCCGAATGCTACCGTCCGAATTCCTCGCTTGACCAGCTCTTCCGCAACTGAAGCCCCCGTGCCTCCCGTTGCTCCTACTACTATCGCTTTTTCCAAAAGAATCACCTCATTTTTAATTTTGTGATTGATCAATTACTAACCTGAAAACAATATAACATTCAGTTATTGATTGGTCAATCACTTTTTTAAAAAATCCGTTATCCTCCTCCTATCTCCTTCAATTCGGGCATTGCCAATGCTACCGAAATGTTGCACAGTATTTCATTCGAACTCAGCCTCACCTTGAGCCCAATAGAGCCCTTGTCTCTTCCCAAAAGGAAAAGAAAGGGCTCCGCTTTATGGAAGGCGAATAATAACTTTACCAAATTTCGAAGCCTCCTTGAAGTAGCTGAACGCCTCCTTGGCTTCGTCGAAAGAAAACACACGGTCGATGACAGGCTTCATCTGGTGGGCCGCAATGGCGCGGTTCATCGTATAGAATTGAGCACGACTGCCAACGGCGATCCCCCGGAGGGTAAAGACGTTATAAGCAATAGCTTTGAGGTCAATCGTCGCGCCTTCTTGTGTGAGCCATCCGACCTGACTGATTTGACCTTCAAAGGCGATTGATTTAATCGACTTTTCGAGGGTACTCGTTCCGCCAACCTCTACAACACGATCGACGCCTCGGCCTCCAGTCAGCTCACGCACTGCGATATGCCATTCGGGCACTGTCGTGTAGTTAATGACTTCATCCGCCCCGAGGGCCTTCAACCGGTCTGCCTTTTCATCGCTCGAAGTGGTTGCAATAACTCGGGCACCGCTCAGCTTGGCGAGCTGCAGCGCGAATAGAGAGACACTGCCTGATCCGAGCGTGAGTACGGTATGTCCGGCCTGCAGCGACTGCCCGCTAGTGAGGGCATTCCATGCGGTAACGGCGGCGCACGGTAAGGCTGCGGCTTCCTCGAAAGAAAGATGATCGGGAATATGGACAACAGCCTCTTGGCTCAGAACCGCATATTCAGTAAGCATCCCGTCTAGAGAGCCGCCGAGCTGCGCTGAATACTCCCAGCTGAACGGACCGTCAATCCACTGTGGAAAGATGGAGGCCATGACTCGTTCCCCCGGTTTGACCCGGGTGACACCTTCACCTACCTCTACAATTTCGCCAGCCCCGTCTGAAGCTGGAATAAAGTCCGGCCGGACTGGCAGGGGATACCTGCCATGAAATAGAATTGAAATTTCTCGATAATTAAGCGAACAGGCCCTAACCCGAATTAGCACTTCTCCTGGACCCGGAACCGGTATGTCGTGTTCCTTAACCGAAAGGCCGGCAAGGCCCTCTCCCAGATTTCCATGATAACTTCTCACGATATCCCTCCTCAAGGTTGGAATGATGGTGCAGTTTGCTCGAATGACCAGACAATATGCTCGACGAATCAGGATGCTTGCAGCACATCGGTGAATTGATAGTCGAAACGGATCCGGCCATCATCGTCAAGCAGCATGAAGACGGTTCCGGCAGCCACAGCCATGCCGCCATCCCGGGGGACCATCGCCCAGCTGTACCTTACGGCTTTGTGATGCTCATCTGCAACCCCTATGGTTTTAAATACGTATCCTCCCGTTACTACGAACTTTTCGTACGCCTTGAGTACCCGGTCCTCGATGGCTTCGTGTCCATGCGCTTCAAGCGAATGAGTGCAATGGGTTGCGTCTTCCGACCACAGCTCTGCGATGATTTCTCTGCGCCGCTTCGCGTCAGATTCGTTCCAAACGGAGTTGTAAAGATTTACGAAAGTATTAATCTCTTTCATAGCCTAATCACCATTCCTTCGTTGTTAAGTTGATTACATATATGACTATACCATTCAAACATGACAGATCCTGGCTTGTTTAAATGGTATAATTAAAAAAATGCGAGGAGGAGTGCTATGTTAAAATCACAGCGGCTGATCCAGCTCATCATGATCGTCAATGCCAGGAAATCATTTACCGTTCCGGAGCTTGCCGATGAATTAGGATTATCCAAGCGCACGATAACCCGCGATTTGCAGGAACTGAGCGAATTGGGTATCCCTATTTATTCCGTACAGGGGCGAGGGGGAGGCTATAGGCTTCTGCAGGAGCGGTTGCTCCCGCCGATTACATTCACGGAAAGCGAAGCGGTTGCTATGTTTTTCGCCTGCCAATCGCTGCAGTATTTCGGTTCCCTACCTTTTGATGAAGGGGCTTCCTCGGCGCTTCACAAGTTCTACCATTACCTTCCTCCCGATATCAAAGAACAAATCAACCGGCTGAAGAACAAAGTGGTGATTTGGAACCCGCTGCGGTCCATGTCCGCTAAGTGCCTTCGCACCTTGATGCAGGCCATAATGGTCCGAAGCGTAGTGACCATCGAGTATGACACGGGCAAGGGAGCCGAGAGAAGAGACATTCAGCCGATCGGTCTTTATGCTAGTCAGGGCTACTGGTATTGTCCGGCCTACTGCTTCGAGCGCAAAGGATATCGCCTCTTCCGTGCGGATCGAGTACGCTCCGTCAGTTTGAATGATTTGCTCGCCTGCTTGGATGAGGTCGACAAGAAATCCATCTTCGATTGGAATGTCGACGAGCTGAATGCATCGGAGAAACAGGAACTAATCGCCACCCTGACACCAATGGGCGTTCGGTCCTTAGAGGAGAACGGCTGGTTTAATGAGTTCATTGAACACTATGAGGATGGAAGTGGTGAGATCCGTATGATGATCCCCGTGAACAAGGTGTCGTTTTATGCGGAGATGATTTGGGGAGTTGGAGAAGCTGCCAGGATTATTGAACCGCCAGAGGCGATAACTTATATAGAACAAAAGTTGAAGATGATGAGGCAGCAGTACAAGGTCCAATCCAAACTTATAAATTCATAGTAAAGGATAACTATAGCTTAACTAGGCTGCCAATCACTCGGCAGCCTTCTCTGTTTATTGAACTCTTGTTTTCCCTATTCCTTCTTGGAATCAATCTGATAACTTTGCGCCCGTCAAATGTTTCACCAGGTATTCATATACATACTGCTAACGTTAATAAAGTTGTAATACTTTGTTCAAACCGTATTCACATATTATGTGAAATAAATCACATACATGGCGTAAGATAGAAATATATAACAAATCAAATTGAAAACAGAAGGTGATACCACTTGAACCAATCTCGAAACCATGAAAAACGATTGATGTACCTGATGTTCATTGTTGCTTTTGTCATGTTACTTTCTTTTATCCGCAAGTTTTTTTGAACCTATGAAAACTACTAAGGAGATGAGTCCATATGCCTATCTACGATCCCGTATTTTATAGCCGTCTACTCACTGAGACCACACTGGCATTTCATATCATTTTCGCTACCATCGGCGTTGGCGTTCCGGTCATGATTATGTTGGCTGAGTTAGCCAGCATTAAACGTAAAGATCCCTATTATGCGTTGCTCGCACGAAGATGGGCTCGGGGTTTCGTTATCACCGTTGCTATTGGGGTGGTTACAGGTACTGCTATCGGGCTTCAACTCAGTCTGTTGTGGCCGAAGTTCATGGAGATTGCTGGGCAAGCCATTGCGCTTCCGTTATTTCTAGAAACATTCGCCTTTTTCATCGAGGCTATCTTTTTAGGCATTTATTTATATACATGGGAACGTTTAAAACCTATGCATCATCTCTTTCTACTCGTTCCTGTTGTCATTGGCTCCTCTGCCTCAGCATTTTTTATTACAACTGTGAATGCATTCATGAATACGCCGCAAGGCTTCACTCTAAAAGATGGCTTGATTACGAATGTACAGCCGATTCTAGCTATGTTTAATCCATCAATGCCTACCAAAGTAGCACATGTGCTTTCCTCTGCCTACATGACCAGCGCATTCATCTTGGCTGCTATAGCGGCTTACTCCCTTCTCAGGAAAAAGGGGGATACTTTATACGCAAAAAAAGCTTTAAAGCTGACAATTACTGCTGGGCTCGTGTTCGCCATAACTACGGCAATGATCGGTGATCTATCAGCCAAATTTCTAGCTCATAATCAACCTGAAAAGCTTGCCGCAGCCGAGTGGCACTTTGAAACGACTACGAATGCACCGCTCGTTCTTGGCGGTATTTTGACTGAAAATAATGAGGTTAAATATGCGTTGAAAATTCCGTATGCACTAAGTATTTTGGCAGGTGGAACTCCAGGAACTGAGGTAAAAGGGCTGAATGATATTCCGAAAGATCTCCGTCCTCCTCTATACGTGCATTATTTCTTTGACGCCATGGTTGCTATAGGCATGTTTGTGATTTTCGTTGCCATTTGTCATATGTGGTACGCACGCCAAAAATCCCGTAAACCTTATCCGAGATGGCTTCTAGCGATTATCGTTGTATGTGGTCCGCTTTCCATGCTAGGCATCCAATGTGGATGGTTTTACGCGGAGGTTGGTCGCCAACCATGGATTCTGCGTGGATATATGAAGGTAGCAGATGCCGCTACATCTTCACAAGACGTGGACACCATGTTACTGCTGTTCTGTTTACTTTATATGGTTTTAGCACTGACTGCGGTAAAAGTATTATCCAAACTTTTTAGAAAAAACGATGTTGCAGATGAACTGATTGCACTTGGTATTTTCGGGGGGAGGACCAAAGAATGAGTCTAGAACTTGTTGGAATAACTGTTTTGTGGATCTTTTTATATGGATATCTAATTGTGGCGTCCATTGACTTTGGTGCGGGTTTCTTCAGCTACTATTCGGTTATTACGATGAAAAAGCATATCATTCATAAGATCATTGAAAGATATTTATCTCCTGTCTGGGAAGTTACCAATGTATTCTTAGTTTTCTTCTACATCGGTATGGTTGGATTCTTCCCAGAAACAGCACGTTATTATGGGACTGCGTTACTTGTACCAGGCAGTGTAGCTATCATATTGCTAGCCATAAGAGGAGCCTACTACGCTTTCAGCAACTATGGTTCCAAGGATAACAAATGGTACATGCTGCTCTATGGAGCAACTGGCTTGCTCATCCCTGCAACCCTTTCTACGGTACTGACCATTTCTGAGGGTGGAATCATCGTCGAACAGAACGGCATGATTTTGCTAGATTGGAGTAAGTTACTTGGGAGTCCTTATACGTGGTCGGTCATATTGCTATCGCTAGTCAGCGTCCTCTATATTTCGTCCATGTTCCTTTCCTTCTACGCCTACAGAGCAAAAGACTATCTCGCTTTTGGAATTTTACGAGGCTATGCTCTTTTCTGGAGCGGACCTACTATTCTTGCAAGTCTGCTTGTCTTTTTCGCTATAAACCAGCAAAACCCAGAACATTTCCGCAACATGCTTAACCTTGGATGGATGTTCGGAGCATCATTTCTCTGTTTTTTAGTTGCCGTCTACTTGCTTTGGAAAAAAATAAAGCTAGGTCTATCCTTCATATTGGTACTTTTGCAATTTGCTTTTGCTTTCTTTGGTTATGGTAAAGCCCATTTACCGTATATTTTATTTCCATACATCTCCATTCACGAAAACTTTACGAATCAAGCAATGGGAACTGCGCTAGTCATCGCCTTTATTGCAGGGCTTGTTATTTTAATCCCATCTCTGTTCCTGCTAATGCGTCTATTTCTTTTTGATGCTGATTATGTACAAGGTAAATTTATAAAGAAGGGTGATTAAAACTATGGAAAACTTATTAATCCAATATGCTCCACCGATATTTGTTCTATTTTCACTTGTTTTTATGATTCTGTGGGTACCAAGGGCAGCCGACGTGACAGAATAATCAGTAAGGCGAAAAAGTCGACTATTTACTAGTCGACTTTTCTTTCCTTATGATTCGTGTTCAATATCCTTTTCCATGTCGTGTTTAAGCTCTTTAGGCATTTTTTCTGGTTTACTTCCGAACCACTTCGTATAGAGAGCTTCATAAGTTCCATCTTTGGAGACTGCTATAATGGCCTTATTGATCTTTCCCATGTACATGTTCCGCTTTTTAGCAACGATTGCGTAGCTATCTTTGTTGAAAACGTCCCCTATTTTTTTAACTTTTCCATCTGCTGAGTTTTGCTCATAATCTTGAATACTGTGCTCTTCAAAAATGACGGCATCAACGGTTTTATTTTTCAAATCATCGTATGCGTCGGAGATATTCGCATAGCTCCTTATTTTGATTCCTTTAATCTCACTCGCAAAGTAATAAGCAGTCGACCCGTTCCTTGTTGCCACCACTTTCTGGGCCAAGTCATCTTGGCCTTTGATCGCCACGTTATCTGATGTAGTAAGTATCGCTTCTCCCGATTGAAAATAAGGATCTGAATAGTCTAATTTGTTTTTGCGAGCATTCGTGACGGTCATTCCGGCGATTGCCAAATCCACATCGCCTGATTTCACACTTTTGTTCAACTCACCGTATTCCATGGGTACCCATTCATATTTTAGTTTCGCCTTTTTAGCGATGGCTTGCCATAACTCCACTTCGAAGCCTTTCTTCTCTTCCCCCTCTGTATACGTAAAGGGACGGTTGTTTTTCTCGATACCGACTTTGATCGATTCATCTTTCGAACATCCTGTGGAAGCTAATGTTACCAAAAGAACGACCAACAGCGTGATCCCCTGCTTGCTTCGAACTCGTATATTCATTGCCTTTTATGCCCTCCTTATCAGGTAAACAACGGTATTATTTGTAAATTGTTAATCGGTTATGCAGACTCGATTGCATATATTGTACAAGTTGTCACTCAAGGACATGAAAAAGACCAATCCGCAAAATGTGGATTGGTCTTCTATTCATTCTACTTTCTGCTTCTCTTTGGTATCTTCTTCTAACAATCCCTTCGTTCCTTGCCTAAACTCCTTAATCGTTGTACCGAATGCGCGGCCTAACTGCGGAAGCTTCGAAGGTCCGAATAAAAGTAACGCAACTGCAAAGATGATGACAATGCCTGATACGCCAATGCCTGATAGCATGATGTTCACCTACCCCATATATGGTTTCTGAATTAAAATTTAACCATGAGAGCTGTCACATACATAATAAGAATTCCTGCAGTTAACCCTCCAAAATTCATCCAAGAAACAGGAGAAAGACCCCTTTTCTCGGATTCTTTAAGAATCATTTTGGAAATGACATAAATAACTTGTAGAATGGCACCAGCGCCAATACCGAAGAATAGCGCGGCTAATGTATCATTAAAAATAAATCCGCCTGCCCAAGTTCCAATAATGGCAGGTCCACCGGCGATCAATGCTAAGGTAACAAAAGTCTTCCAGTTCGGACGATCTTTAAGCAGTGGTGCCGCGATTCCGACACCCTCCGTGATATTGTGAAGGGTAAAACCGATGATTAAGAAAGTTCCCAAAGCAGCTTCCCCGACTGCAAAAGCGGATCCAATGGCAAGCCCTTCGCCAAAATTATGAAGACCAATACCTGTGGCAATTTTGTTAGATACCCTTCTTCCATCTAAAGAACTGCGGTTTAGCTTGCGTTCATTTGACTGATCCACCGCTATTAAGAAGAGACAACTGAGCAGGGCACCAAACCAAACGAGTCCGGTACCTTGAAATACACCTGGAGCTTCTGAAGCCATTTCAAATCCTTCTTGAAAGGTGTCGATCACCAGAAAGAACAAAAGCCCTATCGTCAATGCGAGAATAGCATGCATCCCTCTAACTGAAAATCTACGTAGAAATGGATACCACATGAGTCCTAACCCAACCGGAACAACCCCTACGTAAAATCCTATTAATGCATATTGCCAAAATAGTTTACCATTTGGTTCAGGTGTTGCTGCTGCAGCTACAACTTCACCAGTGAAAATCAATCCATTTGAGGTGATAAGTTTAACTTCATGCGGATCGCCTTGCACCCAGGGGTAAGGGATTTTGACGGTTCCACGTTCAAATCTTTGTAAGGTATCACTTGGTGAGAATTCCGCATTCCAAAAGGCTCCATCCACAACGACTTGGGCGATCGTAATTTCCTCCGGTCCTGAATTAAGCACCTTAAGTTGGATTCCTTCATCATTGAGCGTTATTTTCTCTACATTAAGAACTTCAATAGGAGCAGCCGGCTCATTTTCGATTCCTGTTCCCACTTTTGCAATGGTAGTAATAATCGCAATTAGCAAAATTAGGGGGAGAATTCCCCATAGTATAGCTTTAAATTTGTTAGTTGAACCCTTATTTTCGGTTTGAACATTATTACTCATCGTACACTCACTCCTCCTTTCTTATTCAGCTATGAAGAAGCCCATCCAACCGAGCTCAGCAAATTCACTTTGATGCGCATGAAACATGTATCGCCCAGGTGCTGGGAATACAATTTCTAATATGCCTCGCTCTCCTTGGCATTGCATAATGGTATCTGTAAAATTAGGACGCGCCTCAGGATCCGCGCCAGTTGCATAATAATTAAAAAAGTTCGCATGAAGGTGAAAAGAATTTATGGGATCAAATTCAGTAAGATTGCTGAGATAAATACGTACAAGTTCCCCAACTTTCACCTTAATTGGTTCTTGCTGATAGGCAAACGCGTACCCATTCACCGTGTAGACTTCATTCTCCCCATCTAGATCCAGATCATAGCCATTCATAAGCATATTGAGTTCTTTTGCAGCAGCTCTTGGCTTTTTCGGATCAATGATGAAGTTACCATAAAGTCCTTTATGAATATGTCTGGCGAGAGGCGCAACATGACAATGGTAGACATGCATACCAGCAGGCTTAGCCTCAAACTCATAAGTGAATGAACCACCTGCATTAACTGCTTCCAGTCCATCCATGTTGGTAGGATGCATTCCATGAAAATGAATCGAATGCGGATGGCTCGTTGCATTGGTAAACTTCACTCGAAGGACATCCCCTTCGGTACAACGAATTGTAGGTCCTGGTATCGTGCCGTTGAATGTCCATCCGGGAAACTTGATCCCTTTCGCGATCTCAACATTATTTTCATATGATGAAATTTCGTATTCACGTAACGTTCTTCCATCAGGAAGCTTACTTACCTTTCCATAATCAAATGCTGTGAGTGCTTTCTGTGCTGCTTTAAAACCTTCAGTCACTTCTGTACTCGGCACATAACCATGCTTCATACCTTCATGCAACTGCTCTTTCATAGCATTATGAACGCTATGCTTATCCGCAGCTAATGTTGTTTTACCAAATGGATTCAGTAACGCACTGCCAATGACAGCAAAAGCTCCAGCGGTTCCCATTTTCAAAAGATTACGTCTTGATACCTTATCAACCGGTTTACGGAACATCGTCATGCCCTCCTATTTAATATTGCTTGTTTACAATTATTTTGTGTTAGGGAAACATTTTAGTCAAAAAAAATTTTATTTCCGATGGGACAAAGAGTTTACCAAGGGAAAAACCTTGACTTTACTATAAGCCCATTATCATCGTTTGTAAACCTATTTTTTTCCTAAAAAAATGCCGTTATTTCTATCCATCTCAAAAGAAAGCTTGAAAGCATAAAAACCGGCTTACACCGACCTTTGACGAGACTGTTTGTAAAGTTTGATGCAAAGTATGTTACGCCCTAGACGTAACTGGTTCAAACATTCGCTTGATCATTCGTGTCTTGTTGCATTTTGTACAACATTACGCAAGCTAATTCAAGTTTTCTGCGTTATTGTTGCAAAAAATACAACAATTCTAGCCAAAAGTAGCTCTATTGCCTTTAAAAACGCTGATTTGTTGTACTGAATACAACATCTTTTAGCTTGCCCCGTAGAAATCGAGGAAATTGTTGTACACCGTACAACAATCCATCCCAGTTCCCTAATTCCCCATTTCTATCACATCTCTCAACGCGCGCAAATCCCGGGCATGCGTTATCACTGTATGGCGGTATGTCAAAACCCCAACCAAAATAAATAAACCCCTGTTTTGTATGGTTACAAAACAGGGGCCTTTTCCATAAACTTACTTCTGAAAGGTTCTCGGCGAGCCTCCGAACTTTTGTTTGAAAGCTCGTTCGAAGTGCGTTAACGTATTAAATCCTGAGGCATAGCAAATTTCTGTGACAGGTATATCCGATGCCATTAATAACGATTTAGCAAAGTTCAAACGCAGTCCCTGTAAATAAATTTGGAACGGGATTCCTGTCATTTTACGAAATGCTTGACTGAAATAATTAGGTGCCAATGCAGCCTGTTTGGCTGCTTCCTCTAATCGTAGTGGATCTCTAAAATGGTGGTGAATATAGACAAGAGCTCTCTGAATCGAACGATGCTGAGCTTCTAAATCCTTTTCATCGATACCTGGGTGCTTCTGACAATGGGCTCGAAAAAGATTAAGAAGGATCCGCTCCAACGCACCTTTCACCATCATTCGCTGACCTGGCATCCAGTTATAGGCCTCGCTGCTAATCAGGCGAAATTCTGACTCTATCATGTCAAAGTTAACATCCATATCAACCATATATTCGGCAAATTGTTGAAACATTAGCTCTCTTATGTCTTCCCCAAGAAATTCTCCGGAGAAAACAAGGTTGTAAATATCCATGGGTTCATCGGGAAATGAGAATATCTCATGAAAATCTGCTGGTGTGAGTAGAAAGAGACTTCCTCTAGTAAGCTGATGCTCAGTTCCATTAACGATGTTCACTCCTCTACCGCGGAGAACAAAGCAAAGCTCATAAAATTCATGCCAATGCAAGGAGTGGTGCTCGTTGTTGATGTGTTGATAGTAAATTTGAAAAGAGGAGGAGGGATCAATAAATTGGGCATTCGTTAACCTAATCGGTTGATTCTTCATATCTGCCCTCCACCTCCATTTTTCCATTATTATAGCACAACAAGATGCACCTTAAATCGGCTATTGCAGCTGTCCTTTATACGTTAGCATACGTATTTCCTGCTAGATCTTGACCGCGTGCCAACCATACTTTGAAGTTTTTGTTTTTCTCTGGATACACTTGCGTTTCAGTTGAGAAATAACGCATGGTATATCCACAACGACGGTTTTCGCTTTTGTTCGGATCTGCACCGTGAATAATGCGCGAGTCATGCAGCGAGCATTGACCTCTCTGTAATTCGAAGTGAACAGCTGTCGATGTATCCATGTTTTTAATTTGCGTATTAAACAGATTCTGGGACCCATCTACACTTTCATACTCAGAGAAACCGTTGTTATGTGTACGGGGAATAACTTGCATGCAGCCATTTTCCTTCGAACTATTATCGATGGCGAGCCAAACCGTAATGATTTTATCAAATGAACTAACCCGGCCATTCCAATAAGCCGAATCCTCATGCCATGGCGTTGCCCTGCCAATAAAGGGGTCTTTGCAAATAAAATGGCTTGACCATAGACCGATGTTCGGTCCGATAATAGGCTCCACGAGATCCAGAACTTCATCAGACAAGAGGAATTTGAGCAGGCGTTCTTCACGGAAATGGGGTGTGTCCAGCTCGTCGGACAGTTTACTTCCTTTTTGCTTCAGTTGATCTTCAAATATATCCGTCAATTCAGCTAACTTCTCTGGTGAAAACAGCTGTTTTTCATAAAGTAAGTACCCATTCTTCTTATAAAATTCGACTTCTTCATTTGTTAATTTACTCAACCTAAGCCCTCCTAAATGTGCGTTCTTATTGACAAGTTAACTATAACGCACAGGTAGAATAGCAGGCTTATCGTTTACTCAGAAAAAGTTAGCGTATCTTAAGGTAAAGCAAGAAAAACCAGGGCTACTAATCGATCACAAGAAAAAAAGCCACTCTTGGAAGAGTGACTTTATATCCAGCATGATAAGTAACAAGATGATAATAACCATCAATTACCTGCGAGCGAGCTTGGTCAAGCGCCCATCCGAAATCCACTCGGCCACGTATACATCCCCACGCGAATCAACACAGATACCATGCGGAGAACTAAATTTGTTTGCTCGATAATAAGCTTTATCTAGATTAGGCCATCCCTCTTGCGATTTAGCTTGACGATCCTCACCCAAGTGCGCAATTAATCTATCATGTTTATCGAATACCGTTACACGGCTGAATAAGTCCGGAAAATACATTTCATCCTTGTAGAAATAGAAGCTGCACGGCATATCCATATCATGGTCAAAAGCGCGTTTGAATTGCCCTTCGAGTGTAAACACTTGGATCCGATGATTGCCTCGATCCGCAACATAAAGTTCCGGTTCTCCGCGTCTCAAATCAACGGAAATACCATGTGGGCAAGCGAATTGCCCAACTTCTGAGCCCTTCCCTCCCCATGAGCGAATATAGTCACCAAGTGCATTATATTGATGTACCCAGCTTTGACCATAACCATCTGAAATATAAATATCGCCATTTGGCGCCACAGCTACATCCGTAGGCACAAATTTGCGTTCAGCATCATAAATCTCAGGTAGATCAGGCGTGCCGATCGTTAACAGATGTTCGCCGGTTAATGTTGTTTTAACCATAATCCCTTTGTCCGTGTCGGTCACATAAAGGAATTCGCCACCTGCATCTTTGTGCAGATAAAAGCCATGCGCACCTCCTTCGAATTCTTCGCCCCATGCATTCAAATATTGTCCGTTACGGTCAAATACAACAACGGAAGGCGTTCCGGTATGGAATAAATAAAAGCGATCCGCACCATCAACTTCAATTCCGTGTGTGTAACCTAGTGTGACATTTTCGGGCACTTTGGCCCAATTGGGAATAACTTCATAGTTATGTGACGTATTACCTGCTTGAAGGGCACTCATAGATAGCGCTTCCAATTTATCCACATCCTTTTTCTACTTATTTCCTTTTCATAATAACACTTAATTATTGCTATGTACTAGTTCAAATGTTGAAAGCCAGAGGAGAACAGTAAGATACTGCTTAAAGTTAAAAATGACCTAAGAATATTTCAAAAGTGGATACAACCATGTCAATCTGGGCAACCTATTGAGTGCCTTTTCAACAGAAGAGATTCAAACTTCGGATCAACGTTTACATAGTGGTAGGCACTTAAAACAACAATCGATGGTGTTAATCCATACATGAACACGCTAAAGGAGGTACTGTCCATGCCAAACAAAATTCATCTTGAAGCCGCAGCACAGAAATTTGCGGAAGATACTGCAAAACCGCCATTTCTCTTCGATCTAGGTCCTGTAAAAGGGCGCGAGACTGTTGACAAGGTGCAATCCGAGCCTGTCCATAAAGAAGCTGTCGACATGCAAGATCTTACAATCGCAGGTGGCCCGAGCGGTGAAGTATCCGTAAGAATTCTGCGACCAAAGAATTCACCGCCGACACTCCCTGTTATCCTGTATATCCACGGTGCTGGGTGGGTTTTCGGAAATGCACATACGCATGATCGCTTGGTCCGCGAGCTTGCCGTTGGTGCTCAGGCAGCTGTCGTATTCCCCAACTATAGCCATTCGCCTGAGGCCAAGTATCCAACAGCACTCGAGGAGATCTACGCCGTCCTCCAATGGACAGCCAGCCATGCAAAAGAGTACGGCTTCGATGCTGAGCATCTCACGATTGCAGGCGATAGCGTTGGCGGCAACATGGCCGCAGCCATTACGTTGGTCGCCAACGAACGCAAGGGCCCGACCATCCATAAGCAGCTGCTGTTCTACCCTGTAACCGATGCATCCTTCGATACGGATTCATATGAGCAGTTCGCTACGGGATACTTCCTACGTCGTGATGCGATGCAATGGTTCTGGGATCAGTACACGTCTGATCCCCGCGAACGAGCGGAGGTGACGGCATCTCCGCTGCGAGCTACGCTCGAGCAGCTCAGCTGCCTCCCGCCCGCGCTGATCATCACGGGCGAGGCCGACGTACTGCGCGATGAAGGCGAAGCCTACGCGAATAAGCTTCGCGAAGCCGGCGTGCCCGTCACGTCCGTGCGCTTCCAAGGCATCATCCACGACTTCGTGATGCTGAATGCCTTGGCCGACACGGCTGCCGCGCGCGGTGCCATGATGCTCGCCAAAGCTTGGCTGCGAGAATCATAACAGCAGCCTGCGGTGCAAGCAGGCTAGCACAAATAAGCAGAGGCACAATCCACAAGTGGATGTGTCTCTGTTTATTTTCATAGATGAGCATTGTTCTGTATAGATCCTCAGAACCGCATTTCCTCCATATGGTGATACAAGCAATTTTCTACTTCCTTCATATGGGCTGCTCAAAGCAATGTTGTGCTCCCTATATATAAGTTGCACAAAGTAATGTTGCACTCCCCCTATATGGGCTGCTCAAAGCAATATTGTCCTCCCCCCGCGTGGGCTACGAAAAAGCAAAGTTGTATTCTGTACAACATTAAGCTAGCTAATTAACGATATCCCTTCGATTGTTGTAGAATGTACAACATTTCCTCCAAAAAGCAGCTCCAAAGCATGAAATACGGTTAAATTGTTGCACGAAATACAACATCCAACATCTTTGAGAGAAGATATCACCTAAATTGTTGTACAGCGTACAACTTTCGCTCCTATTCGCTGCGAAAAAAGACGCACAGGCTTCCCTTATTGCCTCTATCCTCCAAACCGGAAACCTGATAACCGTCAATAAAAACACTCACCATACTTTTGCTGCAATGATGTATTTCATCGTTAGATTCAAGTTGATGTAGCATTACGATTGCTGCAACGATGTTTTATATCGTTACGAGGGAGATTGGACGAATAACTGTTCATAAAAGGTTGATGGAACGATGTTTTACATTGTTGCAAGGGAGCTCTATCATCATTTTAGTACTGTGACGATACTTTTCATCATTGCGTCACAGGCCGGCAAACTCAGTGTGTACTGCCTAACTCCCAGATAACTTCGACTACTTTTGGGACAGCCACTCTCCTATAGGTTTGTACTTTACGAACTATAACTATCCGAATACTTCGTATCCGTCTTCGCCCATACATCTGCATACTCCTGATGGCGCGTGAATTCTTGCAACGCGAATGAGCATGAAGGAATGATTTTCCTACCTTTCTCACGGGCTTCATCCACTACAAAATCAAGCAGCTGTCTCCCTAAATGACGACCACGAAAGCGAGGATCAACATAGATTAGGTGAAGCATTTCCCTTCATTAACCTATTTATCAGAAGATGAATCATTATTGCTCCATCCATTCCGTAGCGACATCAACCGCTTGTTTAAAACACTCTCGCCCGCGGCTAATCAGTGCTTGCTTCGCTTTATCGTACTCTCCTTCCAGCATCCATGCTGCATTTTGATCCTTGATCACACCAAAAGCATCCCATGCAGAGCGCAACGAGGAGAAGTATTTTCGATCACTCGCCTCTTTCAACTTACTTTCTAGCTCTTTCATACATGTTTGTAAAAGTACCTCTTGTGCCACTTTTTTCTGGTACCAATCGTTTATTTTTTCTGGATCCCTAGCTTCAATCAACGAAACCATGATCGCTCGCATGCCCGTCGCACATTCCATCCACACATCCAAATCTTTCTGCAAGGCATGAGATTGCTGGAGAGAAGGCAATTTAAATTGCGAAACTACTGAGCGTAAGGAAAGACTGCTCCTTGTTGCTTCTTGAATACTTACATTCATCCCCAAAATATTCTGAAGCTGAACATCAGCAGCAGCCAAAACTTCTTCACTCCCAGCCGCTACTTGTTGAATCATTGCTGACGTTTGATTAATCGAGTTAGCAATAGACAATGTATTGCTGGTAACACCTTCTAAGCGACTATCTACTCCCTGCATGTCCCCCAAAAGTTGACCAAGAAATGACTCCATCACTTCATACTTACTAACCGCTCCTTGCAAAGTGTGCGCACCTGTACCAACCGTGTCCTGCATCTGGTGAATCGAACCTCGCAATCCATCTGCACTAGAAGTAACCGTTTGGATAAGTTCCTGTATGTTTACCGTTTCCTGCTTCGTCTGAATGGCCATTTTTGAAATCTCTTGAGCAACGACCGTAAATCCCTTTCCCTGTTCTCCTGCACGCGCCGCCTCTATATTCGCATTTAGCGCTAACAATTGAGTTTGTTTAGAGATATGTTCGATTAGAATGGTCATGTCTGCGATCTTCTCAAGAGCTTTATTCAATTCATCCATTTTTACATAGATTTGCGTACTATCCTTGGAGATTAACTGCATTTGTTCCATCGCAACACTCATTTCCACTCTACCGGAGCTCACTTCTCCCAAAAACTGAGTCGATGATTGAACGATGGCACTATTGCTATCTTTAACTTCCTCGAGAAAGGTGTGAATAGGATGGATTTGGTCTGATATGAACTGGGCATGTTCCGAGGCATCCTGCATACCTTCAGCCATTTCCCGCATCGTAGCCGTTATTTCTTCTACCTGCACAGTAATCAAAGTTGACCTCGCGCTCGTATCCTCCATCTTATGATAAAGCTCACTGGATGATTTATCTACGATTCGTATGAGAGATTTCAAACTGCGAATTGTTTTTTTCAACGTACTGATTAAAGATTTCTCACCAACAACAGGAGCACAGCTCATACTGAAATCACCCGTAGCCATTTTTAATAAATCCCCATGAACCTTTTCATACGCTGCTGAATGAAATAGTTTGAACAAAGTGATCCCCCTTTTTTCACATAAAAAAGCCTATCCCATTACAGAAACTGTAACGGATAGGCTTCGTTGCCGAATAGAACAATAAAGAAAACAATGTTAGATTTTCTACGTGATCACGTCTTTGTGATGGTTCGATTATATAAAAAATGTTGTTTCATGTCAATATATGTAACATTACCATTACGTCTACTGAAATATTTATTAAAGATCAGGCTCTAGAGTCACTGATATAACCTTCTGTCTTGCCGTATCAACACTCGTCAGATCAATCAGATAAACGGTTTCAGAATGCCCAGAATGATTCAAGTGTTCAACAGTCTGAATCGCTGCATTCAACTGCGGGGCTTCATACACAAGACGAAGCTTCCGACCTTCACTCGCGCTTAAAATAATTTCCCCCTCCTTACCAACTTCTGGCGGATAAAGGGTAATGAAACGCTCAGTAATCGACGTAGGTGGTTCCGTGAATTCATAACTGTCCGTTATCGTTAATTTCCCGTGCTTCTTATCCAAATCGAACAATCGCTCCAATTTATACAAATGAGGTAGGTCATAAGCTCGCCGCAGATCCAATAGGAATCGATCTCTTCCTTCTTGAATACCCACTTCCACTACCTGCGAACGATACAGCTCTCCCTCGCTTTGAAAGCAGCCATTGATGATGGGAACGCTATGCCCAGCTGAGCTGTTGCAAAGAATCGAATATCGTTCGTCGCCAAAATATTGTCTTGTATAAAGACCAGCACCAAGATCCTCCAACCACCTGACGCCGTCCACTACCCAGACAAAATGTCCGATATCATTATGATTATGCGGCTCATTATTATGTCCGCCCTTAGCTGCAAAGCTGATGAGTTTACCGCCAACCTGACACCGGCTAACCATCCATTCGGCTTCTTGAAGGAACTCTGAACGAATCGGCAGCCCTTCCCTTTTTTCCAGCAGCGCATAGTCCGTCCAAGCCAGATCACGCAGTGCCGTTGCGAAGCGGCCGCAGTGATCAACTGAATTCGAACGATGCGTCAGCGACGGGATGCGGAGTTGTTCAATCGTTTGGCATAGACGGCTAAATATGCCAGTCTGAATACCGCTCGTACGCCCGCAATCGGAGAAATTAGCCACATGATTCTCCTGTAAAAAGCAGAATTGCGGGAACTCCGCAATGCGCTGGGCTTTCTTTTCATCCAGAAGCAGATCGACCTGTCCACCTGTACGCTGCTTCAGCAGCTCTGCAAAATATACGTAATAACCGAAACCGTAGTACCAGTAGCCGAGACCTTCAAGACACGCCCCCTCTTCGGTGAACCCTTCAAGGAAGCACTCCATTGCTTCAAAAACGCGATTTAACACAGGCATCAGGATTCTCGAATCCTGAATCATATAAATTGCAGCCATTCCGATGCTTCCTGCGCATACAGCCGACCAGTTGTTCGTTGCTGTCTCCCACCCAAACACTCTCTTGAGCTGCATATATGGATTCAGTACTCTTCGCATAACCTCGTGGCGTGCGCGATTAACAATAAGTGGATCGAGTCGATCCTTGAACAGATGACAAATCTCACTCAATGCATGGGCCGTCTCGGAAGCGAACAAATCAACATGCCTTGCCGCCTCATCTTCCGCCACGGGATCATGAACGTTCAGGTGTGCAGGCAAGCACCAGGTATATTCATCACATATGGCCCAGATGATGTCCTCGAGTGCAGGAATGAATGCAGCATCATCTTCTATTAATACAGCGATTGCCAAAGCAGCAAGCCGACGTCGTCGATCGAAATAATGCTTCTCGAACTCTTTTCTCGAACCATTTACTTGAAATAATCGAAATGCGCTGAAGGGCAGCGCCTCGATGGGCTGCGTGAGGAATTGGTCAGCTAACTGCCGGATTTCTATCCGGTGGGCAGACAGCAGCGGATTGTCCATACCTGAGCGAATATCCGCGGATCGTGTTCTGACTTCTTCAAAAAGGGAAGCATAATCCGTCTCCGCAGCTTGCAGCGCTTCTAACAATAATCGACTATTCAAGTGAACACCTCTTTTGGGTTAGTTATCTTTAAACCCACTATAATGAATAAGGTGTTTATCGTCTAGTTCATGAATTTACTTTTTCGGGTAAAATATTAACCTTTTTCGGGCTCCAAACCGAACTAGAAAGCTCTCGACGCAGGACAGGCGCTACTTCAGTCGCAAATCGTTCAACTTGTTCACGCTGTTCGGCTTCAGTTAGCCCATCCACACTGATACTAACGACTTGATGCCCAAAGGCCGCATGGTAATTTAGAATTTTCTCAATGACCGTTTCAGGGCTCCCTATGAGCGCAGAACCATTCTTGATACTGTCCTCCAAATTCTTGAATGGAGATTGGTTATGCTGCGCTGAGGCTGTTGCATGCAGAGCATCATAGTAGGGGCGATAACGCTTGATCGCTTCTTCAGGCGTATTCGCCAGATATAAACTACCGAAACCTGATCCAACAACGGCCTTATTGGGATCATGACCATAATAGTCTAGCCGTTCGCGGTAGTGGTCGATCAGCGCCTTATACTTAGCTTGGGGATGAAAGGTATTGGATGAAAAGATCGGCTCTCCATGTTTCGCAGCCAACTCCGTGGATCGTGTACTTGATGCACTGCCGTGCCACACTGGGATTGGCTTCTGGAAAGGTCTAGGTTCGGTAGTGACATTATGAAGTGCTGGACGATACCGCCCTTCCCAGGTAACATTTTCCTCATGCCATAAGCGCTTCAGGAGTTCATATCGTTCAGCAAGAGATTCCCATTGCTCTTCCTCCGTTATTCCAAATAGCGGATAGTGGCGAGGATCATTCCCTTTTCCAATGATCATTTCCAAACGCCCGCCAGAGAGATGATCGAGTGTGGCATAGTCTTCGGCCACACGAACGGGATCTAACACACTTAGAACCGTTACCGTGGTTAGCAATCGAATTCGTGAGGTTTGAGCAGCAATGGCTGCTAATACGACAGGCGGTGAAGAAGACTGGAACGGCGCACCATGCCGCTCACCGACTCCATAAGCCTCAAAGCCAAGCTCTTCTGCCAGTAATGCCTGCTTAATCACATTCTGAAATTTCTGCTGAACCGTTAATGTTTCCCCAGTTACAGCGTTAGGAAGATTCATCATCAGACTAAATAAAGCGAATTTCATCTTACTCCCCCCTTTTAATCTGATAATACACATATAATTAATCGGATTTATATCATGGATAAATTTTAACATCTCATGGATTCAGCGTCTAATAGGTTCTTTCTATTCAAACTTTCAATCATTCTATACAAAGACGATCTGTTAATTGAAGAAATTTGCAATTTTTCACAATTTCATATATATTTTTATATTGCTGACTAAAAAAATATTATATATTTCGGATGATTTTACAAAATTCGCCTTATCCGAATGATGAAATGAAGAGGTGCACGACAATGACATTGAAAAAAACTGCAGCAGGACTCATTTTACTAACCGTGATGTTGACAGGAGCAGCTTGTTCCTCCAATCAACCGAAATCATCGCCAAGTCCCGCAGCTACAACGACCACGACGGTTGCTCCGCAAGCAACTGCCGAAAGCCAAGATGCCGTTAATATGAAAGGCTATATAGCTGCTAGAATCGCTCAAGAGAAAGTGGAATTCCTCTTTGCGGAAGCTAAATCCGCTGATGGCGCGTTTATCCTCAACCCTAAAGCTGCAGACGGCAAAGAAAAAGCTGTGAAATTTCTTTCCAGCTACTTCGATACAGCAATGGTAGACAAACTAACTGCGCATTACCTAACTGATCAAAAAGCGGATAATGCGATCGTAACAAACCAAAAATCTTTCTTCACTACAAACCTTCTTGCAACGAAAAAAGAAGATATTGCGTTTGACGCGTCGAATACGAAGGATCAAGTTAAGTTCACTACCAAAGACGGTGTAACTTACACGACCAAAAAAGTGAACGACAAATTCGTTGTCGCTGCGGTTCAATAAGATTATCATATTTGATCCAGGCTCATTATCAGGTGATCGCAAAAAAGTACCGTCAGGGAAGTTTCGAATCCTGACGGTACTTTTTTGGTTCCACGCTATACTTCTATAACTAACAGACTCCACACATAAAGCCTAGGAATGGTTACGACAAGCGATAAACCACGCTCGGTTTCCTCAATCGTATACATTAAATCACGCGGTCTGCCCATCTCGATATCCGGGCTAGCTGTGAATACATGCTTAACCGGGCCAGCGATTTGAATCCTCACCATGATACCTTCTACAGGCGTCGGCTGTAATTTACCTTCATTCCAATAATCCTCTGAATTATTCGTGAGATTAATAAAGCTGATAAGCTTATGTGACTCATTCTCCCTGACAACCGTCCAAACTTTATTCGGTTCTCCGTAAGTGGAGAAAGAGGCATTTTCAAACACATACTCCAAATTATCGCCCTGCACATGCGTCATCGATACGTCGCGCAGTGTTGAATCCTGCAGCAAATGTACATAACGTACGAGAAAATCGTAATAATTTCTAATATTTCTCATAAACTCATCGCTTACAATCGAATAGTCGGCATAGTATCCCTGCGTGAGAACACCATTGCTCTCACCTAACAGCAGATGATAAGCGCCTTGGGAGAATATAATTGCTGAAAGCAGCAGTGCAGACATATGAGCCTTCTCAACGGTTTCCTCTGGTTCCAAACGAAAAGGCTTCAAATAAGCAGCCAAGATGACGGGCTTTCCTTTACCCAAGTGCTTGGCCCAAGCAATTACCTGCTGAATATGATGATACTTTTCATATGGATTCCATACTTCGATGTAGATGGCATCCTGCTCAGCCAAAGCGACGGTATCAACTGGCCAATTCCCGACATTGTTGAAAATGAGACAAACATCGTCTTTAATCTGGTCTAGAGCTTGACGGGTGTTACGTATTAGAATCGGGAACTGCTCATCGAGCCGCTCGACTTTCTGTTTCCCGCCAAGCATAGAAATACCCGTTTTGGGATATCCGTAGGTATCCATATGAATACCGTCGAAATGGACGATTTCGATCGTTTTTTTGTATTCTTCAATAATATGCTTGTGCCAAGGAGATTCTTCGTTGATATTCATGATGGAAAAGATGTTGATGAAGTCAACAACATGGCCATTACTGTAATAAAGTGCCCACTCCGGATGCTCCTCGAAAAAGGCTTTGCTTGCTGCATAGATAGCTCCATAGGCAATCGCCTTCATCCCATAAGAATGGCATAGCGCGATTTTCTCCTTTACGACCTTCAGACTCAGCTCTCTCCCCATTAAATCGGTAAACACATCTTGTGGCGGCACGAGATCATTATGACGGTACATCCAATCATAGAATTGAACTAAATTAATGTGCAGCTTATTAAGGCTGGCAACATCAGTCGTATCACCTTCTTCACGTGAATGAAAATCGCTTAGGAAGCCATAACGAGGTGATTTCCTCCAGTCGGAGACCACATCAAAGGCACTAGAAAAATGCTGCGGCTCTGCTCCGTCTTGAATAAGATCAACATCAACGCCGTACCCTTGAAAATCCGCATCAAAAGACGCTATTTCAAACACTTGGGTTGAGCTTGAATTCGGCTGTAAAGCAAGATCTAGTGAACATATCTTTATGATTCGGTTCGAATTGAGAATTTTGATTGCCAAATGAATTTGCGCTTCATGTTGTGCCGGGTTATCCAGTTCAATTTCAATCGAAACGGGTTCATTTGTAACAAATTGCGCCTTGCTTGCGAATATGTCTTTTATTTGTGGAAACATACTTCCTCACCCTTTCACTGCCCCAGCAGTTATCCCTTTGACAAAGTATTTTTGGAAAATTAAAAATGCAATGACAGCAGGCGCTAGACCAATTACAGCGGCAGCAGCCATGAGGTTCCATTGGGCCCCATACTGTTGAAAAAACATGGACACAGCTAGCGGAATCGTTCGCATCTCTTGGCTTGTCAGGAAAAACACCGCTTGCCCATAATTATTCCAGATCGCCAGGCCCTGCAAAATGACTACCGCAGCGGTGACTGGACGAAGAAAGTGGAACGTGACTCGCCAAAACGCAGTGAATGGTGTACAACCGTCAATAATGGCGGATTCTTCAATTTCGCGAGGCAATACTTTAATGAAGCTGGCGTACAGGAACACAGAAAAAGGGATACCGTTGGAAGCCATTAGTAAAATCATGGCCCAATGAGTATTAATACCGCCAATCGACTTCATGAGAGTATACAAAGGCACCGTTATGATAATCGCTGGAATCATCATACAAATTAGCAAAACATGAAACACAATCGCATGGAATTTGTTATGATGCCTGGCAATTGCATATCCCGCACAGCTGGACACAAGGATTATCAAAAGTGCGCCTCCCATTGCGATAATCAGCGAGTTGCCGATTGCTGCTCCCATCTTAGATACTTTCCAGGCTTGTGAAAAGTTAGCAAAATGGAAATCGGGAAGCAGTACAAAGCCATTAAAAAGCGTGCGCGAAGGCGTATTTAGAGCCAAATAAAGCAAGATATAGAACGGAATTAAGGACAGCAGTGCCATAACTGTCACTAAAGCATATTTGCTGAACATTCGAGTCAAATTCATAGTGAAGCCCCCTACATGTCGAACTCTCTTGTTTTGATGAATTTCATAAAAACAAACACAGGAATAATAATGATAGCGAATAATATCATAGCAACTGCTGTTGAGTAACCGGTAAAACTGCCATACAGCATTCTCAAAATGTATATACTAAGCGATTCGGTGCTGTAACCTGGTCCCCCATCGGTTAGAGCAATGATAACTTCGAATACAGACAACGAGCCGATTATATTCGTCACAACATTAATTTTGATAGATTGCACAAGCATCGGGATGGTGATGTACCATAACGATTTGGCATAGCCAGCCCCATCGATTTCACACGCCTCATACATCTCTTTGGGAATCGATTGCAGCCCTGCCAAATAAATAATCATGGTCATGCCCACAAACTGCCATACGTTAATCAGTATTAGAACGATGAGAGCAGATTTAGGATTACCAAGCCAATTGCCGCTAAGCGCGCCTAAATGTAAATTTTGAAGGAAGTGATACAGGAACCCGCGATCCGGCTGTAGGATAAAGTACCACACGTACCCCATAATGAGCGGGCTAATAACGGCTGGCAAATAAATGATAGCTCGGACGACACTTTTACCTTTGAAGGAACGATCCAGTACCAAAGCATACAAAAAGCCGAATAAGTTAAGCAGCGGAGCGCTTCCCAAAGCAAAGAGAACGGTAGTTGCCACATCTTTTTTGGCACGTTCGTCTTTAAAAAATTCAACAAAGTTCTGAAACCCAATCAATTGAGGTTGAGATATCCCATTGGAGTCGGTCAGACTGATTCCGATCCCCTGGGTCAACGGATATATGAAAAATAGTCCAAATAGGATGATGGCAGGCAGCGCCATTAATTTGTGCAGGTTGTTCCCTAGCTTATGCAGTATTTTCATCCATCCCTCTCTCCAATCATCGCAATAGACCCGGATTAAGCCGAGTCTATTGCATTTAAGTCTGGCTATTCTCGTAGGGCTCGCTTAGTTAGTCTTACTTATGTGTTGCTTTCCAGGCTTTATCCCAAGCCATTTGGTAAGCTTTTGCAAAGTCAATCGTTTTGGTGTATTTGCCTGCTAGTACATCTTGAACCATTCTTCCTGCATCATCGCCAGAGAAGCCAGACGGTGTATCCGTGAACGGAATGTTAACACCCGTTTTCAAAGCTTGCGAAACTTGATCTTTCAATGGACCCCAATCTGCAGATACATCCGTGAATGCAGGAGGCGATTTTAAGAATTCACTGTATGTTTTCAGGTTCTCAGGCTTGATCAGAAATTCAAGGAACTTCTTCGCTTCTACTGGGTGTTTGGACTGGGACGTAATTGCGTATCTAGAGTCGTCTGCGGAAAGCACGACCGGTTTAGTGCCATCTTGGATGGACGGATATGGACTGAAGCCGATGTCATTTTGAATATTCGGATTAATTTTTAGCAGATCGCCCAATACCCACATACCTTGACTGATGATCGCTGCTTTACCAGTTGCAAAAGCCTCTTTTTGATTATCATAAGTAGCTGTCAAAGCGTCACCGTTCATCAGTCCAGCGCTTTTGAGCTCAAGCAGTCTTTTGGCAAATGTATCAATGGAACCATTCTCTGCATCGAATGCCAATTTATCAGATTCATTATTGATGAATGCTTTACGGGATCCGTTTACACCTAGGGTCTGTTTGATGATACCGTGAGGTAAGAACTCAATGAAATGACCCAATGTCCAGGACTCTCTACCTGCTATAAAGATAGGAGCGACATCTGGTTTCTTATCTTTGATCGTTTGTAAATTTGCTTTGAATTCGTTCCATGTTAAAGCTTCTTTCAACCCAAGTTCATTGAATATTTTTTTGTTATAGAATATACCAGCCGTTGTAACGTTCGTCGCGACACGGAACTGCTTACCTGTTTTCACGTCTGTGGACAATTCCTTGATGGCTGGAAGAACGCGGGACCAGAAAGCTTCGCTCGAAAGATCCAGATATTTCCCTTGGTCTATATAATCCTGCTCAACGACCGTTGTGATATCTGGAATATCACCAGAAGCGAACTTCACTTTGATCACATTACTTGCATCTTTTTGATATTCTTGTTCAACAACAATACCTGGGTTTTCCGAATTGAATTTCTCGATCATCGTGTTGATCAAATCAACCGTTTCCACTTTTCCTGTGAAAAATTTAAGTTTTACAGTTTCTTTAGGTTTGCTCGTTGTTTGTGCAGGTGCAGCTGTAGCTGGCGCATCTTTTGGCGCTTCTGCCGTTTTTTGGCTGCATCCGGCAACGATCCCCCAGAGCATGATGGAACTAAGCAGCACACTCATCTTCTTAGTGTTCATAGATATCCTCCCTTTATCGTATCCCGCTTTATTCTTGGTTACATGTTTATCATAAGGCGGATTGAATCGACGAGATACACCGCATTTTTTAGATCAAGGTACGATTTTTACAGATCGTGCAAAAACAGATTGCCCTCTATTATGGCAGCGTTTACACTGAATTCAGGGGGAGATTATATGTATCGATGGAAAAATTACCGCGAGTGGAGCATCAAGAGAAAATTGCTTGTCTTCTCCGCACTTTTCATACTTGGATCCGTATACTTAGAATCGATCCTTTCTTATTCCAAGTATACGAAGGATTTTGAAGCGCAGTCCTCCGATAGAGTTGGGCAAATTATTGAGCAGGTCTCCTATAATATCGATACGTACCTTGACGATCTGTTTCGGCTTTCCTTGTCGCCTTATATGAATGATAGCGTCATGAAAGCCATAGAAGATAATCCGAAGAACTCTGATTATGAACTTCTGCAGAAACGCCGCACGATCGAGGGGTATTTGGAAGAAATGATGATTTATCCCCGCAAAGATATTAATCGTGTGTTTATATTAACGGATGATGTGTATACCAGTGGAAGAATTCCTATCAGCGTAGACACAAAAAGCCGTTTTCAAGAATTCGACTGGTATAAGCAAGCCATGACAACGCAGGATTCCATTTTCGTGCCGACGCATACCCAGCAGATGGTGAAAAACCAAGGTCCAAAGGTGTTCTCCATCGTCAAACAGCTTAGAAGTACACGAAATACGGAGAAAATACTTGGCGTTATTAAAGTCGATGCGAACTACAAAGGCATTGAAATCATCTGCGATAAGGTCAACTTGGGTATTGACGGAGGCTTGTTTATTATTGATGAGAAACACAATGTGATTTACGGCAATACGAAGAATTTGAATGCCCAGAAATTTTATGAAGCTATACAAAAAAGCGGTAAGAATATGCTATCCGTTCAGGAAAACAACACCCCTTATTTGCTGAATGCAACTCTTTTACCTAGATCAAATTGGACGATTCTTGCCGTAAGCTCGTTGACAGAGTTAAATCATAAAGCCAAGGAAACAAGAAATTTCGGCTTTTGGATGGCGCTGGTTTGTTCAGCCCTAGCTTTTATCTTGCTTTATTGGTTTATACGCAAGCTTCTGGCGCCGCTATTCACTATTGTACATTTGATGAAAGAAGTAGAGCAAAGCAATTTATCTGTTCGTTTTCCCGACCTCAGAAGAGATGAAATCGGATACTTAGGTACCTCATTTAATCGGCTTGTCTCTAGAGTAAGCGAAATGTTGGAAGAGAATACACAGCTCGTCAAGAAAGTGTACGAAACGGAACTGCTGCAAAAAGAAGCGCAGGTTCAAGCTTTATATAACCAGATCAGGCCTCATTTTATTTTCAATACGTTAAACATGATTTCGATGTTAATGCAAACGGGCAAGCACGAAAAAGCCGTGGACCATATCCACAAGTTAAGCGATTTGATGCGCAGCATCACCATGTGGGATAAAGAAATCCCGCTCCAGCGTGAACTCGAGCTTCTTCAAGCTTATCTGAGCATCCAAAGCAGCCGATACGAAGGAAGACTCGACTATTCGATCCAGATTGAACCTGCTCTATATGGTCGGTTGCTCCCTGCCCTGCTCTTTCAACCGATTGTAGAAAATGCAGTCATTCACGGATGTGAAGCTCAGCGCGAGAAAACAACCCTAACAATTTTCAGTGAAACGAAAGAAGAGGAGATACTCTTCACCATACAAGATACCGGGAACGGAATGGGTAACGAGACATTGGCTCAGCTCCGCCGTAAGCTGGAGCGGTTAGAGATGGAGGAACCGGTACCTGGAAAGACGGTTCGTGATGGTCTGGGGATCGGTCTTATCAATGTGAATAAGCGCATTAAGCTAAAATATGGTCCCGATTATGGATTAACCGTGGACAGCGTGCTTAATGAAGGAACGACCGTTTGGATCCATTTGCCCCGTAATGGGCCGGAAAGGAGCAGATAAAAATGAATAAAGTCATGATCGTTGATGATGAGCCGTTGGTCCGCGAATTTTTGAAGCTGCATTTTAGCCAAAATCATCTCGATTGGGAAGTGGCTGACGAGGCCATGGATGGTCAAGAAGCATGGGAAAAGCTGCAGGAACAGCGGGTCGATCTCGTCATTACTGATATCAAAATGCCTGTGGTTGACGGGATGGAGCTGTGCCGCAGATTATCACAAATTGATCATCCGCCGATCGTATTGATTCTCTCTGGCTTTGACGAATTCTCTATGGCGCAGGGAGCAATCCGTTATGGTGTTCATAGTTACATGCTGAAGCCGATGGTTAAAGATGATCTGATCGAAACGATCAACCAGATAACCGATCAGTTGGAGCGGAAATCCCGTGAGGAGCTTGCTTTTCTCGCAATGAAAAATATAAGCAAAGACAGTCAAAGCCAAGTGGTGAAACAATTCTTGAAAGCATTGGTAAGCGACAGCAGTGTGGAGATTAAAGCACTGTATCCGCTCGTGTTTCGACTGAAGGTACAGTTGATTGAAACCGAAGGTATGATTATGGTGCTTGATTTGCACGAGGATCAACTTGCGATGAAGGGTATTCCGTTCAGCGATAAATCGATTTTTCGATTTATTTTGAATCAATTCGCGAGCGAATTATCCGAGGAAAGCGGAGGAATGGGATTTGTATTCTTGGATGAAGAACAGAACACTTGCGTTCTTATGACGGGTGAAGACAAAAACCATATCAAACAAAAATGTCAATTGCTGTATGAAAAAATATCCTCCGTGATGCTGACAAATACAGGAGTCACCGTGTCTGGTGCTCTAGGTTCCTATGAATCCGAATTATTTCAGCTGCAAGCCTCTTATCAGATCGCAAGCAGGAATCTTCACTATCGTCTTTTTTTAGACGGACCTACTCTGTTCGACGAGCTTACTCTGCTTAACGAACAACCACGCCTTAACGCTTTGGAGCTTACAATGTCCTCCATCCAATTCGCTTTACTGGATCATAACGAAATCGTTTACTCAATGGCTATTAACCAATATGTCGACAAGATGGAGGCCTTCAGCGTATCCAGCGTACTTAAATTTGGCATTTATTTGATCCGAAGACTGGCCAAAGGAATGAATGAACATCGAGGAGAAGTCTTGGAGAGAGCCTACCGGCACCTCCAGAAGAATTTTCAACAATCAAACGTAGAATGGACAAGTGAATCCACTCTTATCTTATTCCGCGAAACACTTGGTTTTTTTACCTCAGGAAGAAATGAGGAACCGAACCCAGTCAACGAACAAGATATTGTCAGCCGCGTCAAAGCCTACATCTACGCCCATTACTCCGAGCCGCTGAGCTTAGCCCTATTAGCTGAGAAACTCGGCATTTCTTCCGGATATTTAAGCCAAATCTTCCATAAAACCGTCCAGGAATCCTATATCAAATTTCTGACACGTGTTCGAATGGATCAAGCCGCCAAGCTGCTGAAAGCCGTTCCTCCGGAAAAAGTATACGATGTTTCTGACAAAGTCGGCTACGTCAGCGTCAAGCATTTCTCCCATGTATTTAAACAGCACTATAACATGCCGCCCGGTGAATTTCAGGAAAAATACATGAGCGCTCAACGAGGGAATTGAACGCCGCTCGTTATCGCATCAATTTCTTTCAACTCATCCAAGCTAAGCCTTTCACCGATGACAGGCAGCGCATCCGTAATATGCTGCGGCTTGGAAACCCCAAAATCGCGGATGTAATTCCTTGTTTACTCAGAACCCAATTCAGTGCAAGCCGAGCGAGTGTCCAGCCTCTGCGTCAAAAAAGACTCCCTTCTCGTTTCAAATGAATGAGGTAGAAGTCTCCCGTTGTCCGGTTGACTTGAATATATGGCGATCATATCATTCCAATCGTAAACACATATAGCTCACTTCACCCACTTGTATAATCGGATTAAACCTGCTAACATGACTGCAACAGCTCATATTGCCTATTGGACCACCAAAGGCTCCCTTGCCCCAGTGTTTATCACCTGGCATGCATGTGGAGTCTTCTTTTATTTTCATATTTAGTAAGGAGTGTACAGGATGAAAAAGAATACACGTCAAATTCACTTAAACCTATTCCTTGCGAGCATGGGACATCATGAAGCTGCTTGGCGGCATCCAGATTCTAACCTGAACGGCGTCTATGACTTCGCTCACTACCTGGAGCTAGCACGTAAAGCCGAGGCCGCGAAGCTGGATTCCCTATTCCTTGCTGACCGCTATTCAACCTCTCCAACAGCGGTCCAATATGGTGCATTAGGCGGATTAGAGCCGCATACACTGCTTTCCGCGCTTGCCGTTGTGACGAAACAAATCGGGTTAATTGCCACCGTATCCACAAGTTTTAACGAACCCTATAACGTGGCTCGCCGCTTTGCATCACTGGATCACCTAAGCAATGGCCGAGCAGGATGGAACATCATCACCTCTGGTACGGATAGTGAAGCCCAGAACTTTAATCGGGATCGCATAGCCCAACACCAAGAACGCTATGAACGTGCCAAGGAATTTGTGGAAGTCACGACAAAGCTTTGGGACAGTTGGGAAGACGATGCGTTGATTCGAGATCAGAAGACTGGCATTTATGCCGACAAAGACAAAGTCCATGAGTTGAATCATAAAGGAAAGTACTTCTCGGTTCGCGGCCCTCTGAATACATCACGATCACCGCAAGGCCGTCCGATTCTTGTGCAAGCAGGGTCCTCCGAAGACGGCAGGGATTTTGCTGCAGAGTGGGCTGAGGCTATCTTTACGGCACAACAAACACTCGAAGATGCACAGGCATTCTATGCTGATGTTAAGAAGCGTGTCCTTCTGTACGGACGAGACCCAGCGTACGTGAAAATTTTGCCCGGCATCTGCCCCATTATCGGTAAAACTGAAACCGAGGCCAAAGAGAAAGAAGGCGAACTCCACGAACTGACGAACCCAACGTACAGCCTTCTCCAACTGTCGAATCGCATTGGCTTCGATCTTACTGCCTATCCTCTGGACGGACCTTTACCGGATCTTCCCGATTCTAACGAAATTGCCGGTCACCAAAGCCGTACACACTTGATCAAAGAGCTGGCTGACAGAGAGAAGTTGACGATCAGACAGCTGCTGCTCAGACTAGCGGGAGGACGCGGGCATAAGACGATTGCAGGTACACCGATGCAAATTGCAGACGAACTGGAAGCATGGTTTGTAGGTCATGCAGCCGATGGCTTCAATATCATGCCGCAGCTAATGAACGGCGGGTTGGATGATTTTCTCGAGCATGTCGTACCAGAGCTGCAGCGGAGAGGATTGTTCCGTACAGCCTATACAGGTACTACGCTTCGTGATCATTATGGCCTGCCAGTTCCAGTTAATTCTTTTGCAAAAGCGAAACTATACCATTAAAGGCACCTATTTGCAGACGATGGCCGTCACATCCTGAATGATTTTATTGAGACTTCACGGTGATCATACGAATTTGCTTGGTGATCTCTTCGCCTCTTTTCAAGGCTAATTCCAGTGGCAAAGCTTCCTTTTTACTAGGATTGGTATGACCTACGTGTTCTTTCCATGCCGAGCCTAATAGGTGTTGACGCTGCAGGATCAATTGAAATAATTTCGAATTATCGGGTTGTTCTATGAAATCTGGCATCTGTTCCAAAGTAATATGAAATAAATGACTTAAAAGCGTTTTAGCCATCACCCAATGACCATCTGAGTTGGGATGAATACCGTCACCGGAACGATAGCCAGGGTTGATTTCGCGTTCTTGTTCTCTATGGTGAAGAAGTGGGTCGTAGATATTCACGACTTCATCAGCAGTTGAATACAGCGTTATCAGCCAATTCGCATAGTATCTAATGACATCATTGTAACGTACATATGGCTCCTTGTAGCTGTAGTCTTTCTGACCATCGGGCAAAAGAATATTAGCGTTCATAGATTCGGGATCAAAGGGCGGAGGCGTCATGACGATGGCTTTTGCCCCGCTTTGATGGATCATCCGAATGGCTGTAAGTATACCATTTTGATAAGTTTGAAACCGTTCTATGGAAAATGGCGCATAGATGCCATCATTCATGCCATATCCCACAACAACCCAGTCCGGTTTGCTTTCTTGTAGTGCCCTTGCTAATCGATCATGGATACAGGGACGTGGAAATGGATGGTCGGCCTCTGTTAATCCAGAAGCAGTCTCACTGCTTATGCCAAGGTTAATGAGTGTGAGAGGAATGTCGGGCCTATACTGTTCAAAAAAAGCATCCACATAAGCAATAAACGTCCCTTCATCTGTAATACTGTCCCCAAGAAAAACAATTCTTTTACCACCAGTCAACTGCGATTCCTCCGATTCCTTTCTTTCTATTGGAGTCATCTCAACTCTCCTTTTCATCATATATCGTGCATGATAATTCTTGAAGAGGATTTCCACAATACCTCTTTTTCAGCATCCTAAAGACATACATACTGCAATCAAGCGTTAAAGCAATCCCCGTGATAAAATTCGACTAGTTACTACCTGCTTTCATAAAGTGAGCATTCGTCCTTTTGCGGGAATTACTAATATGCTGGGACATGGCATCGGAAGCGCCTTTGGGATCTCGCTGCTTTAATTTCTGTAAGATAGCATTATGTTCCGACCATTCCTCATTCGTGGTATTTATATCTAAATTTAATTGGATGTAGGTTAAATATCTTTGAATCTGTTCAATATAACCCCTGACTAAATTCTGCAAATTGGTATTCTCGCAATAGGCAAGAATAGTACCATGTAAAGACATATTCATTTCCTTAATCGTCCCCAAACCATTAGTAGATCTCGGTGATTGCTGAGTTTGAAGGGCATCCATGGTTTCTTGCAGCTGTTCCAGTATATCTTCTGGTATAAGAAGCGCGGCCTTTTCAACGGCAAGTGGTTCAAGCTGCAGTCTGATTTCAAATAATTCGTCCAACTCTTTGACACTCATCATGTTAACAAACATGCCTTTAAAAGGAATGACATTCAGATACCCTTCCGATTGCAATCTGGATAGGGCCTCACGAATTGGAATGTTGCTTACTTCTAAAGCGCGCGCTAATTGATCAATGTTAATCTTTTCCCCGGACTTCAATTTATGAGTTAAAATATCTTCTTTGACAATCCGATAAATTTCTTCGGTTAAATTAACCCGATTAATTTTACTCCCCATATGATACCCTCACCTTTTTTACACTTAACATATCATGTATGATCGAGGGTTATCAAATAATAAATATCGAGCCCTCTCTAGACAACAAGAAGGGCTCGATATCTCAGATACCTATGGAGTAACTCTTAGAGAATCGGTTCATCGTAGAAAGTCGGATATTTACTCCTGGTCATCATCTTCATGATCATTCTGATTCTCGGATTTCTTACTTGTTTTAAAAGTAACTTCAACCCCATAGCTCGTTCCTACTGAGTTGGTCGCGTAAGCTCTGGCGTAATACGTCGTATTTGGTTTCAATTTCTTTATTTTCTCACTAAACTCGCCTAGTCCAGAGCCTAAGGAAACTTTGGTTGATCCGTCACTGGTTAGCGTAGGAGTTGGTGCTGTTGAATACACAATTCCTCGCGATGTAACAGCAGTACCTCCATCAGCCGTTACTTTTCCAGCAATTGTTGCACTTGTATTCTTGACCTTAGTGACCCCAGTCGTTGTTACGGCAGCAGTTGACGGTGCCTTTGCAACCGTAAAGCTTAATTTATCCAGCAGCATATAGCTGCCTGATTTTTTCACGACTTTGATCGTGTGCAAGCTGTTTGAAAGACCAGAAATACTGTACACCGTTTGTTGGACTAACCGCGTCGCATTATACGTGTTCACAGTTTGTTTGAAAACATCATCCACGTAAACGTCGATTTCACCCTGTGAAGCATCTTTTTCTGTAATAACTGCAATTCCGGTTCCTTTAAATGTGTATTTGAATGAATCGTTGTTCGTTTCTGTAAAATGCACGTCATTCTGATAATCGCCACTGAAGACGAATGTCAGATTCGTAGTTCCCACCGGCTGTGCTACAAGGTAAGCCTTCTTGATCGTCAACGTATTGCCTACTAATGTGTAATCGGTGCCTGGCACTAGCGTAGTTCGGCCATTGTCGATTCGATCAAGTACATACTCGCCAAGTGACAACGTTGTACTCACATCCTCTTGTGCAGCTATCTTTTTGTCAAAACTGCCTGTATCCGGACTCATAAGATCGCCTACAAGTATCGTTATTTTATCCAACAGCATATAGGATCCCGATTTTTTCACAACTTTAAGCGTATGAGAACCACTTGGCAATCCTGCAATGCTGTACACCGTTTGCTGTGCTAATCGACTAGCATGATAAGTACTCACGGTTTCCTTGAATACATCATCCACATAAATATCGATATCGCCCTGAGAAGTATCCTTCTCTGTGATCAACTCAATGCCCGTTCCCTTGAAGACATATTCAAAATAATCATTGTTATTCTCGGTGTAATGAACGTCGTTCTGATAATCTCCGAGTCCTCGATTGTTGCTATAACCCCATGAACCGGAATAATGAATCGCAGCATTCGTATCATTGATGCTAGCCGTGGCGCCATGGGATGCGGGAGCCGTTTGTACGGTCAATTCCGACGCTGCCGACGGAGTCAACTGGATAGACGTCATAGATGGTACTACTTGAACCAATTGTGCTGACACCTGTCTATACACACTTCCAGTAACTGTGCTGCCCGCAGCAGGATTAATCAGATCAGCGATGAGAACTCGCAATTTATCAATGAGCATGTAAGAACCTGATTTTTTCACAACCTTGATCGTATGAGGACCGCTGGGTAGTCCTGAAATTCCGTAGACAGGTTGTTGGGCTAAACGACTCGAATAATACGTGCTAATCGTTTGTTTAAATACACCATCCACGTATACATCTATATCGCCTTGAGATGAATCCATTTCTGTAATCACTTCAATGCCTGTTCCGGTAAAGGCATATTCAAAGTATTCGTTATTCCTCTCGGTGAAATGTACATCATTCAAATAATCTCCAAGCCCTCGATTCGTACTTCGCTGCCAAGCGGCCGAATACGTAATCCCCGAGTCGTCGTTATTGATGGCAATTGATCCGCCTTGAGAGGTGTTGCTTACAACTATAGCGAGCGTCTGCGGATTTCCGGCGCTGAAGGAAATAAGCAGGTTCGTTGTCCCCAGCGGTTGTAGAGCCAGGTACTCCTTCTTGATCGTTAACGTATTGCCAGATACGGTATAGTCGGTGCCTAATACAAGCGGTGTTCCACCACTCGTTATAGTGCTCAACTGATTACCGGCTAGTAGCATCGTAGTCGTTACATCCGCCTGCAGCGTTTTGTCAAAATTTCTAGTCGATGGAAGGATCGTGCTGTTCTTCGGAGAAGTGTCGCTCACAGCAATGGACAGAATCGGTCTAGCTCCGGCGCTAAAAGTGAAAGTAAGCTGCGTAGTTCCGACCGGTTGAGCAGCAAGGTAATCTTTCTTGATCGTGACCGAGTTGCCTGAAACCGTATAGTCGGTGCCTACCACCAAGTCTACACCTTCATTCGATATACCGCTAAGTGTGTTTCCATTCAACGTCATCGTTGTCGTTACATCGTTCTGAGCTGTTAAATTTTTATCAAAGCTTCCGGTAGAAGGGCTGATAATGCTGTTCTGTGCTAATGAATCAATCACCGTGATGGCAAGATTCTGAGTAGCGCCCAGTCCCCTGTTGCTGTTTCGCTGCCAATCGCCTGTGTATGAAATTCCCGTATCATCATCATTGATGGAGGAAACGCCTCCTTGGGATGTAACCTTCAACAAACGAGAAGCATGTGGAGCTAAATCCCCCGAACTGAAGCTGGAGTTAAACACACCTAGTTCGCTATGACTCCATAAATCACGTACGGAGGCAGCGCCGCTTAAACCGATATCACTCCAATTGACGTTGACCGTCGCGTTCGAGCTTCCCAGATTAAACAGTCCAACGGTATAGGTTCCATCACCGTTGTTCGCATACCAGACCTGCTGCTCGGATGCGAGGGATACGGGATGTGCCGGCTTACCGTCCTGATTGACGGCGATGGCCTCATCGTTCGTCAACAGCTTAATGCCGAACTCGTCCAGGTTGGTTAAGTCATTGCCCGTATATAATTGAGCCGACGAGATAGCCCAGAAAGTCATGGCTGTCTGCCGCTCATCAGGTGTAATGCCATCCATGGCGCCGTTACCGATATTCAAGGAATCGAAATTATTCCATCCGCCCGGACCTGCATGACGCCACCACTCTCCAGCTCGCGGAAATAGCCTTGCGATATTAGCCCAATTGGTCAATCCCGCTGTTCCACAATAACATTCAATATCCCAATCAACACGCCATCCGTTCGCGTACTTCTTCCAGGTGTCAGCGTAGTTAATATCCAGCGCCCACGATAGCTCGAACCAAATGTTGTGCGGGGCAAGTGCCTGGGACCAGGCTTTGACATCACCGCGAGCATCAATGGACGTGTCATTATGTCCGGAGCCCGGCGTTACGCTATCGAACTTCACAAAATCAACACCCCATGAGGCAATCTCATCGGCAATGGAGTTGATATAGCTCTGCGCACATGGCTTAGAAAAGTCAATTTTATAACCTATATTCCAATAATCCGACGTAGTTAATGGAAGTACCACGATGTCTTGTGCATGGCAGGAGGTACCATAGATTGGCAAGTTAGCGTCATAGGTTGCCGGTGACATCCCCGGTATAAAATAGAGGCCAAACTTTTGCCCATTGTTATGTACATGATTGATAACCTCATTAAGACCATTCGGATACAAAGTGGTGCTTGGTTGTGGGCGTCCGTATTCATCCATACTCCCATTCCAGGCTGCATCTACGTTGATATAATTGTAGCCATGGGGCTGCAGAATCGCATGCATAGCGTCAGATTGAGCCATAATCTGTGCGGCTGTAATCCAATTTCCGCTGTGATACACTTGCATGCTGTAGCTGCTCCAGCCCATGTATGGTTTTTGCGCTAATCCATTATCGGCTGCTTGTACGGGTTGCCCTTTCGGAATAAAGACAGCAAACAAAGTGATAAAGAAAATAAAAACCAGCAGCCACAATCTAGTTTTCTTAATCGTATATCCCACATCATACATCCCCTTTAGCGTTAAAATTCATAAATAAAGCCAGGTGCTTTATTTCTAGAACAAACACCTGGCCACTTCTTCATAGATCGTTATTTTTTTATTGCTGCCGTATCGTAAGCCTTTTGGAGAATTTCAAGGTATCTGCCCACTTTCAAGTTATCGAGACCTTTCACATAGGCATCCCAATCTTTGGTCAAGTCCTTATTTCCTGTAATAAATTGAAGCGCGCTTTGCTCAATATAGTTCTTGATGTTGGTTTGAAGAATGCTTGCTTCGTCTGTAAGTGCTGGATCAATCCAGATCGCCCACATTGGGAATAGTTCCTTCGGTTCATGTCCTTGATACAAAAGCGTCGCATCGTACAATCTGCGTTCGTAATTCGCTGAGTCGTAAACATCCGTTCCTTGTACGAAGCTATCTCTGTATTCCTTTGGTTGGTAAAAGTGTCCCATACCGCTCCATCCAGCATTACGAGGAGGCTGCCCATCTACAGCTGGAATCGTTGCAATTTGAGGGGTTACTCCCTTGCCTAGAGCTACTTCACCATCTTTCGGTTTTCTCCAATCGATGCCTTCCATACCCGATGCTGCGTTCGTTTGTCCTTCTGTCGTATACATATAATCAACCATTTTAATCAATGCGATTTGTGATTCTTTGCTGGCCTTATTCGTAAGGACGAATTTCGCACCTGGAATTAAGCCGCCTCCATCATGCGTTGCGAATGAACCATGCGGTCCTGTGAGCGGTGGCACAGGGTTATAATCAGCTGAATTTTTGTTTCCTTTATCAATGTTAACGAAGATGGCTGGATGCATGCCTGCGCCTGCACCTAGAATTTGTCCGCCAGCGTTCTCACCAATTTTCTTAAAGGCTTCGGCATTTTGTGTAAAAGCACCTGGATCGATCAAGCCCTCGTCGTACAAGGATTTAATATAGGTAAGTCCTTCTTTCCATTCCGGCTTATTGGCCGCAGTATCCACTTTACCGTTAACCAAGTTCAGGTAATTACGGTCATCATTATAGATGAAGCCGTTCATCAGGAACGGAATGACACGCACGCCGAAATCCTCAATCGATCCACTAAGCGGAACTTCGTCTGCTTTACCGTTGCCGTTCGGATCGTTCTTTTTGAAAGCTTGAAGCACTTTCTTGAAATCTTCGGTTGTTTTCGGCATTTCGAGGTTTAATTTCTTCAACCAGCTTGTATTGATCCACATTTTGTTCGGGTAGGAACAGTGGAAACATTGCGTATAGGAGCCAAGTCCGTATATTTTTCCATCTGGCGCTGTGACGAAGCTTTTGAGCGTTGGATCCTTTTCCATCGCCTTTTTAATATTAGGAGCATACTGATCAATCAAATCATTCAATGGAAGCAGAACGCCCTGCTTGCCGAACTTGAGAAGATCGGCTTGTGAGAATTGGTCGATATAGGCCGTTAACATATACGCCTCTGGATAATCGCCACTCGCTAAGGAGATTTGCCGTTTTTCCTTGGCCCCATCATAAGGGATGATTTCGAACTTAAACTTCGCATTAAATTTGCTTTCCAAATGCTTTGTGAACAGGTTCGTCTTCAAATCCATGTCGTTAGCCTGTTGAGCAAAGATGCTTATTTCTACGGGCTTAGCCGCTTGTGTTGCACTTGGCGATGCTGTTCCAGTTGAAGGTGTTGACGATGCCGAAGTCTCCTCTTTACTCGAACATGCGGCAAGAACCATACTGAACATCAAGATGAAAACCAAGCTACTAATCGATCTTCTTTTCAATTGAATCCGCTCCCTTTTTTGAATTAACTTGTTTGCTTATCGTTTATTCCTTAGCGCTTTGTTTTAGTCAATCCCCCCTTTCAATTCTTCAATCGGACAGGTTATCCCTCTTTCCACTTACCCTTTTACAGAACCTACCAGCATCCCCTGGACAAAGTAGCGCTGTACAAACGGGTAGATGACTAGTACGGGAAGCGTTGCCACGACAATCAGTGAATATTTCAAAAGCTCTGCCAACTGCTGTCTTTCTACCTGTTTCAAGGCATCTGTGGCATTTGAGCTGTTGTTAAGAATGATAATACTGCGCAAAATGAGCTGAAGCGGAAAAAGATTGGCGGTTTTGAGATAAATAAGAGCATCGAAGTAAGCGTTCCATTGACCCACAGCGTACATTAAGAACAGAACAGCTATGATCGGTTTCGATAACGGAACCACGACACTCCACATGAACCTGAGATCGCTGCATCCATCTATTTCACTCGAATCAATTAATTCATCAGGAATCGAGGATTGGAAGAACGTTCTTGCAATGATCACTTGCCATACCCATATTGCGTTAGGGATCAATAAAGCCCATCTGGTATCGATTAGCCCCATCTGCTTCACAACCAAGTAAGTAGGAATCAATCCACCGCTAAATAACAGCGTGAATGTAATTAGCATCATAAGCATATTTCTTCCGAACAAAGTCTTGCGTGATAATGGATAAGCAATCATGATCGTAAGCATTACACTGATGATCGTTCCGGCAGCCGTATAAAAAAGAGAATTGGCATAGCCTGTAACAATTTTCGGATTTTCGATGAGAGTTGCATATCCCTTGAGGGAAAATTCTACCGGCCAGAGCCACACACGGCCTGAAGTTACCGCTGACGGACTGCTGAAAGAGCTGCTAAAAATATAAATAAGCGGATATAAGACGATAACTAAAAGGAGGCTCAGTATCACGTAGATGCTAATCAAAAATAGTTTATCGCCAACCGATTCTTTGATCGTCGTTTTCATCGTATTCATCGTTTGGTTCCTCCATTGTTTACCAGATACTCGTATTCGATAATCGCTTTGCTACCATATTGACACCAACAAGCAGAATTAAATTGATAACAGAATTAAACAATCCAACCGCAGTAGCAAAACTATAGTTCGCGTTCAGTAAACCAATTTGATACACATAGGTGGCAATCACTTCGGAATTTATCTTGTTCAGCGGATTTTGCAGCAGATAGATCTTTTCGAAGCCAAGTGACATGACACTCCCTACATTCAAAATGAAAACAATCGTGATGGTTGGCATGATGCCGGGCAAGTCGATATGTCGGATTTTCTGAAACCGTGAAGCGCCATCTACCTTGGCTGCCTCATAAAGCGAAGGATCGACTCCTGCTAGCGCAGCCAAAAAGATAACTGCCGAATAGCCTGCCGTCTGCCAAATATCCGACCACACATAGATCGAGCGAAACATGCCGGGTTCCCCGAGAAAATTGATAGATCCCATTCCGAAATGATTCATCGCCACATTAACGAAGCCTAGCCGTGGTGCTAGAAAAAGCATGATAATGGATACCATAACGACGGTGGATATAAAATAAGGAGCAAACGAAACCAATTGAACAAACCGCTTAAATTTGCCATTGCGTATTTCATTAAGAGCCAAGGCCAACAAAATTGGAATTGGAAACCCGACGATTAACAAGTATCCGCTAATGAGGAGTGTATTTTTAATTAACGTCCAGAAAATCGGATTATCAAAAAACAACTTAAAATGTTTGAATCCCACCCATGGGCTTCCCCATATCCCTTTAGTAACGTTGTAATCCTTAAAAGCAAGGACGGCATTCAACATCGGATAGTATTTAAAAATAAGGAAAAACAAGGCTGGCGGAATAACGATAAGATACAATTGCCAATGTTTTCTAAAACTCTTTGTCGCTGCTGTGAGGAAGCCTCCACGTTCTATTGGTGCCACTCGGCTGCGTTCGATTTCAATTCCTTTTTCCAAAATGCTCCCCCCTAAATTCCTCATGAAGTCGTGATAGCGCTTTCTATATGGCTGATTATAGGGTGCTATTGCGACCCTCGTATAGGTACAATTGCGTCGTTTTGCGAACAAATAACCCGAATTCAGCGGGCATTTTTCCTATTCGAACAGCCACTTTTCCGCTACGGCCATTAAGACAGAAAAAATCCTAACCGCCTAAGCGATTAGGATTTTCATTCTTCTGCGGACTGTCTGAACGAGCTTGGCGATACGCCCATAACTCGCTTGAACGCCCTCCGGAAGGAATGTGAACTGTTATAACCAACATGCGAAGCGATTTCATCCACGTTATATTGGTTTCTTTTTAAAAGAATCGCTGCGTGATCCATTCTCACTTTTTCCAAATGATCGGATAAATTCGTCCCCGTTACCTCTTTAAATAATTGGGAGATGTATTTTTCTGGACGCTCTACAATCTCAGCTATCCGGTATAGGTTTAGATCGGGATCTGAATACTTTTCAGCGATATATTCATTAATTTGCTTTACGGTTTTAATATGGGCATCGTTCTTTTTGCTCGTGATGAGACCGCACATGGCTGAGATAATCTCATTAATTTCACGCGAAATCAGCTCAATAGCTTCAGTGGCCTGGATGCTAATGATCCGATTTTTGATTTTCTCGAACATAGGGGATTCCATGAGAGCCTTCTGGTCGAGTAATTTAAGCAGCGTTCCTTTCACTTCTCCGATAAACTGATGCTTCATCTCCACAGAAAGCTCTCGATTTTCCGTATTTTGCTCGATCATCGACTTGACGATCCGCTCGGCTTCATCCACATCGCCTGCCCTAATCGTACTAATTAATCGCAGCTCCACATCGATTGGATAATAATACGTGTTACTCTCTACTCGTGTATCACTATACCAAACGATTCCTTTTCTATTCATATATACGGCGTATTCTAATGCCTGTCTGGCTTGTTCATAGGAATGGCTGATCTCCATGACAGAGGAAAAGGGATCGCTTAGTGCTGCAGTAATAGTAATACGATAATCGGTAAAAGCCAGATTGGCGAGATTTGCCACGAGCTGCTCGATATCTTCCTTGCCAACTTCTTCACCTTCATCCTTTTCTCCTGACGTAAATAGGGTTACAATGCGATCTGAACCCAAATCCGTCATATGAACATGCAGGTGGCTGCCTGAATCAATTAAAATCTGTTTCAGAATGAGTCTGGCCGCATTCAGTTCGTTGAGAATTTCAACGCTTTCCATGCCGGAGTAACCATTGATTTGCAGAATACCCGTATAACCGGCATTCATATTTAGCCCAGTGTCAGCCTGCGCGGCAGCAGAAATCAATTCATCCCTCGATTGAAACTCACCCGCAATTAACCTTTTATAAAAGGCATCGCGAATTAATGGCAGCTGCCGATTAAGCTCAGACTCAAGGCGCTTGTTGTTGGTAATGATATTGGATATATTACCCTGCAAGAAATCATATTCATTGCGCTCTGTCGTTGCATCCTTGCCAAACTGCTCTTTCATCACACTAAGCAGCCTATTGATCGGGGCCGTATTTCGATAAGACAGCATAAAACCAACAAAAAGCCCGATCAGTAGAGCAACACCGGTCACCGACCAAGTGATGTACTTGATTTTATTCGCATTCTCCATTAAAACGTGCTTTGGAATTCCCGTGCTATATACCCAACCCGTTGATTTGGATTGAATCCTTATCACGAGATCATCTGCATAGAATTGACTGACTTTCCCCTTATCGAAGCGGCTATCAGCGGATAATTGATCCATTTCCTGTTGACTGATCCCCTGCAAGCTAATGGTATGTCCTTCTGCATCGCTAATATGCGTCCAACCACCGTTCGGATCTCTTAAACCAGACAAGACACTGTTGATGGTTTGTTCATCAATAATGGTGACAACCGTGGCCGGTGAAGAATCACTAAAGCTGTCTAATGGGAGCGATTGCATAAAGGTGATGACTGAGGTTTGCGTTCCGTTGTTGACAAACGGGCTCAGCGGCATGATTTCGCTTCTATGCGTTTTCTCTAATACTGTTTTTTTCCATTCGTCCAAGGAAAGATTGCTGTAATGCGAAGTCTGGTAATAATGCTCAGGGCGAAAATAAGCATTGCCTGGCGTCACAACGACGTTAAAATTAGTCAAATAAATATAGAATTGCTTCAAAAAATCATTCGTTTGGCTGTAGGCCTTAATATCTCTCGTTATTTTCCAGACCCCATACACATTTGCTTTATCGTCCACCAATTTTTCGTTCAAAAGGACACTCAAGTCTTGGTTTAAAGCTAATTGTCTCGTAAAACTTTCAACTTCGGCCATTCTTCGTTCAAGAATCTCTTGGCTCTTTTGAAGCTGTGTCACATTATTCTCAATGGAAATCGATTGCGTGACAGTGATCGAAGTACGATATGACATATAGCCCGCTATGCTGGGGATGATCAAAATAACGATGTAAGAGATCAGAAACCTTCGAAATAATCTGGAATACTTGGGCACTGGCAGTTCTCCCTTCCATTTTGGAGGTTTCGGAATACGTTCCTTAACAAGTTAGCACGATTGTTCAACAAAAAAAACCCCTAGTCGGGTCTTTTCTGATTTTTGCATATGACTAATACCCCCTGATTGCAGTCCATGCGAAACTGTACCTTATCTATATGATAGCGCTTACTACAAGACTGATTATATAGATAAAGAGCAATATCGCATAGGTACAATTGGGTCGTTGACCATACAAATTTCCTTATTCCTTATGAGTCACGTTCAACTGCTTGTCGATTCTATAGACATAATCTGGTCTTAGAACGAGCGGAACGCTTTGTTCACGGTAGCGCAGAAATGTTTGACCCGCTGAGAATGCCTGAATAGTGGCTTCCATCAACTCACCGTTCTCCCAGACGATATCAACTTCTATATTTCCTTTGGCCCGCAGTCCTGAAACTTTACCTGTATGCCATTTCTTTGGCAGGGCGGGAAGTAAATTAATTTCTCCAGCATGACTTTGCAGCAGCATTTCCGCTATCGCCGCTGTCCCTCCAAAATTTCCGTCTACGACAAATATGTGTTTCTCCGCTCCGGCAATCCCCGGTTTGGAAAAAGTTAATAAGTTATCGAAACTCAATTGACCGATTAAATGGGTTAAATGCTTATAGGCATGTTCGCCGTCTTCTAATCTGGCGAAGCTCGCTGCAAAAGAGGCAACTGTGAACTCAACATCCTCCAACGCCTCGCGAGACATTCGATTTTCTAATGTGATTCTTGCAGCGGCGCTCAGTTCCGGTGTTCCTCTTAGGGTGATTTGGTTACCTGGATGCAAGCTGATTAGATGAGATAGGTGACGATGATCCGGCTGTGCTTCTTTATAATCTTCCAGCCATTCCTGTAATTGTCCCCGGTTGCCAATACGAAGGGGCGGCAGCTTAGCGATGGCTTGCTTCAGTTTGGTTTGCATATCAAAATCCACTTGCAGCGTATCGGCAGCCTCCAAGCAAAAGGCGAATAAGTCACGAACCAACACTTGATCGAGTGTTGAGCCCATCGACAATTGATGGACGTTGTCTTCGATATAAAAGCTATTTTCCGGTGAGTTAGAAGGCCCTGTTACAAGCCACCCATATTGTGGATGCAGCGTCATGTAATCGAGGAAAAAGGCGGCGGCTTCTTTCATCACAGGATAAGCTCGCTGCGCTAAGAACTCACGATCTAAGCTATATTCATAGTGTTCTCGCAGTTGGCTTGCAATCCATAAGCCTCCTGTAACGTTCAGTCCCCACGAAGTTTCCCAGCCTGGAGCTGTAAACCCCCATGCATTCGAAAATACGTGAGCAACCCAACCTTCGCATCCATAAAAATCGTGCGCTGCAGTACGGCCTGCCAGCGATAGCTGCTCAATATAACTCATTAAAGGGATGTGACATTCTGCCAAATTACTGATTTCTGTTGGAAAATAATTCATTTGTGTGTTGATGTCCAGATGGTAGTCGCAGCTCCATTGCATACGGTTGGCTTCGCCATCATTCCAAATGCCCTGTAAATTAAGAGGCAAAGGAGAATCTGCACGTGAACCGGAAATCGTCAAATAGCGGCCATATTGATAAAATAAGGCGAATAATAGCGGATCATCATCTTGCCCGTTCTGCAAGAGACGGATTCTTTCGTCTGTAGGTAGGCGGGACGCGTCTGAATGACCTAAGTCAAGATTCACTCGGCCATACAAGCGATGATAATCGGATATGTGATTTTCTTTAAGCTTTGCATAGCCAAGTGCTATGGCTTGTGCTAGTTGGCGCTCAGATTCATTAAGCCATGAGTCATCATTTTTCCCATAATCGGTATTAGCGGTAAAGTAGATGCAGGCTTCATCTGCGTTTCTTACGACGATTTGATTATCCTCTACAATAACGGTTCCGCCCTGTGCCACAACTTTGACCATGCCTTGACAGAAAACTCCGCACGTACCGTCACTATGCATCGTTTCCGTCGCTTGCCCTTCAAAAGTAATCGTAGCGTCCTCGGCAAACCGTTGCGTAAAGTTGTCAGTCAGACCTTCTATTCCTAATGTGAATGAAATGCTCCCTTTGTGTTCACTCCAAAAGCGCGAAGCCACAATATCATCCGCATGCGAAGCAAATATTTCCCAGGTAAAGTTATTGCCATTTACGCTGTAAGAAGTATGAAAGATAGCGTTTTTAAGGTTTAATACACGCTGGAGATCACCACCTTGATGCTCCACATTCAAGATTAGATTACACATCTGCAAATTCGTTCCGAAATTTTGCTTTTTAGGCTGCAGTGCCTTCTGAGCTAGCTCTTCCCCGCGTTTGTAATCCCCTGCAAAGAAATGCTGCCGCATCTGATCAAGATCAGCTTTGCCCTTTGATTGGCTTTCGATCCTCTCCGTTTTTCCAGACCAATAAGTGACTTCCGTCATACTCCAGGTTTCCTTCTCGATCCCGCCGTAGACGACGGAGCCTATTCTCCCGTTTCCTATTGGAAGCCCTTGCGACCAGTCCAGCGCAGCGCTCGTATACCATAGCTTCAAATCACTCATGCAGAATTAGCCTCCTCAACTTCATTACACATTATATATCGTGTATGATTCGAATCTTATCATTTGCGATAAATCGTGTAAAGATATGTTAGCTCCACGTGAAAAAGCAGTCCAGTGTTTGAAAAAACTGGACTGCTCTCTGTTCATTGGATTTATTTTTGATTAGATTACAACTGATTTTCCCCAGTGCTTTGAAAAAATTCAATGATTTCGCCATCAGGCCCTTTACAGAAGGCAATCCGAATAGGTGTTGCTGGACTTTGACTTACGACCACATCTTTGGGCTCGACCGTGATCTCTGCGCCAGCCGCGCGTGCTGCTTCCACCGCCGCAGCGACATCATCTGTTCTAAACGCCATATGGATAATTGCACCTTCCGGCTTATCTCCTGGTACACCACCGGCAAACACTTCTAGATAATCGCCGTCTCCGGTATCAAGAAGAACAGCTCTCCCGTCCCCTTCTCCCCAACTTAATCTTTCCGTAAAGCCAAATCCTTCTGTGTAAAATTTCACCGTTACTTCGAAGTTGCTTGCTCGAATGGCAACATGATGAAAACCGCTTCCGCCTAATTTGTTAATTTTCCCCATATGATTTACCGCCTTTCATTATTTATTAATACGATACGGATAACGAATGATTTAGTCAAATTGTGGCAATATTAACCTTGCCTAAAAAAACAATAGATCGGAGATGTATACCATGACTGACCAACAATCCGAACAACAAAATGCAGAAATAGAAGCCCATAATGCGGTAGCTGATGCACTAAGTGAACTGAATCAAGCACAATCGATTAGTAATCATCGCAGAAGGGCTGTTCAGCAAGCACACGAACAACTTGACCAAGCACATGCACAATTAGCAGAAGCACGGACAGAACAAACTGGTAGTGCTGATGAAGATAGCCTCATGTAAATAAGGCTTACATGAAAGGGCTGCCCCTCAAATGATAATACATGAGAGGGGCAGCTTCTTCATGGAAACATGCATCCATCTATCTACCAATGGTTGGCTTCCTTTAAAGGGAACGTACAGACGCTATTTACGTGAAATATGCTCTAAACACGAAAATGAGGAACGTAGTGACGCTATTTCGTTGTTTTTAGCTTCGAATAGCACAAATTTCATCGAATAAGGCTCTCACGTTCCGCTTGTTGGTTATTTTCCTCAAAAATGCCAAAATAGCGCCCCCTCGTTCCCCCAATTCAATTTTTAGCTCATTTCATCCACTTTAGCGGATCGTCGTTCCGTTAAGAACAACTCTGCCCAAAAAGGACCTCCCCTTATTGGCGGAAGTCCTCCCTCCTATCACTTTTTACGATCATAGTTCTGCAGCTTTTTGAGAAAGTTATCCGCGGAAATATAGGGCATGCCAACATTCAACCGAGTTATTTCTCTACTATCCCCCGAATTAATCCCTTCTTTTGTCGTGATAAAATAACGGAAACCCATTTCTTTCGCGTCATCCATAACGGTCTGATTATACTCCCCAAAAGGGAAACATAGCATGGAGAGCTTGTTGTCTAGCTGCGTTTTTAACATGGCTTCGGCCATCCAAAGATCCTCGCGGACTCTTTTTCTCCATTCCACCTCCGTCTCCAACCGTTTTTCCTGTTCTAGGAAAAGACGATTCGTCAGAGCAGGTACGGCACTTACTCCGTCACCCCTCTTTTTCTGGTGAAGGTTATATGAATGAGAATAGAAACTGAATCCATCGTGTTTCATCTCCTTTGTTTGCTTCCAAGTCAAAAAGGGGAGAGACGGATAATCAGAATCCAGATAACTTACAACAACAAAGTTAGTTGCCGTGAACCCTTGCTTTTTCAATAAAGGGTACGCCTTCTCATAAAAAGATCGATAGCCATCATCGAATGTAATCACGACAGCATTCGGGGGGATTGACTTTCGATGCTCTAGAAAACAGCTATAATCTTCGATCGGGATCACATTATAATGATTTTCTTTTAATATCTGGAGGTGCTGATTAAATTTAGCCGGGGAAATCGTCACAAATGACTCGTTTTCATCTAGATGGTGGTAGGTAAGAAAGATGGCTTGATTGGTATAATGAATAACCTTCGTATCAACTTCCGGTCTAATGATTGCGCTTTCATTTGTACTGGAGCAAACCTGATTTAGATTGTCATCCTGATTCCCCAGATTCCCCAAAGGCGCTAAAGCTAGCATTAAGTAGAAGATCCATGCATTCATTATCTGTGTCTCCTCCCCCTTTTTAATTAGAAAAATAAAGACAACCAGCCCGCACTTGGTCATTAGATACATATAATTTTCTGTGCAAACTTATGCTTCCATAAACAAAAATAGCCACCTCAACAGGTGGCTATTCTTCCTTTACATTTACTATTATAAAATACGTGCCGTAAACATGGATCTAGCTACTCTAGTGCCGTTCGTCCTGATTTCCATATCAATCTTGCAAAATCTGCGGCTCATCTCCACGATCGAGGGTACGATTTCGATGACGTCATCGATTTGCAGCGGGATTAGAAAATAGCTGGAAGAACTATCCAGAATAAGATCACCTTTCTTGTGCTCCTGAACCGTGCGGTAAGCCGCACGAATCATAATCGTTGTCAGTACACCCTCGGAGACTAATCCTTCAAAATTCGTCATTTGCGGGGTAACCGTTCCTTGGAAATACAGCTTGCCTTCCTCATCTCGAAGCTCGTCGATTCCCGAATAGATCTGCACCTCGAACGTTTCTGCGTTCTGAGGCTGCCTTTGCATATGCTGCATCGCTTTCATAACATCCTTACGGCTAATGACACCGATCATCTTGCGATCGGTATCTATGACGGGCAGCAGCTCAATACCTTCCCACACCATGGTATGTCCAGCAGATGCTACCGACGTTTTCAAGTTAATCATCAACGGATTAGGAGTCATCAAGGTGCCAATGAGCTGGTTCGGCTTCGCGCCCATGATATCCTTGGTCGTAATCATGCCAATCGGCACTTGATTATCATCGATGACTGGATACCGAGTATGCGTCGTTTCTTCAACCAGCTTTTGCATGTCTTTGACCGTGTTAGCAGCGAACAGCGAATAAATAGGGCTGTCTTTGCGCACGATGTCATCTACGATCATAATCTTTTTCTTAATGAGGCGATCTTCCATGGCACGGTTAATCATCGTAGCAACCGTGAATGTATCGAATGAGCTGCCGATAATAGGCAGCTGCAGTTCATCAGCAAGCTCTTTTACTTCTGGCGTGGTATCAAATCCACCGGTAATCAATACGCCAGCGCCCTGACTTAGTGCACACATGTGTGCTTGTACACGATTGCCCACAATAAGCAAATTGCCTGCTTCAATATACTTCAGCATGGCCTCCAACTGCATCGCGCCAATCACGAATTTGTTTAGGGACTTATGTATACCCGAAGAACCACCCAACACAACGCCTTCCACCACATTTACGATTTCCGCGAACGTTAATTTATCAATGACAGGTTCTTCTTTCTTCTCCATGCGAATCGTGCCGATCCGCCGTTTGGTGCTCACTAGACCGATGTTTTCCGCTTCCTTGATGGCACGATAAGCTGTTCCTTCACTCACATCCAGATCTTGAGCGATTTGCCGAACGGACAGCTTGGTGCCTACAGCCAAAGATTCAATATATTTCGTAATTTGTTCATGCTTCGTATGAAGCTCCGAATGGCCCGTGCTCATGGTTCACACCTCGCTGAACTGTTCTATAACATTGAAATAATTATAGTATATCCAAATAGAAAAAGACAGAAGCCTCCTAAAGGCCCTGTCTCAAATTATTTCAATTACAAATATCGATACCCTTGTTCGGTTAAAAAAGCTTCAAACTCAGGCGAAACCGTCATCTGGGTAAAAAGAGCATTTGCTTGGTCAAACTTCATTTGCTGGAATGTCTCATCCCCAAGCTTTTCTTTGATCTTTGCCATCTCTTCAACTTGAATCTGCCCAAATAGTTCTGCCGTTACTTTGCGCCCGTCATCCAAAACTCCTAGTGGATGGTGGATCCACTGCCAAAGCTGCGCCCGTGATATTTCCGCAGTGGCCACATCTTCCATCAAATTGTTGATCGGTACAGCACCGAAACCACGCAGCCAAGCTTCCAAATACTGAATGCCGACGCTGACGTTCGTCCGTATCCCTTTCTCAGTTATCGGCCCCAGTGGCACTTCTAACAATTGTTCAGCGGTAATTATGGTATCAGAAAGCTGCTTGTCAATTTGATTAGCTGACGGAATATACGCATCGAATATTGCTTTTGCCACAGGGACTAATCCGGGATGAGCCACCCATGTGCCATCGTGACCATTTCTCACCTCGCGCAGCTTATCTGCTCTTACTTTCGCCATCGCTTCTTCATTCGCCTCCGGATCATTCCTCACCGGAATTTGTGCGGCCATACCTCCGATGCAAGGCGCATTCCGCTTATGACAAGTCTGGATGGCGAGCAGCGAATAAGCTTTCATGAACGGCGATTCCATCGTAACGAGCGCTCGGTCGGGAACGATAACGTGAGGCTGCTTCTGCAGTTTTTTAATATAACTGAAGATATAATCCCACCGTCCGCAGTTCAGGCCTGCGCTGTGCTCGCGAAGTTCATACAAGATTTCATCCATTTCAAAAGCTGCGACAATCGTCTCAATGAGCACCGTGGCTTTAATCGTACCTTGCGGAATGCCAAGCTCCTGCTGAGCAAATAGGAACACCTCATTCCAAAGACGCGCCTCGATATGGCTCTCAAGCTTAGGCAAGTAAAAATAAGGTCCGCTTCCTTGCTGAATCTGTGTCTTTGCATTATGGAAAAAGAATAGGCCAAAATCAAATAACGAACCTGAAACAGGGTGCCCATCAACCTGCATATGTTTCTCTTCCAAGTGCCAACCGCGGGGACGAACTTTGAGCACTGCCGTCTGGGCTTGAAGATTGTAGCTTTTCCCTTCCAGACTGGTGAAAGCGATCGTTCGACGAACAGCATCGTACAAATTCACTTGACCGTCGATCGTATTATTCCACATTGGCGAGTTAGCGTCCTCGAAGTCTGCCATGTAGACGTAAGCGCCAGAATTGAACGCGTTAATGACCATCTTACGGTCGCCAGCTGGACCTGTTATCTCAACGCGTCTGTCTTGCAGATCCGCAGGGATCGGCGCTATGGTCCAATCACTGCTGCGTATCCTTGCAGTTACTGGCAAAAAGCCCGGCAGCTCACCTGCATCAATACGACTCTGCCTCAGGTTGCGCTCCTGCAACAGCTCTAGGCGTTTTGCTCCAAATGTACGCTCAAGATGTGCTACGAATGCTAATGCTTCCGGCGTGAGAATCTTCTGCCCCTCCGTAGAAGTCGGTTCGATTTCAATTCCCCTTAGCATGGTTTGATCGATCAATATCCTCATCTCCTTGCATTGCTATTAAGAAGCAAATTGTTCCTCTTCTGTGGAGCCAGAAAGCGCAGTAGTGGAAGAAGTACCACTCGTAATAACTTGGGAAACTTCATCGAAATAGCCCGTTCCTACTTCGCGCTGATGGCGTGTCGCTTCATAACCGCGAGATTCACTAGCGAATTCCGTTTGTTGGAACTGAGAATAAGCAGCCATACCACGATCTCTATAATCGTGAGCGAGTTCAAACATGCTGTGATTCAAAGCATGGAAGCCTGCCAATGTCACGAACTGGAACTTATAACCGAGCTTACCTAGCTCTTGCTGAAATTTTGCAATCGTAGGTTCATCTAATTTCTTCTTCCAGTTAAATGAGGGAGAGCAGTTATAAGCAAGCAGTTTGCCTGGAAATTTCTCATGAATCGCTTCGGCAAAACGTCTTGCTTCCTCCAAGTTTGGCTCCGAGGTTTCACACCAGACCATATCCGCATAAGGCGCATAAGCCAGACCGCGTGAGATCGCTTGATCCAAGCCTGCATGTACATAAAAGAATCCTTCGGGTGAGCGTTCGCCAGTTAGGAACGGTCGATCATTCTCGTCAATGTCGCTCGTCAGAAGACTTGCTGCATTCGCATCAGTTCGAGCGATTAGCACCGTCTCCACGCCCATCACATCGGCTGCCAGCCTTGCTGCGATAAGATTTTTTACGGCTTGCTGCGTTGGCAGCAGCACTTTGCCGCCCAAATGGCCGCATTTCTTTTCGGAGGAGAGCTGATCCTCGAAATGGACAGCAGCGGCTCCTGCCTCAATCATGCCCTTCATCAGCTCGAACACGTTAAGCGGTCCTCCGAAACCAGCTTCCGCGTCTGCCACAATGGGGAGAAAGAAGTCAATGCTTCCCTTGCCTTCCGCATGCTGGATCTGATCGGCACGTTGCAGCGCCTGGTTAATTCTTTTCACAACGCTAGGTACGCTGTTAGCTGGGTAAAGACTTTGATCGGGATACATATGACCGGATAAGTTCGCATCGGCGGCAACTTGCCAACCGCTCAAATAAATGGCTTTAAGTCCTGCTTTTGCTTGCTGCACAGCTTGATTTCCCGTTAGAGCGCCAAGTGCAGGTACAAAGTCTTCTTCGTTAACTCGCTCCCAGAATTTGCGGGCTCCCTGGTCAGCCAGTGTCTGTTCAATGATTACGGAGCCACGAAGGCGAAGCACATCCTCAACCGAATAAGGTCGAGACACCCCTTCGAATCGCTTGGAATTCCAGCTTGCTTGCAGTTGTTCACTTTGACTTTGTTTGTTCATGATCCTATGCACTCCTTTATTGGGTTCTGTTTTTTAAAAGGATACGTCTAGAAATCCGCTGCCGCCGCAAATCGGACAAGTGTTGGGCCAGAGTACACGATCCTGACCAAAATGGATGGACGACCCCTCTTTGTGAAAATGCTCATCTGTGCTTCTCATTTCCTCTAAATCTCCATTACCTTGGCATGTTGGACAATCCATTGTTGTTTCCTCCTCTAATGTATTAATACAGTTTTGTTTTTGTTATATAATATATAACACACTACAGAATAATGTTCAATACTGTTTTATAAAATTAATTAATTTTATAAATATACTATAACAATAAAAAGCCTACCGAAAAATCGGTAGGCTTTCATTTCGTTATATAAGTTGCGAAGTCCGCCAATTATCCCACTTCCACATCATTATCAAAGGCATAGTACAGTGTCAAAGACAATGGAGACAATGGATACAGAGCAGTTTCACCGCATTCATCGTGTTCCTTATGAACTTCTTGTTTTGCAACAGACCGCTGAAAATCATAAGCCCGAAGGTTCGTGAATTTCCTTCTTTCAAACTCCATCGATGATGCCAAACTACTCATAACCATCTCTCCCTTCAACATATGAACCATTGTACCAATACAGATCGTGTTTATATATTATATTGTATAACTAAACAAAACATTTATGCAACAACAATTTTGAATTATTTTTATTGTTATATAACAAATGCGATAACACAAATCTAAGACAGCAATTAACAGCAAACAAAAAAATGATGAGGCAAGATTAGTGAAGTGTGACCCGAACAATGGGCACTTTTAATAAAGTAACCTCAATGGGTTCTTTTAACGTTTAAAAACAAGAATAAGAAAGGTTGAGGATTACATGTCGGAAATAGTTGGAGTAGTGGGGAAATAAGGTGTGAATGAATGAGTGAATGAATCCATCTTCTCTGTTGAAGATGTTGTAAAAAGAAAGTACAACAATTCAGCCCCATACAGGCCAATTGGCGACAAAATGGGTTCGAAATGTTGTACAAACTACAACTTTTACTTCAAAAATAGCCTTTAGGCGTGTGAATTGTTGCAGAAACTACAACATTGGTAATCACAGTAGCCCATGTTTTGAACTCATTATATCGAATAAGCGATCGGTATCAATGGACATTAAAAAGATGACCCCCGACGAATGCCGGGAGCCATCTTTTAACAGCTGAATTTAGGGTCTTCCTTTTAAGTGTACTCTTAACGCTTATAATATCGATCTAAAGCTGATTTCTGGATCTGAATGGCACGATCAATTTTGGAGGCTTTAATTTTACTCACATAGGTGTCAAAAGCGTCCAGAGGCTCCACGCCAAGTATGATTTTTAACGACATCTCGTCGACAAGCGTCATGACATCGATCATGATGGAAGAAAGCTCAGCGCTTTCTAACTCTGTCTTAGGCATTTGCGGGAGTGTATGACTGTCAACATCGGTATTTGCCCAAACTTGAATGGCCTCCCTTTGCTGAGGCAATGTGTAATATTGCTCCATATAACGAACGTCTTGGACGAAAGGACCGAAGTAACTAGCCCGGTTATACAGTGAAAGGGCTTGAGATGGCGCGAGTTTATTGGGATTTCGCAAAATTAAATCCGTATATCTCGGGTATCCGCCTTCCATGTCATAACTAATTCCCTCGATCCCGAAATTGAAAAGCATATGCCCTTCATCGCTATATCCGTAATCCAGCAGCTTCGCAGCTGCTTCTGCGTTCTTGCTTTTGCTTGAAATGGCAACCCCGCCTGTCCCCACATACGCATAGCTCCGCTGCCCGAACTTAGGCTTATCTCCTTTTATCAACACCGGATAAGGAGCAGGCCCTAACAATGCTGCCTTTTCTTTGTCTTGAACGATGGGCTGCCATTTGCCAATACCTGCGCCAGCATTCCATATCGTTGCCCCGCTTCTTCCTGAAATCATATTGGCATCCAACGTTTTGGTATCCACTGTAGCGATATTTTTGTCGATCAACCCTTCTGCATACCATTTGCGAAAAGTAGCGAGAAACTGTTTATAGCCCTCTTCCATCGGCCCATATTTTACTTGGCCGTTATCCAAGTAGAACCCTTTCTTGATCCCATAGGCACCCACGAAAGCACCGCCCTCAATGCCGAATAACGGATTGGGAACACCTAAGAAGGTCAAAGGAGCAGCGACTCCCTTCTTCTCTTTAAACGCTTTTAAAACGGTATACCACTCATCGATTGTAGTCGGCGTCTGGAGACCAAGCTCTTGAAGCCAATCCAGACGGATGATGGGCCCCTGATAGGTTCGAAGCAATTCGTCGCCCCGAATGAATGGAAACACATAATAACTACCGTTGTCCGTTTTGACCTGTTTGTCTATTTCCGGGTGCTCACTTAAGTATTTTTTTAGATTTGGCGCATGTTTGTCTATGAGATCATTCAATTTCAAAATATAACCGTCATTGATCGCCTTCTCAGATCCTCCAGGATAGTTATCCCATTCATATTCCATCATATCGGGCAAATCGCCTGACGCTAATAAGACATTCATCGCTTCTTTCGCTTGATTAGATGGCGGTTGAATGAAAGTCAGCCTTACCCCTGTCCGCTTCTGCCATTCTTGGAAGAACGGTATGTCCTGAATGTTCGGCTTTACACTCGCCGCATTGCCGTTAAGTTCAGACCAATAGGATAGCGTCTTCTTGGCCTGATCGGGTTGTTCTACCTTGGTAGTAGCTTTATTCGGCTCCTCTGCAGGCTTTGCTGAGTTATTTCCAGAAGTACAAGCTGATAACAACAGGGTAATTACCCACATCAACAATATGATTGAAGTACGTATACGTCTTTTACTCATCTGGTAACCCTCCATTGCCTTAATACCTAGCGTGAATCAGTTCATTTCCTTGAATTTTCCAGGTGTTATCCCCTCGTACTTTTTGAACACGCGAATGAACGTCGCAACCTCATTGTAACCCACATAATTGGCAATATCGGATATGGAGTCTTGCTTATAGCTGATCATGCGTTTGGCTTGCTGAATGCGAACCTTTGTGATGTAATCGAGCAGTCCCTCTCCTGTTTGATCCTTAAACAATTTAGAGATATAACTACCTTTTAACTCAAAGCGTTCACCGATTGTATTCACATTTAAATTAGAATCCTGATAATGCTCGTCAATGTAACGAGTCACCTTGGAGATAAGCTCACGCAACGTCTCTGCGCGCTCTTTGGACAAGTTCGTTTCCATTTTCACAGCTGCAAATGCACAAACTTCTTTGAGCAAGGTTTGAAGTTCATGCTGCATTTCCAGTATCGTATCACAGGCGATGATCTTATCCATCCACAATGGATTGTCTCCTAAAATACGGCTATCACCATCTCCTAGTTCATTGATCGCCTTCACCATCGTACCGACAAGATTGAAAATGAGACATCTCGCCAAGGTCAGTGACACCAGGGGCTTATTGAAATTTCGCTCCATAATTTCGTTCATACACGCACTAGCCTGTTCAAAACCACCAATTTTTATCAGATTTATAATCTGCTGCTCGACCTGAAGCGGATAATAATAGCCCAGCTGTTGCTGATCCGTGGAATCGATTCGAATCTCATCGTAGGTGATGATCTCTCTTTTTCCTCGAACCATCTTATATTCCATGGCATCCAATGCCTCACTATACGCCTCGGCGACTCCAAACAAGGAGCCATGGATGCCGCCAATGGATACCGTAAGATCCATGCTGAATCGAATTAAAAACCGCTGTGCTTCTGTAGCAATCCAATGAAGGTCTTGCTTCATTTCGACAGCTTCGATATCTGCAAAGTTCACAAGACAAACCATCATATCATCTACTTCAGCCACATAACCCGCATGCCCGCGCTGCCCGACAAGCTCTTCCACGACATTCGTAATAATGAACTGTATGAGTTTCCTTCTTTCATTCATATCCATTCCCGGCAAATTGGAGGAAAGGCTGTCCTGATTCTCAACAGCAAATAAAATGACGGCAAAATCATGAGAAATTAAATCAATATGGAACGATTTGAACGCTTCCTCATATGGAATCAGTGTATCCATCTTCCCTTTCAGGAGCCGATTCAACATATTGGAACGCAGCACGTGGTGATGAGATTGCAACTGTAAAGCAATTTTATCTTTCTCATTTCTTGTTTGTGAAATTGCTCTTTGAATGAAGTTGAGTTCATTTCCATCTGGCCGTTCCTGGGTGGAATTCTTATCAGAAAGCGACTGAACCAGCCGCTGAATAGGCGAATAATTGCGGCGCATGAAAAACCATGTCAATACGCCTGCTCCCATTAAACTTATTAAAATGCTAATATAGGTGAATTTACGGACATATTCCGCTTTCTCCCAATAAATACGACTAGGAATAACCAAAACATATTTCAAATCAGACACAGCAGATTGCATATAAAATAGCTCTGAATCCCCATTCTGCGCCGGCTTGTACATCACATCATCCCTATCCAACAACTGCTCCAAAATAAGGTTCTTATTGACCGACACAGGTAAATTGGAAAGAAGAACTTGATTATCATGATTAAGAATTAATATCTGTCCGCCACTAAACCCTGAGATTGTTTCCATCGCCTTCTGAAATCTTTCCATGTCTGCCATGACGACGACGGTGCCGGTTTGTTTGCCGTTCAAATCCTTTGGCAGGTGTGCAATATAAGCGATTGAGTTTTGAGGACTCACCGCATCCGCGCGTGGCAATAAGAGAAATTGGTTGTTAGCGGCATTATGTATCGTATCGAGCCATTGCTCGTATCGAAGCGTTCCTGTGTTGTGAATCGTATCAAAAGCAGTTTTCAGGTCCCTGACATTTCCCGGACGGAGGATCGATGATTCCTGATCCCAAGTGACATAAAATTCATCGATCGTTGCATAAGACGTTTGGTACATCCTAAATTCATTCACCAATTGAAAAGCGAGGAACTGATCGTCGTTTGACCGTAGATTGGAGTACATTAAGCTTTGAAGCTTAGCATTCCAAGTGATCTCCATATTCAATCGTTTCATTAAATCGATTTGATTATCTATCGTATACCGGACTTGTTTCAATAACGAATCATTCGCACGATGAATCTCGCTCTTAAGCGCTTCACTGGATTGCATATAAATAATCCAGCTCATCATCATCGGTACGAACAACACCGCGCTATATGAAATTAACCAAGTAAAAATAATGCTTTTTCGCTTCTGCCATAGAAATCGGATCTTCACATGGATCTCCTCCCATTGAATGGTGGATGAATGTCTGAAGGGATTGTCTCCACTTACCTCTATTATACCTCTGATTGCAAGGGGAGGAATGTCCAAAATGACAAAACCGATTGACAAAAGCTCTATTCAAGTCATTTTTACACAGAATTACCCCTTCAAAGAACCTACCATAACCCCTTTTACAAAGTAACGTTGAACAAAAGGATAGATACAAAGTACAGGTACTGTTGCTACAATAATCGTCGCATATTTAATTGTTTCACCTATTTGATGTCGATCTCCCGCATCTGCCCCTACGGACATTCCGTCTGTAGAATTCGAGATTAATATTTCACGGAGTACAAGTTGTAAGGGGAACAGGTCTCTGCTTTTAATAAATACAGATGCGTAGAACCAAGCATTCCATTTATCAACCGCATAATAGAGAATCATAACCGCAATGACCGGCATGGAAAGCGGAATAATGATTTTGAACAAGATGGTAAAATGGTTCGCTCCATCGATCTTGGCCGACTCCTCTAAACTATCGGGTACAGACATGAAGGCTGTACGCATGATAATGAGATTGAAGGTACCGATCGCAAATGGAATAATCGTAGCCCACAACGAGTCCAGAAGACCGACATTCTTCACAACCAGATATAAAGGAATTAAGCCACCGTGAAAGAACATGGTGAAAACGATGATCAGCATAAATGCTTTATTCCAAATGACATTTTTCCGTGAAAGCACGTAAGCCCCTAAAGCTGTCATCAAAATATTCACTAAAATACCGAACACAACGATAAATAGCGTATTGCGGTATCCGATCAGAATACCTGGGTTTTTCATGACACCTTTGTACGCTTCCAGACTAAAACCTAAAGACTTATAAAGAATTCCCTTGTGAGCCACTAACTGACCTGCATCACTAAAGGATGCGAAGACGACATATAGCAGTGGATATAAAGTAGCAACCACTAGGACTACTAAAATTAGATGAATACCAATATCGAACAATCTTTCAAGCATACTAGGTCCCTTATTCATTTGCTTCACCTCACCATAAGCTGCTTTCATTTACTTTTCGGCTGATATAATTGGCTGAAACCAATAAAATAAGATTGATTACAGAGTTAAATAAGCCGACTGCTGAGCTGTAGCTCCATCCGAATTCAAGTAATCCCTTACGATAAACAAAGGAAGAAATGACATCCGCGGTTTCATAAGTGACCGGATTGTAAAGGAGAATAATTTTCTCGAATCCTACATTAAGTAAATTCCCCATTCGCAATATGAACATGATAGCAATCGTTGGCATGATGCCAGGTAAGGTGATATGAATGATTTGCTTCCACCTGGTTGCTCCGTCCATACGCGCAGCTTCATACTGTTCGGTATCAATACCCATTAACGCAGCAATATAAATGATGGACTCCCAACCAATTCGCTGCCAAATCTCCGATAAAATATAAATAGGACGGAATAAATCAGGCTTCTGCAGCATCGTCTGGCCATCATATCCAAAAGTCATAAGGATCTTGTTGATCACACCATCCGCATTCGTAAAATCAGTTATAATCCCACAAATAACAACAAGTGAAATAAAGTAAGGCATATACGTTATGGTCTGAGCCACACGCTTGAACATCTTGCTGCGCACTTCATTGATTAGCAAGGCCAGAATAATCGGCGCTGGGAATTCAAATACCAAGGAGTACAGACTGATAACAAGAGTGTTCTTTAAAATACGCCAAAAGTAAAAACTACTGAAAAAATCTTGAAAATGCTTGAATCCTACCCACTCACTGCCGATAATCCCTTTCATAGGTGAATATTCTTTGAATGCAATCAGTGCTCCATACATAGGGGCATAATGAAAGATCATATAATAGACAAGCACTGGAACCATCATCAAATACAAGTATTTATTCATTATGAAGTCACGAACATATCGATTTATGCCCGTTTTTTTCTTTGCTAGTGCCAGACTTTTGAGCGGTTGCGTAGTCTCCATCTTTTCCCTCACCTCATTCTGAATGGATGGAGAGAGCAAAGCTCTCTCCACTCATTTTCGCATTATCTTTTGTTATAACGATCCAAAGCTGCCTTTTGAATTTCAATAGCACGATCCAACTTCAAAGATTTCATTTTTTCTAAGTATTTCGGATATTGATCGACGGATTCCGTTCCAAGAACGATTTTTAACGTCATTTCATCTACCAGGGTGTTGATGTCACTCATGATTTTTGCATATTCCGAACTCTCTTCCGGCGTTGGCGTAAGCGGAGGCAGACTATACTTATCTGTGTCCGTTTTCTTCCAAACATTGATCGCCTCACGCTGGGTTGGCAATGTAAAGAATTGCTCGGCATATCGCTTATCTTGGATAAACGGGCCGTTGTAGCTGCCGCGAACATACATGGACATCGCTTGCGCCGGAGCTAATTTATCCGGATTTTTCATCAATAAATCTGTATATTTCGGATAACCGTTCTCTAAATTGTAGCTAACGCCTTCTGTACCGAAGTTGAAAAACATGCGTCCCGCTTCACTATAACCATAATCCAGCAGCTTCGTCGCGAGTTCCGGATCTTTCGCCTTCGTCGTAATGGCTACAATGCCTCCAGAGGAATACGGCTTATCCTTTTGACCAAATTTAGGGATATCTCCTTTTTTCAATACCGGGTAAGGAGCTGCGACCAATTGTGCTTTGGGATCTTTCGCTTGGACAATCGGCTGCCATTTCCCAATACCGCCTCCAGCATTCCCAATACTTGCTCCCGTGCTAGCTGTAGAGAAGTTTCCATCCAATGCTTTTGAATCTACAGTGGCAATATTTTTATCCAGCAAGCCCTCTTTATACCATTTGCTGAATAATGCCATATAATCTTTGTATCCGCTCTCAGCTGGACCGAATTTGATTTGTCCATTTTCCAAATAGAAATTGCGGTTAACTCCAAAAGCCCCTAAAAACGCACCATTATATGAATCATTGAAAAAGTTCGGTTTACTGATGAAAGAAAGAGGTGCAGCTGCTCCTTTCTTTTCTTTAAACGCTTTAAGAGCAGTTGTCCATTCATCGATCGTTTCCGGTACAGGAAGACCTACCTCGTCTAGCCAATCTTTGCGAATAATTGGACCTTGGAATACTTGCAGATATTCATCCCCTCGAATGAAAGGAAACGCATAGTAGCTGCCGCTATCGGTTTTTACCATTTTGTCAATTTCGGGATTGTCTTTCAGAAATTTCTTAAGGTTAGGCGCATGCTTGTCGATCAAATCATTCAATTTAAGGATGTATCCGTCCTTGATCGCCTTTTCAGGTCCACCTGGGAAAGTAAGGAAATTATATTCGATGATATCCGGCAAATCCCCGGATGCCAACATGACGTTAAGAGCCTCTTTGGCCTGTCCCGTCGGCGGTGCGGAGAACTTAAGCTGTACGCCCGTCTTCTTCTGCCAATCTTGAAAGAAAGGAACTTCAGCGTGGGTTGTTTTAACACCGGTTAAATTCGGGGTCAACTCGCCCCAATAAGTAAGTGTCTTATCCGTTTTGATTGGGTATGTCGTCACAGCGTTGTTCGTAGAAGGCGACGTTTCTTTCGTTGTATTAGGTGTAGATCCTGTCTGAGAGGAGCAAGCAATCATTGTGCCCATCATCAAGACAGTCATAGTAGAAGCTAACATTTTCTTCATTCATTGACCCTCCAGTAATTTTATGGTGAGATGCATCTCTTCCCTTAGATTAATGGAACGCCAATGACTTAAATATGAGTAAAATGAGGAATAGCATGTTGATTTTCATTCAGCAAACTGATTATTTCTCCAAAGCAATAGACTATTTCTAAAATCATTGGCCATATTTACAAAAAAAAGAACTAGCGTAAGATCATCGCTAGTTCTTCTACCCTATACTTTCTCCAAACTCTCCCGATATGCCTTCGGGCTAAAACCCGTCATTTTCTTGAAAATGCGGCTAAAATGCTCGGGGTTGAGGTATCCGATTCTTTCCGAAATATCGGAAATTTTGATCCCCAGTTCGAGCAGCTGCTTCGCCTCTTCGATACGCAGCTTGGTCAAATAGTGGATGAAATTGCAGCCGACTTCTTTAACGAACTGCTTGCTCAAGTAGCTTTCGCTCACGCCCACCATCTCACTGATGAGCGACTGATTAATTTCCTCACGATAATGCATATCGAGGAATTTCTTTGCACTAGCAATGGAAGGACTATAGCGCGCTGCGTTCATAAGGCTATTCCCGTGAATAACTGAATGAGCACGCTGTAATAGCTGTCTGACATATTGCTGCGTTTCCTCCAGCGTCTCCATCTGTTTGATTTCATCAAATGGATTGTGAGAAGTAGGCTGTATCTCCTCCAAGCGCATGCCTTTGGCATAAAGAACAGCGCCGAGCTCCCACAACATATCGACGAATACAGCTCGCACCCTGTCAGGCAGCTCCTGCCTCGCATCATACATTCGCTTCTCCAATTGTTCATACTCGCGAACCCACTGACTTTCATCAGGTTGCTTCAGAGCTTGAAGTAATGCAAGCCTCCCAGCCCTCAAGTAATCCCACAACTCGTGGCCCCCTGTGTCTTTCACACAGGATTCCTGGGACGCCGATTCCCGATAAAACAACTTCCCCACACCGGCAAAATAACTTTTTGCTGCCAACTGCTTGGCCTGTTGGCATAAGCGAGGCCACTGCCTACTTCCATTTGCCAAATCACTTATGCCTACCGAAATAGAGGCGTTTACATATTGCAGCAGGCGAGTCTGAATCATCGTCAGTGCGCTATGAATGTGTGCCCGAATCGCCGATTCGCTGCGTTCGTTCGGGAACGCACACAATAAGACGTATTCGCCTGCTTCCTGTCGAACAATTTCATGCAAAATGGACATTTCATGAAGAACCGTTTGGATCGTTTGTTGGATGAAACTATGCAGCTTCGTCGTGTCGATACCTCGTGCTATTTGAATGATAATCGCCATCTCGTTCGTTTCATTTAACAAACCGTTCGCAGATAACAGCCATTGTTCGAACGACTCTGCGTCTTCCTTTGGATCGAAGTCAAAAAGCTTCTGTAATAACGCATCCTTATCCGATTGTTGGACTAGCTGCTTGTTCGCATGTTCAATCGCATTTGTCTTGGATACGCCGCCTAACCGGACTAACTCCTCTACGGCTTTAGCAATAACGGGTACGATATGATCCTCATCCATATCCACCTTGACGATGTAGTCGAGAGCTCCGAGAAGGAAAGCTTCCCTCACATAGCTGTAATCGCTATAAGCGCTAAGGATAATTGGAAGCGGACGCTTCGTTAATACTGGGTCATTCAATGCCTTTAATAACTGGATGCCGTTCATTCGAGGCATTTGGATATCGACTAGCAGCAAGTCGATGTCGCCACGGGCCTTAAGCAGCGCGAGACCTTCGACACCGTCACCCGCTTCGCACACGATTTCAATATGGAGAGCTTGCCAATCGATCAAATGATGCAAGGCCAAACGAACTAACGGTTCATCATCAACGATCATCATCTTGTACATGTAGTTACCCCTCTCCATCCATCATCGAACTTCATCAAGTTGGGCTGATTTTTTCACCGAAAACTGAATGTAAATATAAGTGGAATAGGTTTCTGGGCAGCGAGAAGAACGATCGCCATAAAAAGTATATAATACAGAACATTGCTGAGCAATTGTCGTTTGCTTGCGGTGATTTGCGCCTTAGACCTAATATATTAGCACGATTGGAAGCGCATTCACATGATCTATTTTGAATAAAAGATGATATTTTTAGTTGAATATTAATAATGAGTGAAAAATAAGCCAGGAAAAGCTACTCCTGGCTTTGACCATGTTACTTAGTAAGCGCTAAGCAATATTCTTCTCTTATTCGAGTATCTTTGTCGCTACTGCAGCTAAGTCACTAATGTCAACTTTGTTGTCGTGGTTGATATCCGCTTTTTTGTACTGATTCCAATCTGTGTCAACAGAAGTTTTTCCATAAGCCGCAGCCACAATAGCTAAGTCGCCAATAGATACTTTGCTGTCTTCGTTCATGTCGCCAGGAATAGAAATGTTGACGGAAGAAGTGAAGGACTGTACAGCCGCATTTAGGTCAGCCACTGCCTGCGCTACTATCGCCTCAGTTGCTCCCAAGTCATTTGCTACCACCTTAGCTTTGTCAATTGCCGCTTGCAGCGCCGCTTTCGCTCCTGCTGGATACTGCCCGGCTTGTGTGCCTTCTACCGCCGCATCATGTTTTGATTGAGCATCAGTAATTAAGGCAGTAAGTGCCGCCCTATCCACTACAGTAATTTGTACGCTGTTGGAACTACCGGACACTTCTGTTTCCAGGCCGTCACCGTTAGCAATCTTCACGTTAGACAACGTGATTACTGCGGCCTGCGGCTGAGCCATTAATTTGGCTTTCCAGTGAAGTTTCAACAGATCCCCGCTCGCATTAGAGGCATTACTGCCTGTGCTTGCCGCAATGAGCCTGATTTGACCTGGCTTTTCCGTTTTATTTACAATGACTAATCCCTCTTTAAGCGATTCTGCCGAAATAAATTCCAATAGATTCGAATTAAAGGTAAGGGTCAGATCTTGTGCATATACATTTTGAGTGTTATTCAGCCCGTATTGAACGGTAAACTCTGCTCCCGCAGTGATCGTGCCGGTTCCGGTTAAAGTGGTTGCGGGCTCAAGCGAATTCTGTGTAAACATAAGCGTCTTCGCGAGCCCCGCTGAGTTAACTTCATTTGCTGCAACACGTATCAGTACGGTCTTGTCGCCATTGAATACAGGAGTTTGGGCCGCATTATAATTTGTATAGTTCGCCCCGCTATCTATCGAATATTCCATACTCTCGTCCGCGCCTACGATAACGTTATTCGTATCGTCCGCCGTTACGTTTGGTGCTGCTATCGCCGGCGTATACTCGAATGCATCGATAGCCCCGATTGTATCCACTGCCGATGGGCTTTTCGTACCTTTGACAACGACTTTGATCGTATGTTCTCCGGCTGGTAGACCTGTCTTGCTGTAGATGACGACCCTTTTGATTGTGCTAGGAGAGTAACAATCGAAATCCGCTTGATCTAATACCCCATCCAAATACACATCGATCTTACCCATATTCCTCTGCTTCATACTGATCAGATTGATTGAGGTGCCGGTAAACGTAAATTGCGCCGAATTGCCGGCCGTATTGTTATATTTCTCTGTACCGTTATAATCTCCGCCATCGTTGTAATTGTTCCATGTCCCCGTATACACAATGGACGGATCGCGATCATCGACCATTATCGTCTGTACGACATCAATGCCGTTCGTCACGGTCACTTGAGCCTTCGCATTGAAGCTTCCGTCTGCCGTCGTCGCCGTAATTTCGGCGCTGCCCGTTTTGAGACCTGTTACCATCGCTTTGCCGCCGACAACTTCAACTTTGGCTACCAACGGATCGCTGCTTGCCCAGCTGACGTTTTTGTTCGTCGCATTCGCGGGTTGAACCGTAGCTGTAAGCTGTGTCGTCTCTCCTACTTTGAGCGCAACATTAATCTTATCCAGTTGTACGCCGGTTACAGCCCCATCCTGTATAGGTGATGTAACTTTGGCGTTAGCCCAATCCGCATGATCGGAACCGTTGCCGTTTCCACCATTCGTTACGACTAGCTTAAGGACATTCACGCCTGTCATATCAAGGCTTACTGCCTTTGTTGCACTGCTTCCAGTCATGACGCCGCTATCGTAAATTTCATTGCCGTCCGCCCAAACTTGGAAAATGACGCTTCCACGGCTGCTCTCTACTTCGTCATCGACACCGATATCCGATGTAAACAGCTTGCCTTTCCCGTCTAAATAATAGGAGATCTCAGACGCAGCATGGATGCCAAGTCCTTTTGGATAGACAACCCCATTCAGCGTAATTGGCTTACCATCACCAGCCGATGACTCTCCGTTACTCATGTTGCGTTCCACGGGTCCCCATCCATTCGTTGTACTCATCCAGGTAGCGTCTCCTAAATAAACTTCGCCTGAAGGCACGATTGGCGGAGAGGTTACATTCACTTTAGCGTCAACACTGCCAGTCAAAGTTCCGTAAGCGTAAGTTACTTTGCCTGAGAGCTCATACATGCTAATTGCCATCGTTGCAGACGGAGTAACGCCCCATTTGGTATCAACGGATTGGCCCGGTGTTACTTGTTGAATAACATTTGGGGTAACAGCTTCGACTGCCCATCCGCTCGGAGCCTGTAAAGAGATATTCGCGTTTGAAATTGCGTTCGGACCGTCATTTTTAAAAGTTGTCGTTACTTCAAATCTTTTCCCTGGCGAAATGTAATCAGGAGCTGTAACAGCCAGTTGCGTCGCAGGCATCGACGACGTGATCGTATACTTTTGTCCCGCTTCGGTATTGAACGTTATCGTGTCTCCGCTAACCGTATAGTTCACCGGCGTGTTGTCCGCCGCCTTAAGCACTGTAAATTGTCCGGCATGGGTGAATGTCTTATCCTTGACTTTAGCGACATTTCCTTCCAAGGAAGTGATCGTCGCATTCCTCAATATCGTCCCATTCCAGCTCATATCCACTTCAAAATCGCCTCTTGCCTTCAAGCCCTTAACATCTCCTTTGGGCCATGCCATCGGTAGAGCCGGCAACAAGTCAATACTTCCTGTATGACTTTGCAAAAGCATCTCAGCGATCCCGGATGTCGCCCCAAAGTTACCATCAATCTGGAATGGCGGGCCAACATTGAATAAATTCGCGTACGTGCTGTCGTCAAGGTGTCCTTGGAGAATCTTCTCAGCGTGATCACCGTCCAGCATACGAGCCCACATATTCAGTTTATTCGCTCTGCTCCAACCTTCCGCTTCATCTCCACGCTGAGTAAGAGTCACTTTTGCCGCATTAAATAGATCAGGAGTTGTTACCTTATTGATCAGATTGCCCGGATATAAACCTACCAGATGTGAGATATGGCGATGCTCATCGTTCGGATCATCGATATCCTCTTTCCATTCCTGTACTTGCCCGTACTTCCCAATTTTCGGCATAGACAGCTTACTTCGTTTATCAATAAGCTCATTGCGGAAAGCTTCATCCATCCCCAGAACGTTGCTCGCATCAATGCAATCCGTGAACAATTGCCAAACCAGCTCTTGATCATAAGAATCCCCTATGCTTAATGAACCATGTTCCGGTGAAACACCCGGCGTAGATACCAGTGTTCCGTCCGTATCCGTAACGAGCGTTTTTGTCCAAAATTCAGCCGCTTCCTTCATAATCGGATAAAGCTTATTACGTAAGTATTCCGTATCGCCCGTAAACATATATTTCTCCCACAACTGCTGTGAAAGGAACGCGCCAGCGGCCGGCTGCCATCCCCAATTGCTAATATCCCAACCTGGTGCCGTATAGCCAAAAATGCTAGTGAACGTATGAATCGTCCAACCAGAACCAGTTACACCGTGATGCTTCTGAGCTGTGACCCTGCCTGGAGCCCGTAAAGAATCGATAAAATCAACATAAGGTATGGCCGTCTCGCTCAAATTGGTAACTTCAGAAGGCCAGTAATTCATTTCAAGATTGATATTCGTATGGTAATCCGCTCCCCATGGCGGTGTCTTGGAATTATTCCAGACTCCTTGCAAGTTGGCAGGCAGCGATCCCGGACGCGAAGAAGCGATGAGCAAGTAGCGGCCATATTGGAAAAACAGAGATTCCAGCGCACTGGTGCGGGTCGTTCTGTAGTTGGCCAGAAGTTGGTCAGTTGGTACCGTGGCCTGCTGGTCATTCAGATTAAGCGCTACTCGCTTAAACAGCGACTGATAATCAGCTAAATGGTTCGCACGCAGCACATCATACGTTTTGGTGGAAGCTGCTGCTAGGTTATCGGTCACAGTTAGGTGTGGATCCGTTCCGATATAATCCGGATAATGATTGGCATAATCCGTAGCTGCAGACATGAGGATCGTAACAGAGCTAGCGCCTGCTACCGTCAGCTTCCCATTTCCGGCCGTAACCGTGCCGTCATCACTCAGAACTCGGAACTGCGATTCATAGGCCATATTATTATCAGCTAGTTTACCGCTAAGGGTCAGCGTATTGCCGCTAGCCACGATGGAAGGAGCCGTATGAGGGCCTGTGACCCTTACATCAAAGTTCAACAGATTCGGCTGACTGCTGGAAAGCCGCATCGCCATCACTTTATCCGGATAACTCATAAAATATTCGCGTGTATAATCGACCCCATTCTGCTTGTAAGTAACACGCGCGATCCCATCCTCCAGATCAAGTTCTCGCCGATAATCGGCAACCGTCACGGAAGCAGGAAGGGCAAAATCGAAAAAGATATCACCGAAATTTTGATAATGGCCAAATTGCGGATAATCGTTTAATGTACCTGTCAAATATTGCTCGGCAATCGAAGTGGCTTCACCTACATCACCGCTGGCTAGCTTCTGGCGAACATTCTCTAAATGATCGGCCGCACCATCTCTGTTACCGTCCCTTCCGCCTCCGGCCTTAGAACGCGGACCGCCTGTCCAAAGCGTCTTCTCGTTGAACTGGATATGCTCTTGGTCTACACCGCCATACACCATTCCACCCATAAATCCGTTTCCAATCGGCAGCGCTTGTGTCTCCCAATCCGTTGCCGGTTGTCGATACCATAGGGCCAGATTATGAGCCGGGGGCTGTGCGGATCCCGTGAATGTAACCGCGGTTGCCGCATGCGCCATTCCAATTGGCAATAGGGTTGGTATACCGGTAAAACCAGTGGAAATGCAAGCAGCTATCATTATACTTAATAAAGATTCTTTCTTGTAAGGCATCTTCAATAACTTGCGCAAAACGATCACCCTTTCATCCTTTGTTTCACATCACACAGAAGTAATACAAATCGTGCAAGAAAAAAAACGACAAAATGATACATTATGTATCACTGCAGACAGAACAAACAATTGAATCATTCAATTTTTGCACGCATTCTGGTGAATAGCTACACTTCCCCCTTTCTTTTAAAATACTTTATATCTCAACAATACTTCAAATGAAAACGCATTCAAATGATCTATTTTGGGTTCTTATTGATCTTTTTTAAACTAACATCACCTAGAATACAGTAATTCGCACAAAAGACTGTCCCAAAGTCATTTGAGCTGCCAGGTCAACATTTCCCTGCCTATTGGTCGTAAAAAAGAGGCTACGCAAAAATTTAGTGCAGCCCCTTGCTTATTAAGTTATTTGACATAGCCCTCAATCAGTATGAAAAACTTCCTCCATTGAAGCCCACCATTCGCCTTCAAGCCGCGACTCCAACGGCTCTTGGCAGGGATCACAAATTTCCCACCATTTTTGTGTTGTAGGGTGGAATAATTGCGGATATTGCATGCGTGGATCATATTGAGAACGTCTGACCATACGTTGGCATGTAGCGTCTTATATTCTTCGAGCTTCTCAGGCTTAACCTTGATCACACTTCCATATCGATTCACTGGTGGCACACATGCATAATCCAGTTATTTAATCACCGTATTCAGCTTTTTCCGTTCGTCCGGCAGCTTCGCATACTTTGCGCGGTACATGTCAAGCACCCGCCTGACCCCCAACTTTTCTAATTCTTCCTGAAAATAATTCCAATCCGTATCCATCGTAAGCTCTCCGGTCACGAATTTAATCAACTTCTCGGTCCGAAACTTATTGAGCGGTGTCATGACTTTCGTTATCTCAACCATTTCGTCCTGATTGAAAGAGACGGTCGGTCCCGAGAAAAATCCAATTCGGCTCACGTTATCGTTATACATTCGCTGCCCTTCAAGCCCGACCGCCCCCCACTTTCTCGCATACTCCGCATCTTGGTCATAGGGCGGCCAGATACCCGTGCGTCCGTCCACGCCTACCTGTTCAGGGGTTACCGTCCCCGTCGAATTCAGCTTCGTCTGCAGCTTTACGGCATATTTACGCTCCCCGTTCACCCATTTGAACGTCTCCCCTTCGATGCCCCAATTCGTTAGCTCCATCATCTCATCGGAATATTGATAATCAAGCAGGCGAATGAGTTCATCGGTATGGTTTGAATACGCATTGACAGCGATCACCCAATCTCCTTGCGAGTTTGCATATTGTACCGGTAGGAGTGCCTGCAGACCGTTCTCAGTGATGGGTGGTTGCACAGCTTTCAAGCTAAATAACGGATCTTGTTTTTTCCCTTTCTCTACCCACCCGTCCATTTCTGTAAAATATTCGCCGAACAAAGCGAAGGTCTTGCCCTTCGTAATGTTTTCAAAAAATTGAGCATCAGAATCGGTTGTAAAATCGGGGTCGATCAATCTCGCTTCATAAAATTTGTGGGCCAATTCGACCGCCTTCTTGAAATTGGGCTCAATCGGACCGAACTTAAACGTCATATCATCGTTATTGAAGTAAATGCCGCTTTGCGTATGATATGCCATGAAAAAGTTATCGAGCAGGTGATCCGGTCCCCAACGATTTGAAATCGGCTTCGAATCAGGGTAAATTTGCTTGAGCTGTTTTAGTGAATCGTACAGCTCGTCGAATGTTTTGGGCAGCAGCATACCATTACGGTAAAAAATGTCTTCACGCAGCAAATAGCCGATGGGCATTTGCCCATACGTGTTGAAGCCGTCGATGCCGTAAAGTTTGCCATCCTCGGAGACGATGCTGTCGTAGATTTGCGGATATTTGTCCATCCATCGCTGTAAATTCGGCATTTGCTTCAGGTAGGGACGAAGATCGAGCAGCAGCCCCTGAGGACCGAACCGCTGAACCATTTCTTTGTTAATGACGAAAATATCCGGTTTATCTCCCGAAGTCGTGAGCAGCTGCTTGACCCGCTTCATATATTCGGTAACCGGAAACTGAATCCAATCGAACTTTATATGGGCACGACGCTCGAACTCGCGATCGATCAGCGTATCCCGTTCTCGTTCGAATGACGGGACGGCCGCTTTGACGACGATTGGCGGTGCAGATGCCGTACTGGATGCCCGCTTGCCGAGGGTAACGGAGGCTGAAGAAAGCACCATCGCCGCACACATAAAGACCACGACAATTATCGTTCTTTTTTTATTCTGCAAGACCTATCCCCCCTTCAGCCTCGCAGCTGTAATTCGCTTTGATTCCCTTGCGATATTCGTGCGGCGTCGTGCCTTCCAGCTTCTTGAACATACGGATAAAAGCGTTCGCGTTATTGAAGCCGATCTGCTTGCCGATGTCATTCGCTGTGCAATCGGTACCGAGCAGCAGCTCCTTTGCTTTTTCGATGCGCAGCCGGTTAATGTAATCGGTAAACGTAACGCCTTTATGTTTCTTGAAATATTGTGAAACGTAGTTCGCATTCAGGTCGAAACGATCAGCAATCGTTGTTAAATTCACTTCAGCCAAATTTGCCGTTATATAATCGAGCATCCCGGTTAACGCCTGAGACGACTGTTGCAGCATCTGCACGTGCTCCGTCACTTTTCCGTATACGTTGCGGCAAAGAGCTTCGATCGGCAGCGGACTTTGCATCGTATTCACGCGTGCGATCATTTCACCAGCGGGCATTCCGAACATCGACTCTTCATCGATACGACGCGAATAAAAAGTTTCCACGGCAAAATAGAGCAGGTCGCTCACCAATTGCCGGAATACCTTAAAAGGCATTTGCTGCTTCTTCGCCCCTTCGAAAAGCTGATCCAATAAATGAGCGGCGCCCTCTACATGGCCGTTCTCCAAATATTTGCGCATCGTCTCCTTTTTATCCGCCGCATTCAGAGCACCGCCCCCTCCCGGGTTGCTGTCAGCCACGCCAAAGACGATGCCTCCGCTGCTCACGCTGCGCATATCGAGGATCGTACACGCATCCTTGTACGCCTTCCACGTTTGATCCAATTGCACGAAAATCGGGCTAACGCCGACTGCCAGGCTTATTTCGACCCCACAATCCGCTTGATATCGCGTCAAATCGGCTTCAAGCTTCATGACAAGCGCATCCACGTCGCAGGCATCCTGTTCCTGTATAAAAAGTACGCTTTCGTTCTCGGTCATATCGAGTACCGGCTTGTTTAAGGTGATCAGCTGTCGTTTGTGCTCGGCTACCGCCAATTCGCCTCCTCCAGCAATGCCGATTCTAACGACAGCCAGCGCGAAGAAAACCCCATCGCGGAAAAAATCGTATTTTTGCTTCAGCCGTTCGATATCTTCCTGATTAAGCTGCTGGTTCAAAGCGCGGTACAGAAAGATTTGCAACAACGAAGGCAGACTTTCCTGCTGAAACTGCTGTAGAGTCGTTATATTTTCCTTGATATAGTCGTATTCGGACTTGCCGTTCTCGAACGGCGCCTTGGCAAACCGTTTCACATAATTGACCATCTCCGCGAGCGGCGAGTAGATGCCGAACGTGAAGACGGCGGAAACAATCGTTCCGATCAACATGAACAAGACGATAACGCCGATCGTCATGTATAGGAATCTATTGATCGGACCCGTCAGCATTTTTTCCGGTGTTACGATCAGGAAGCCAATATTGTTCCAAGATGACGGCTGAAACGACAGTATATAGTTGTCTCCGTCAATCGACGCTTCCGAATCGGTTTTAACATCTTTCACATTCAAACGAAGCTCCCCGAGGTTGAACGTCCCGCCTAGCATTTTGCGATTGGTCGCGCTGATGAGCCGGTTATGGAGCGTGTCGATGAGGTAAATGTCGCCTTTCTTCGTAATGTTCATGTTATCGATCATTTGATAAATCTTTTGCTCGTCTATGTTAACGATCATATAGCTGCGCGCATGAGCAATGTTTTCGATACCCAGGACAAGCGGGACGATTGTTTTGTACTTTTTCTCACCAGTCACACCGGTCTGCCTGTAAACGTCTGTCGCGGGAAATATGGTTGACACGACACCCTTTTCGATTTCGCCGTTCCAAAACGGCTGCGAATAGCCCTTATAACGATAATATTTGTTAAGGTAAAAAGCGGTTTCGTAGGAACCAGATCCGGCCAACACCGTATCGATGTTTTGAAAATAGATAAAGGCATCGTCCACTGTGTCATCGCTGATGTACAGATCGTACAGCTTGCTGCTTAATGCATAGGTAGAAGAGGCGTAATTTTTTTGAGATTTGTCGGTCATGGATATCAGATTGAGGTAGTTGGAATCGGACGAGATACTGTAACCCTTGTCTTTGATTTTGTTGAACAGGCCGTCAAGTGACGAAGAAACGACGCGCAAATAATTGTGGTTCGCTTCCTTTGCGTCGTCGATCATCCTGTAATTCGAATACGCTGCGATCATGATAGACGATACCATAAGCAGCAAGGTCAGAACGAAAAACCGCAGAAAAATCGTGATCAGCGTCTTTTTCTTCATACCTGCGGTAGCCTTGCGCGGAAACGATTTTACTAGTCGTCTCATGAATTCCCGTTGCCAAGAACTTATAAAAGTCTATAAATCCTTGTTTGCTTCCTGCTTCTACGTGTCCGCTTTTGCCTAAGCTACTTGCGTTTGGTCTAACACTCCACAGACGTAAATTCGGATGCAACGAATCCTACATATTGGCATAAGCGTTTGGGTGCTACATCGCCAATTTCGATAGGTTGATCGCCGCGTTCAAGTCGCGGTCAATCTTTAATCCACATTTGCATTCATAGATGCGTTCAGACAATTTCAAGTGTGATTTCATCTGACCGCAGCATGAACACAATTTCGATGAGGGGAACCATTTGTCGGCTTGAATGAATTTCGCGCCGATCTTCTCGCACTTGTATTTCATTTGCCGGATAAACTCTTGCAGCTTCTGACCGGCTATGGCTTTGCTCAAGTGGCGGTTCTTCATCATTCCGCTTACATTCAAGTCTTCCATCACAATGACGCTCGGCTTGGTTTTCGCTATGGCGTTTGTTGCTTGGTGAATGTAATTGGTACGGATATTCGTTAGTTTCCGATGAAGCAAACGAATGGACCTTTCAACTTTTACAACGTTGCAAGTCTTGACGAAACGGTTTCCCTCCTTGTTCATGTCGTATTTTCGGGAAGCCTTGCACTGCAACCGTCGCAATCGTTTCTCCGTCTTTCTTACGGTGGCTGACTTATTGATGTTTTTGAATGCCATACCGTTACTGCATACTGCTAATTCCTTCAGGCCTACGTCAATGCCGATGATTTCGCCTGTTGGCAGCAGTGACTCTTGCTTTTGGTCGAACGCTATGGATATATACCAATACTTGCCGTCATACGATATGCGTGGGTTGCTGTACTTCACACCCACATGGAGTTGTTCCGATGTTTCCACCCAACCTATTTTCTCCAGCAGCACTTGCCCATCTTTTACCTTCAATTTCTCCGTATCATTGTAAAATGCGGGTTTGGAACGCTTTCTGCTTTTGAACTTTGGTTTCTTGGACTGTCCTTTGAACATCTTTTTGAATGCCTCGCAAGCGTCTTTGACGGCTTGTTTCGCTACATTGTTGGATACCTCGTATAACCAGGCATAGGCTTCCTGCTGCTTAAGCAGCGTCAGTTCTTTCCGTAGTTTGCCGTCTGGTAGGAACTTCCCGCCGTTTTGGTAGTTTTCTTCTTGACGCACTAACGTCCAATTGTATACCCATCGGGCGGTTCCTGCTGAACGCCATAATTGCTGTTCTTGTTCAGGAGTCGGTTTGATTCTGACTTTTTTCGCTAGAATCATCTTCGATCAACTCCTTCAGAATTTTCTTCACTTTATTCGCCCTTTTGACTGGCAATCGAAACATGAATACGGTAACGATTTTTTGATTGTCGCTGCCAATATCGGTAATAATCTCAAAAGAGTATCCTCTGGCAAGCATGTACATTTTGACGTGTTCAATCTGTCGCTCAAGATCATCTTTCTGTTTTTGGACTGGATACGCGAGCATAATCTAAGATGATTCTTTGTGCCGGTTCTTTCTTGCGTAGAAGTTTGTTTAGCTGTATCTGGGAGTAGTACCTGTATCCACCATCACTGACATGATGCTGCTTCAGTTTCCCGAGCTTGTCCCAGTTCCTTAATGTTTGTTGTGTGACTCCGATCATCTTGGCGAAATCGCCAATTCCGTATAGTTTCATTCTATCACCTCTATAATTATTATAGAGTTTAAAAAAGATTAATAGATATAGTCTCTCTGTTTATCAACCTCCTGAAACGAAAACTGTCCTGCGAATGTGAAAACATGACGAATTGGAAGCGCATTCAAATCCTTCGTTGTAACGATTATATCATGAATGCATGATTCATGGCGGCAAAACCATTTGCAGCCTTGCCGCCATTGCTCCACGCCTTCGGTAAGCAAATCTTACAACACGGTAACCATGCAGGACTCCCCAGCTTGCAAAGAGATTGTGAAAATGTCTTTCATTCCGCAAACGAGTTCCTTCGTCTTATTACCGATTCGAATTTGCAGCCCTTCGCTCGCGAAATCGTTCTGTACTCGGAAGAAACCGTCGCGTTCGGCACGCAGTTCTACATAGTCGAGCTGGTTCGCACTCCATCGCGCCGAGACGAGCACGCCCATCTCCCCGCGGAAATCGCGGAACTCGACGTCATTTGCCGCCCATTCACGGGGAATCGCTGGAAACGTACGAATCGTCTGGCCGTCCGTATGCAGCAGCATTTCCTGGAGCGCACAAATAGCGGCAAAGTTGCCTTCGAGCGTAAACGGGCGGTAATGATACATGCAGACGCCAGCCTTTTTATAATCGCCATTCAGATGGAACCCGTTCGGCGAGCACGTGTAGTGCCACATTTGCTGCAGATGATAAATCGCCGCTTCGCCGTTGCCCTGCTGCGCGTACATGGCAGCCGCCCAAGCGAACGAATAGCCTACCCATTGTCCCTTGCCCAGCACTTCCAGATTAGCGATCGTCGCATCGGCAATCTTGCGATCCCTCTCCGAACCACGTCGGTCAAGCAGCTGCAGCGGGTAAATAGCCATCATATGAGACATATGCCGGTGGCTTTCCATGAGGCACTCTTCCGGATTGACCATCAGCACGTTACTCTCGTTAACCGCAAGCTCCGGGAGTTTGGCAAGCACCTCCGCCCATCTTTCTACATCGGCGGCGTAAGTGAGCTTTTCCGCCATATCGTGCAAACGCCTGAACAAATAAATAAGGAGCGCCAAATCGTAGTTGCTGATCGGCTCCAGCCATGCTTTGAGCGAATTGTCGTGAATCTCCGGCGAGCTCGATACCGGCAGCCGCAGCTTGCCGTCTTCTCCCAGCGTCAGCCATCGCTGCACGCAGTCCGCCGTTTCCTTGAAGTATACATACGTTTTGTCGCGCAAGAAATCGCCGTCGCCCGTATACAACCAATAATGGTCGAACGCCTGGCACACCCAAATGTGGTTCGTAATGCTCATGCTATACATCGGCCACCCGCCCATCGCACCGCCGGTAAGCGTCATGACAGATGGAAGGTTGATGCCCGGAGCATCAAAGAAGCTTTGCGCGAACCGCTTCGCCTCCGGCCGCAAGCCCCACAAGAAGTCGAGAAAGCTTTCCCCTTCTTCAAGATGATTCGCTTTCAAATAGTGCCAGTAGCTGAGCTGCGTATTCAAGTCGTGATGGTAGTCGCCTTTCCATGGAGGGAGCAGGCCCTCGTCCGCCGTCCACACCCCCTGCAGCGGCATCGGCGGAGAGCCTTTGCGCGAGCAGGATGCGAACAGGTAGTTGTTCAAGTACCACATCTTCTCCGCTTCCGCGTCCGGCAAAGTGATCGAGCTCTTGCCCCAGTAGCGTTCCCACCAGGTGCAATGATCGCGGAATGCGGCGTCAAACCCGGCGTCCAGCGCATCGGTAACCTTTCGTTTGGCATTCTCCAGCCACTGCTCGCCGTCATGATTGGCAGCGATCGTATAAACCGCTTCCCAATGGCCACTCGCCGTTTGCCGTTCGGCCACGACAATTGCATATTCGAGTTCTTGGCACGTCCGCTGATAAAACCAGCGTACATTTCCTTCTTTATGCATCGTAGCGGCTGGGTAGCCGAGCCGGGTTAGGCTCGTATGGAAAACGGGATCTGCAGAATTATGAGGCAACGCACCGGCGTAATCCGGCGGTACGATGTCCAGCCGTCCATCATCGATAGGAGCACCACCGATTTGGATATAGCCGAGGCCGTTCACTGCATGCAGGTAGCTGTCCACCTTAACGGTACGATCACCGAAAGCCATTAGGACATGCGCGCATGCCTCGCGAATTGCGAGATGACTCCTTACGTGATCCGCTGACCTCCCGAAACGCAACTCCAGCCGACCGGCAGGTAGCTTGGTTGGGTACGGATATTTTTCATAGATGCTATCGAATCGGCTGAGCAGCCCTTCTTGGTCACCGCGCCTTACGCATTCGATCATTTCCGCATAGGTAAACCCGGCATCCAGCACCTCAGGCGCCAACCGCAAATCCCACAAATCGCCGCGGTCCAGGCTGAACCGAAGCGGCTCCCCGTTTCCCCACAGCAGGCATCCTGTCAATCCGTTACCAAGCGGCAGCGCCTCGTCCCATCTTGCGATCGGCTGATCGAATATCAAATCATGATTGTTCATCTCATTTACCTCCCCGCATAAGCAGACAACTCCTTCCATGCGTTCTCACGCACGGAAGGAATTGTCTGACTATAGCCTTAATTATTTTTTGACCTTATCATTCTGCAGCTTCAGAATCGACTCGTAGTCGCCCATTTTCTTGATCGTCGCTTGGAATTTGTCCCAATCGGCGAAGCTCATCTCACCTTTAATGAATTTGACGGACGATTCTTTTACGTACGTTTTGATAGGCGTCATCGTATTGGCGATACGATCGTTATCATCCTTCGTCAACATGATCTTCGGTGCTCGGTCCATCGGGGCGATCGATTCTTTGCCGCCGTATTTGTCAGACGCCATATAATAGTTTTCCATCTGCGCTTTGCCGTTGTTATAGAAGAGCACATCCGGAACCGAGGTGTACACGGCAATCCGCTCTTGCGGCGTAAACACGATGCCCGGGCGGGTGCGCATCGATGCCGATACACCCATCTTCGCCAGTTCGCCTACGAAGTCTGCCGAGCTTTTCAATGCTGGCAGGTACTGTTTCTTGCCATCCTTCATTTCGTATGATTTGCCTTCGATTCCCCACATTAAGAGATCGATCATTTTGTCGTTGTATTGATAATCAACCAGCTTCACGAGCTGCTCCGGGTTTTTGGCTTTTGCCGAAATAACGAGACCATAACCGTTATTCAGCCCTTTTCCTTTCGTGTCGCTTCCGTATTTCCATGATTTCCCGTATTTCGGGTTATCAGCGAGCATCGAAAGCGCCCATTTGACGCCAGCTTCTTTATTCGCATTGAAGTCCGCCACATAACCGGACCAGATCAGTGGGTACATGAACGATTTGCCGGTCGACGCCTTCGGCTTCGCCTGATCCATCTCATCCGACCAGTAAGCCGGATCGAGCAGCTTCTCCGTATACAATTTGTTCAGGAAAACCAGTGACTCCTTGTACGCTTCTTCCGTCGGCCCGTATACGTACTGTTTGCCGTTCCAGTAAATTTCGCCGTTCGTATGGTTCGCGTTCAATATGCCGTCGTAACCCAAATACTGTTCGCTCTGCGCGACCGGATAAGAGTCAGGGTAAAGCGCTTTCAGCTTTTTGGCTGCATCGTACATTTCGTCCAGCGTAGTCGGCACCTTGATATTGTTTTTCTCGAAAATGTCGAGGCGGTATGCCGCTGCGTATTGGCTGGGCTCGATATCCGACGGATTCGAGAAGCCGTCGTAGAACGCGAACAGTTGCTTGTTTTTATTCATCAAATATTGCTCGTTATTATCTGTGGCAGTGATGAACTGCTTATAGTTGGGCATTATGTCCATGTACTTGGAAAGGTCCAGGAACAAACCCTGCTCGCCGTATTTAATGATATTATCCTGACTGCGCACGAGCATGATATCTGGAATGTCTCCGCTTGTCAGCATCACCTGCGTTTTCTCTTTGTACTCGCCCCACGGGATACGCGTCCATTCAATCGTCACTTTGGCTCCCAAATACTTCTCGATTTCCTTCTCGAACTCCTGCTGCACGAGCGTACCCGTCGGATCGCCGCCAAAATGCGGGATAACGACCTTCAGCTTCAGTTCCTTTGCATCAGTAGCCGCCTTGCTGCCGGAATCGCTTGCCAACGGCGACGCCGACGAACTACCTTTACCCGAATCGTTTTCGCAACCGCTTAGGAACACAGTTGTTAAGAGGATTGCTGATACTAACATCGTCATTGATTTTTTCACATAAATTCCCCCTTTGATTTGATGAACATGGATTCATATCTCAAAGCTTTTCCCGAATGAGAGATCGGGAGATGCCTGTAAGATCGACTACCCTTTGATCGAGCCGAGCATAACGCCCTTGATGAAATACTTTTGCACAAAAGGATACATACACAGAATCGGCGCCATCGTGATGACGATCGCCGCCATCTGGATATTTTTCGGATTGATTTGCCTGTTCTGGATCATATCCCTCACCTGCCCGCTCTGACCTTCCTGCTGGGTAAAGATGATGCTGCGCAAAAACATTTGCAATGGATACTTGTTCTCATCTTTCAAATAAATAAGCGCATTAAACCATTCATTCCAATGCGCCACGATCGTAAATAGCGCGAAGGTGGCTAGCAGCGCCTTGGAAAGAGGCAAGTAGATGCGGAAAAGTACGGTCAAATCGTTGGCGCCGTCCATATAAGCCGACTCTCGAAGCTCAGATGAGATGTTTTGAAAAAACGTTCGAAAGATGATGACGTTATACGCGCTGATGCAGCCGGGAACGACCATGACCCAGAACGTATTCAGCAAGTGCAGCTCTTTCATGATCAAGTAAGTCGGGATCATCCCTCCGCTAAAAAACATCGTAACCGCAAGAAAAATGGTAATAGCCTTTTTCAATCGGAAATCGGAAACCGTGAGCGGATACGCCATCATCGACGTCAGGAAAAGTGTCAACAATGTGCCCGTCGCAGCGTACAGCACCGTGTTTTTGTAGCTGATATAGAGCATCGGGTTGTCGAAAATGACCCCATACCCTTTGACATTGAACCCTTTCGGGTACCACGAAACTTGCCCGAGCGAAATAAAATCTGCGTTGCTGAACGAAATCGCGATGACATTGAGCAGCGGATAAACCGTAACCACCACAAGCAGCAGCATAAATCCGTAATTGGCAGCGTCGAACAACCGCGATCCTAACTTTTGTTTGTAATGCACGTGTCTCACCTACCTACCATAAACTTGTTTCCGAAAATTTGCGGGACATGCGGTTGGTCATCAGGACAAACAGGAACGACACCACGGAAAGCATCAAGCCGACGGCTGCGCCATATTCGAAACGTCCGCCTTCCAAACCGATCCTGTACACATACGTGCCGATGACGTCAGCTTTTTCGTATGTGCTGGGGTTGTACATGAGCAGCACCTTCATGAAATCAGTGCCAAGAATGCCGCCTACGGACAAAATGAACAAAATAATTGTCGTCGGCAAAATAGTCGGAATGGAAATGTGCTTCGTCTTCTGCCACCGGTTCGCTCCGTCGATGGATGCGACGTCGTACAAGGTCGGATCAGCATTGCTGAGCGCAGCCAAGTAAAGAATCGTTCCCCAGCCAATACCCTGCCAAATACCGGAACCGACGAACAGCGTCCGGAAATAAGACGGCTCCGTCAGATAGTTGATCGGCTCCATGCCGAACAACCCCGTAATCGAATTAAACAAGCCATCAAGCGACGTAAACTCCTTAATCATCCCGATAATGATAACAGTGGAGATGAAATGCGGGAAGTAAGAAACCGTTTGCAAGAATTTCCTGAAAGCGAGCGCCCGAATTTCATTAAGCAGCAGCGCCAGGACGATCGGGGCCGGAAACCCGAACACGAGTCCGTAGATGCCGAGCACTAGCGTATTTTTGACGGTTCGCAGCGCCATCGGATTGTTCAGAAATTCTTTGAAATATTTGAATCCGACCCAATCGCTTCCCCATATGCCTTTGGCCACGTTGTAATCTTTGAATGCGATAAGCACCCCGTACATCGGAAAATAGGCAAATACAAGCACAATCAAAAAGCCGGGCAGCACCATCAAGTACAAATACTTATGACGCCAATAATCACGTAAAAAGCGGTTCTGTCCGCTTGTGCCGGGACGCGCTTCATGCGTTATGTTGGCTGATACCGGCTGATTCATGAGGCAATCGCCCTCCTTTTCGTTTAAAAAGCCAACCTGTACCGGGGCCCCGGATGGAACAGGTTTTAGGTCTCATCGCAAAGTACCCGAATTGGAAATGACTTTGCTAAATATGTCCGCCATGTAACCAACGATAGACGACACCTATTCTCCGTGCAATGGATAAATCATTAGATCATCACCATTTCGTTAGTTTTGACGATATAAAATTTGTTATCCATACATAAAGGAAGCAGCATACCGTTCTAGCGGCAAGCTGCTTCCTTTGTTGTGCTAATATTGTGGAACCCCTGTTAACCGATCCTAAAGACCTGAGGGGTATCCGCTATTCGTTATTTTCGACGCAATCGCCGCAAGGTCCATGATATCAATTTTGTTGTCGCCGTTCGTATCAGCTGCTTTAATTTGCTGCCAATTCGGATCGGATGACGTTTTTCCGTAATTGACCGCAGCCAAGGCCAGATCGCCGATGCTCACTTTACCATCGTGGTTGATGTCGCCTGGAGTTCCTTGAGGTACTGTCACTTCAACATGTACGGAAGATACCGCCGCTTGTTTCTCAACGCCCGTTCCGCCCGCCAAGGCTGCGCTCGTCACAGAAACGGTCCCTGTGGATGTTACCGCTGCTTGTTTCGCTTTGAACGTCAGCACGAGCACTTGCTCATCCCCTTTGACCGCTTGTTTTCAGTTACTCCCTCCAGACCAAATGTAACAGTGAACGTTCCTCCCGGGAGTACCGAGTTCGGAGCCGTTAACAGTTACTAAAAAATCATTGTTATATATACAATTGGTACGCTACAAAGTGTTAATTTCAAATCAAAAGAAAAGTCGCCCAACAAAAGGACGACTTCTCTCTAATCTTATTGTGTTGACCATAGTTTGATCAATGCATTTGCATCTGCATTAAGAATGGCTTTTACATTGCTGTCTACATCTTTTCCTAAAGCTGGATTGTTAAGATGTTTCACAAAGTCCTGCATGTGCTTTGCAGCCTGATCTCGCCGGTTTTTATCAAGTTGATGCTGCGCTTGACTGAGGGCATTGCTCAGTTGTGATGTTAATGCGTTGCTAAGCAGCGATTGATAGTGGTTAAGCAACGCATTCATTGCATTTATGCTGGACGTCACATTGAATTGGAAATTCTTTTGAAGCCTATTTCCAGCCATATCTTCAACAACGATAGCTGCTGAATAGCTGCCAACTTTTCCAGTTAAATCTATGACGATGCTTGTTCCCTTAGTTAGATCTACCGCATATACAGCGTCGCTGACACTGATCTGGGCAGAAGCTACACCTGATAGATGATCAGACACCTGAAAGGTTAAAGGCAGATTGTCATCGAAGGAGTCACCCTCCTTTAATTCCTTCCCAATAATCATAAATTTAATGTCAGGAAGTGTAGTATCGACTTTTACAGTCTGCTGCTTGGCATCTTCAACATTTCCTGCCCGATCCGCTGAACGATACTGAATGGTATATGTTCCGTCTTGTGGCAGCGAAAACGCTCCGTAATAATCCGTCCAATCCCCATTCTCACTTAGTTTGTACTGAGTCTTCTCTACGCCGGACATATCATCCGTTGCATGCAGTGTTACTGCTTGACTGTTGTACCATCCATTGTTAGTTGTTCCTGCAACAACAAGTTCGGTAACCGGCTTCGTTTGATCTAATAATATCGATACCGAAACTGCATTAGAGTGAGCGCTCTCCACGCCGTATACGGTCTGGGTAACAGAATATCCTGCGCCTGCCGGTACACCGGTAAATTGGTCTGCCGCCGTGCCTGTCGCTGTTAGCGACGCAATTACTTGGTTCAAGCTGTCATAGAGCTTCAAGATCGCCCCTAGGACCGCATTCTGAACGGTAACGGTTCCCGCACCCCCGGCAATCGCCAATGCAGGAAGAGAATCTTTAAACACATTGATTTCAGCTGCAGACGCCCAACCATTGTATCCATTCGTTGCTTCCAACTTGACAAATGCTGCGCTTGTCGATGTAAATACAACGCTTTTCTCCTTGTCGTCTGTAGCCCATGTTCCGCTTGTTGCTTTTGTAAAATTAATTCCGTCTGTGCTCGTATACAAATTGTAATTCGTAATCATCCCGTTTTTACCACCGTCTTGCCTAGGAAGATATTTAATTTGGTTGATGTTATAAGTTCCACCAAGATTCAATGTAATGGATTGCGGAAACTGATTGGGATTATCCCACCTGGTATGCCAAATCGTTGACTCATCATCGTCGATTGCATTGGATGGGCCATTATCTTCATTTTCTGTTTCCGCATCTGTAGCCGTTGCAGTCATCTGCGAATGAGGAATCATGTTAGGATCGCTAGTAGACTGATCCGTCGGAATATTCTGGCTAGGATCCCCTCCAAGCGTAATAACCAGATCATCCATGACGAAATCTGTAGCGCCCGCCTTTTTCTTAATTCCGAACCAAGATTGGCCAGATGATGACGCTACGAAAGCTGCTTTGAATGTTTCTGGCGAAGTGGCTTCCTTTAATGTAGTGGTCGATTGTATCGTAGTACTGTCGCCAATTACGAAAGCGTAATCTGATGCTGCGCTTTCATATTTAAACTTCACCGTATACGTCGTTCCAGGGATTAACCTTACCATCTGCGGAATGGTCTGGTATAGCAGTCCCGAAGATTCCTTATACGCTTTAAGTGAATAATTTCCGCTTATTACGTCGTCAATTGCCTTCCCGTTCCAGCCTTTTTGTGTATACGGAGCGTGAAGCTCTGACAGATGTGTTCTCGGGTCGTTCGTCCCTCCAGCTGGGCCTTTAACAAACGGGTACCATCCTTGGAGTGCATGTTCGAAATCTTGAACGAAGTAGGCTCCATCCGGATTCGGCGTCTTGACCGTTTTCCCGATACGCACGTCGTCAAAGGTAACAGTCGAAGTGCCGCTATCTGCTTTTAAATATAACGTCGCTGTTGTGGACCCTGCAGGGACATCGAAGAACAAGTACATCCGCTGCATATTCGTATCGCGTTTAGAATCGGCTTGAATATAGTTGCTCCATAGCGAGCTGTCTGCATAATTACTGACTTCTGGCCCACCGTAATTATTAACGCCGATGTACGCTTTACGTCCGTTGCTTGTGGACACATAAACGGATGCATAATACGTTCCTTCCGAAAGGCCGGTGATTTGCTGACTTACGGTTGCACCGCTGCCGCTGCCAATCATAAGTTCATATTGACCGCTAGGGTTACGCTCAACCGAGGTGTCGCTCCCTGCAACTGTCCAGGCATTCAAGTTTCCACTGTTGAATCCCGGGTCCTTAACCTGTGTGCCCTCACCCCAGTTGACAGTAGGGTTAGCCGCTGCAGCACCCTTGTAAACGACGTAGGGGGTTTTTGCAATTGCATTTATCGCAATCTGGTTATTAGAAACAGGCAGATCGCTAATCAATTGTTTCCCTTGATCTGTAAGCTGATAAAGCTTGACGGTTTGCAAACCTGCCCAGCTGGATGGCAATGTCCACGTCGTATTTCCGCCGTCTGCATTCCAGTGATAAAGTTTATCTTCTGTTGCAGGGCTCCAGGGCAGAAGATATTTATTGCCGCTAAGCAATGTTATACCGTCCTTCGTTACAACTCTCGACCCGCTTGCATTGCTCACGTTTACGTTATTTTCAAAATTGATCGTATCGCCGGTCCACTTCATAATTTTGAAATGCTGCATGTATTTAGTAGGCAGATTCGTCTCAAAGGTTACTTGAATGGCGTTATCGTAATTTCTATTCCCTTGCCAGCCTTCAAAGTCCGTCACTTCTGCGCCACCCAATAGCGGATTCCGCGCAATCCAGGTATCCTTCTGGTGGTTGCGGATAAATCTTGCAATCTGGCTATTGAAGCCCTTGATATTAGACCCTCCGTATTTGTAATCTACAGCCCAGTGATACCAGACCGAATCATTTTCAAGCACATCCGGGAACTCCGTTGTCGTCGTCCACCCTAGCGAATTGATCTCACGCGCCAGCTTCTGTCCGTTCCACGCCTTTTCAAACCATGCATCCACGTACATGAAGTCAAGGCTTGGCACGGCATTCTTAAGCTGCTGCAGGCGGTTCAGCCTGTTATTAGACGTACCTTCGTAGCGCATTTGGGTAGGATTGAGGTCATACGCTGGATCCAACCAGTCCCATCCAGGATGATTAACATCTCCCAACGTATCGGAAAATACACTTGATTCAGGCTGCAACCCTGTAGCTCCGATATGAACGCCTACAAAACCGTTGTATTGATGTGCGGCGCTGGCCATCTGTTCCAAATCGGCAGCTCCGCCCTGACGTTTGCCAACATAGCGATAATCAAATTGATTCTGGTCGTGCCCTTCCCCCTGGTAGCCCTTATGCTCAATCCATTGTCCCAAACCATCCGTATTCAGGTATACCCTCTTGGTTTCATCCAGCGTTTTCAAGAACGGATTGGTTGCTTCACTGGCGAAGTTCATGGGAATACGGAACACCGCTAGGTCCGGTACGCGGTCAGAGCCCACCGGGACGTTCATGATACTCCTAAAAGCGATTGCCCCGTCCTGCCAGTCGACTGTTCCGTCACTATTGGCATCGGGCGTAATTACTACCTTTGTGCTTGGCAGCGGTTCCGGCGATACCGATCCGCTGACGCTGCAAATCCATGGATAGCTCCAAAGGCCTGTTCTGTAGTAGCTTCCCTTGTTTACCGTCTGCTTCAGAATGCGCTCGTTATTGTTATCTTTAGAGTAATCGGCAACAGCATTTGTCCATATGCTTCCAGCAAGCTGGTTTGTGTTTACAATCCCATACAGGTAATTTACAGGTGAACTATCTGTAGACGGAGCGCCTGTAACCGATTTAAAAGTGTCGCCAGAACCGCTTACAGCCGTATACATTCGAGACCCTGAGAATGCCGCTCCGCTTTCTGTGCTCCTTACCGAGAGCAGATTCAAGTTCGGGATTTCCAGTTTAGAAACCTTTGTCGAACCATTTTCAACTATATTCGTAACTTGATATAGAAGGGTATTCTTCACAACCTGCAGTTTCATGTCGACCTCGACACCAATGGAAGTAATTTCAAGCTTATAATTGGCTGTGTCCGAAGTTGAAGAAAGCTCATAGGTTACTGTAGGCGAATATGGGATATCATTAATCTTGATTTGGGACATAGCATCTTCCTGACCATACATCACTGCACCGCTCGCTAACCATTGATACTGAATGACACTTGGAAAATTCTTGTCCACCATTACGCTCATTACCTTAGAAGAGATGACTTTTGTATTCGACGGTTCCGTTTGCGGTTCCGTCACGGTTTGATTCTGGCTATTAGGGGAAGCTTCAACCCCAGATGTAGCGCTTTCATTTCCAGTCGGAGAAGAAGCAAGCGTCGTAGACCACGATAAAACTAGCTGCAGCGTTAAAAAAATAGTGAAGAGTTTTCCTAACCGTTTTCTTTGTTTAGCTTTAACCATAACGTTCATCCTTTCTGAAATAAACATTTGTAAGCTTCCCACGCGATATTCCCCTCAAAGGACGTCTGTTAACCACGAATTATTTTACATATTTCGCATAGCAACACCTCTAGGTATCATGATTAGTATCTTGGCACTAATACATAGCATAGAGCAACTGGAAGTGCATTCAAATGATTTATTTTGAAGAAAAGATGATGTTTTTGGTTTAATATGCCATTTTCAAAAACAGAAAATATGGTTTGGAAATCGCCAAACGGTACAAGAACGACCGTTTGGATGATTCCATTAAGCACTCTGAACTAGCGTGAATAACACTCTTCGATACTATTATCCAATTTCCTATGCCTTAAGAGGAATACTTTATTCTACTCTCTCCGTAAACTATCTCGATATGCTTTCGGACTATATCCAGTCATCTTCTTGAACATTCGGCTAAAATGCTCTGGATTCAGATAGCCGATTCTTCCCGAAATATCAGAGATTTTGATTCCCGTTCTCAGCAGTCGCTTCGCCTCTTCGATCCGCAAATTTGTCAAATAATCGATGTAGTTGCAACCAACTTCTTTGACGAATTGCCTACTCAAGTAGCTCTCACTGAAGCCGACCATCCTACTAACGAGCGACTGAGTGACCTCCTCACGATAATGCATATCGAGGAATTTCTTAGCATTAGCTATAGGTGCGCTGTAGCGGACGTTGTTCAGCGTCTCAAGTCTATGAATCATACAATGTGCATGCACTAGATGCTGCTTCACATAATACAGCGTTTCTTCCAGCGTATCGCTCTGTTTAAGCTCATCAAACGGATCAAAAACACTTATCTCCTCAAACCGAATGCCTTTGGCATAGAGAACTGCTCCGAGCTCCCGCAAAACATCAACGAAAAAAGCTTGCACGCTGTCAGAAAGCTCCAGCCTCACACCCAGCATTCGCTTCTCCAATTGTTTAAACACGCGTTCCCACTGACTTGCTTCAGCATGTTTCAGCGCTTGAAGAAGTGCCAGCCTCGTTGATTTCAGATCACTCCACAAATCCTGGTTCATCGTCTACGATCATCATTTTGCACACGCAAGACTCCCCCATGTTTAAGTTCGTCTGCCAGGTAACTAACCTTTGATGGCTCCATCCATCAAGCCTCTAAAGATGTAGCGTTGGAACACGATGTAAAACAGCATACTGGGAAGCAGTACCAGGATGATACCCGCACAGAGCGCCACCAGATCTGAGCTCCGCTGACCGACAAAAGCCATGAGCGCAGTCGGCAAAGTTGCAAGCTCCTTTTTTGGCATATATAAATTTTGCACATAAATATCATTCATAATGGTTACGCTCTTAAGAATGCCGAGCGTGGCGGTCGCTGGTAGCAGCAGTGGGAAAATAATCGAGCGGAAAATACGGAAATATGACGCACCATCCATCATCGCGCTTTCATCTAGCTGATTTGATATTTTTTCCAGGAACTGGATGTAAATGTAGATTTGCATAATGTCAGTCCCTACATAAATGAGCAGCGGAGCACCCAATGAATTGTACAGACCCATGGCGTGAATCAGCTGAAAACGTGCGATCTCCGTCGTGTATGTCGGAATGATCATCGAAGCCATGAACAGCAGCAGCACCACTTTTTTCAGCTTAAAATCAAAACGGTTGAGCACAAATGCCGTCATTGTGCCGAGCAGGGCATTACCAGCCATACTAACAACGACCAACACCAAGGTATTGCGCAAACCAAGCAGAATGTGACCTTCGTTGAAGGCTTTTACAAAATTCTCGAAATGAAAGAAATTGCTTGGCAGCGAGAAAGGTGATGTCGCCCCCAGTTCTGCATTTGTCTTCAGCGAGCCGAATACGACAAGTAGAACCGGAATGAACACAATCAAGCACATCGCTATAAAAAATATATAGTACAGGACATTACTGAGCAATTGGCGTTTGCTCTCGGTAAATGTGACTTCCATTAAGACTCGCTCCTATCTTTAATGATCCAATTTTGTAAAGACGAGAAGCAGATGATCAAGATCAAAAGACTGACCGCCATGGCCGAAGCAAGGCCGTAATTGTTATAGGTAAACGCTGTTTGCAATGAAAACAAACCAAATGTAGAACTAGCTGTTCCTGGTCCGCCGCCTGTCATCACATAAGGGATGTCGTACTGCAGCAGCGCGCCGGAGATATTCAGGAACAAGATGATTTCCATCACGCGCCGAATGCCGGGCAAGGTAATATGACGCAGCTGCGTCCAAAAACCAGCGCCATCCATTTTGGCAGCTTCATACAGATCAGTCGGAATTGACTGCAAGCCCGCCAGAATGAGGATGATATGAACACCACTGAAGCGCCATAGAGATACAGCGACCAGCGAGTAATTTACGATACTCAAGTTGCTTAACCAACCAGTAATGAGTGACTCCAGCCCCATCCATTTGAGCAGTTCGTTGAGCGGCCCATTCACAGGGTTATAGATGTAACTGAACATATAAGCAACGGCAATACCGTTAATAATGTAAGGCATAAGCACCGTAAATCGAAAAAATGAACTTCCGCGTATCGTGCGATTGAGCAGCACCGCTGTCATCACTTCAATAGGAATGAACAGCAGATGGACGATAAAGTAGATGCCATTGTTGCCAATAGCTTGCCAGGCGTCCGGGAAATCAAAAATCAGTTTTTTATAATTATCAAACCCGATGTACTTCAAACTCTCGCTGTATCCGTCCCAATTCGTTATGCTGTAACGAAACAATTGAAGCGTGGGATAGATGAGGAACAAGAGCATGAGCGCAACCGGAATGAACAAGAACGACCAAATGATAACTTTCTTCTGTAAGCTGTAACTCATCTCCACTCACCCCTAAATCTCTATTGATAGGAAAAGGGTACTATTTCGTCTCGCTCAAATAGTACCCTCTATCGTCATTACTTCGTTGAATCGATCGCTTTCTTCCACTTATCATTTAATTCTTTTTCAATCCCATCGATCGGTTTTCCGGCAAAAATACTTTGTGCGGCTTTCTTCGGATCGAATTGTGCAGCAGCGCTCACTTTGGCATAGGCCTCATCTGTTCCGTAATAAACAAACGATTTAGAAGGATTAGCCGTTGTCCATTTGTTAAAGAACGGAAGATCCGAAGTGATGCCATTAACCGTGGAGAATTGCTGTACTTTATTAACTAAACCTGAGTAGACATCTTTGCTGAACATCCAGTCCATGAATGCTTTGGCTTCTTCGACGTTTTTGGTGTTTTTGTTAATACCGATGTTCATATCGGACATCATCATCGATGACAGATCGCTACTCGTCGACTCGCGGAAAGGAAGCGGGAACACACCCAGATCTTCATCCGTCTTCACTTTCCCCATATAGTCAGGATAGTACCATTGACCAAGTGCAATCATCGCCGACTTCTTCGCTTCGAAGGACTGTGTAGACTGGTCGAACGAAACAGACAGCGCATCAGGACCTGCGTATTTCTTATCGGCAATTACCTTAATCGCCTTACCTACTTTATCAAAGTTGCTGCCATCTCCAAATGGCGCAGGATTTTTGGCCAGGTTCGCCAAATAGCTCTCATCACCAGATAAAATATGCGGACCGAACTCCATCAATGGATAGAAGGTCCAATCATCTTTGGCGCCAATGGAAATTGGTGTGTATTTGCCATTTGTTTTGATCTTATCCATTGTAGTGATGAATTCTGGAAACGTTTTCGGAATTTCCAAGCCCAACTCTTTGAAGATACTTGGATGGAAATAAACAAATTCAGAGAACGAAATGAGCGGAAGACCCATTACTTTGCCATCAATTTTAGTTGGAAACTTGTTGTTCTTAGTCGCATTCAAATCATCCAGAGGCAGCAGTGCCTGCTTGTAAATTTGCATGTGGCTCGGCTTCAAATACATCAGATCCGGCAAATCGTTAGCCGCCAACCTAACCTTCAAGTATTGCCCTCCGTTGTCAGGCACCTTTTCCACTTCAACGGTTACATTCGGTTTTAGCTTGGAATACTCTTTCGCTTTCTCTGTCCAAAACTCAAAATCAGTCTTCGTGTCCCACATCGCGAGCTTCAGCTTCACCGGCTGAGCTGGCTTAGCCGTCTGCTCCGCTGCTTTCGTCGCTTCCGGCGCTGCGCTTGCCGGTGTTGATGCAGGCTTTGTACCGCCACATCCTGTCAAAGCCGTTATGGCCATTAAACTAACCAAAGCCAAAGAACTTGCCCATTTTCTCTTCTTCATCGCATTGACCCTCCACCTTTTATCGATTAGGTTGTTTGTACCTTGTATTTATCATAAACGATAGTTTAACGCAGCCGAATGATCGATTTTGCCCATTACTTGATCTATTTTGAACTACCGACTTTATTCTTCCTGGATGACCGGAAGAGTAATTTCCACCTTCGTGCCTGACGGTTCCAACCTCTTTATCGCTACACCATAGTCTTGTCCGTAATGCAGAACAATGCGATGATGCACGTTAAGAATTCCCATGCCACTGAACGTGTAATCCTGGTCAGGATCTTGCAGCTTCTCAATCTGCTCGTCCGGGATGCCAATGCCATCATCTGCGATGACAATGCAAAGCTGTTGGCCCACCTTGTGGATGGCAATCGTAATCGTTCCATTCGTTTCTTTACTAACCAAACCGTGCGTAATTGCATTTTCAAGAATCGGTTGAAGCAGCAGTTTCAAAACATAGAACGAGGTTGCTGATTCATCAACTTCCCATTTCACCTCAAACTTATTACCGTAACGTGTTTCCATAATGAAAATGTACTGTTTTAAGTTCTCCACTTCATCTGCAAGCAGCGTCAAGCTACCTCCCCGGTTGAAGGAGGAAGAAACCAAGCGGATCAGCGCCTGAGTCATATTGCGGATGTTGTCAACTCGGCTAATGATCGCCATCAGTTTAATGGAATTGAGTGTATTAATCAGAAAATGCGGATTAATTTGCGATTGCATCGCAGCGAATTCCGCTTTCTGCTTCGCTTTCTCCTGCTGTTCGGTCTGATTAATAAGCAGCTTGATTTGCTCCATCATATGGTTAAACGTGAGCCCCAGCGTGACCGTTTCGGCACTGCCGGAAGCCTCGATCTTCACATTGAGATTCCCGTCCATGACGCGCGACATTTTCACTACTAACACATGGATAGGCTTCATTAAATTATGAACAAGGTAAAAAGAAATGATCAGGAATACAACGATAACGACGAAAGTCGCGAAAAGGACTAATCGATAAATAGTGCTGTAATTAGCCATCAACTCGCTGTAAGGAATTTGGTATACGATCTTCCAGTTCGCAATGTCCACCGTTGCAAAGGCAACCATCATTTTCTGCCCATTGATCGTATCCACGAAGTTACCCTCGCGCTGCGAGTCGATGCGGTTGATTAGCGAAGTATCTATTCCTTGCTCGTTTGCCGGTAAGTTATAGCTGGAGGCAATAACGTCGCCATCCGTCGTTACAATGCGGAATGCCGATGATCCGCTGATTGGATTTTGCCACAGCATTTTCTCGAAATGATCCCGACTAAACACAAAATAAATGAAATCAATATTATGCAGCATTTGAAAATAGCTCGGCGCAATAGTGGTTACAATGCTCGTAGATTCCCGTGAATCGTATAGTGCACCTTTTTGTTTGCCAATGAAATGAACATGATCCTGTTCTGCGATCGTCGCCTTGTACCAATCCATTTTTCGTAAACTGTTATCATCTACATCCAAATCTTTTAAGTACGAATAGACGCCTCCGCCTTTATAAAAGAAATTGATCGACTGCACCCTTCCTGACATGGAAGAGCTGTATTTTCCTAGTGCTTTTGATAAAGAGATGAAGTAGGGCTGCCTCATATCCGTGGCTGTTTCGTGCAGCAAAGTCGCTGTCTCCAGCACCTCCGTATCCATGCCAACCGCTGCGGAAAAGTTGACGACATTGCTAATTTCCTGCTCAATCGAGTACGTCACCGCATGGAGTGTCTGGAGCGTTCGGTCGGTCGTTTGCTGCAGCAAGTCTCTTTTGTACACCTGAAGAATAGTAGCGCTAATTGTCAATATAGGCAGCACCACCATCGTAAACAGCAGAATATAGAGCGTAGTAGACGTTCGCCATGGTTTTCTGAATCGGTTCATCCGGACTCGACCTCGCATCACGTTATTAGGAAGGGATTACTTCCCGAGATGTAAAATATCATAGCACAATTTGTTTGGCACGCCAGTCTTTTCTTGCATGGAAGAAAGGTGATCCTTTTTCCAATATGAAAGGGCTGCCCCCAGAAAGCTAGGAGACAGCCCTTTATGTTTCATCAAACGACTTATTGGAGAATTTTACTCGCCACTAACGCAAGATCATCCAGACCGATTTCACCATCGCCGGTAACATCTGCTTGTTTGACTTGCTGCCAATCCGGACTGGAAGAAGTTTTGCCATAGTTTGCTGCGACAATAGCCAAATCGCCGATACTTACTTTATTATCGTGATTAATATCGCCTGGTATTCCTGGAATGACGTTCGTTATCTGAATGCTGACTGTTGAGTTGTCCACCTTCGCTTCTATACCTTTGTCATCCGAAAGCGTTGCATCAGATACAGAGATCGTACCTATCTTGGGTTGTGTTACAACTTTCGCTTTGAAAGTCAGTTCCAGAACCTGCGCGTTTCCAGTAACGGCATGCCCGGCTCCCTCACTGGCTACAATGAATCGAAGTTTGCCGGCTGTGTTCTTGACAGTCTCAATGAGGCTAATACCTGTAATCGATGACTTCGCTGATACGAATTCCATGGTGGCCGGATCGTAACTGACCGCAATGTCCTGCGCATACACGTTCTGCGTGACATTGCTCAATCCCAAACGTACCGTGAATGCCTGACCTGATAGGATCGTGCTTTCGGTAGATAATGTCGTTGCCGCATTGCGCACGACATCTCCAGGTTGAACGGTAATCTTACTATTCGCTGTAAAATTTCCATTGGCGGTCGTTACGGTTACATCAGCAGTACCTGCTTTGATGCCGGTAACAATCGTCTTGCCGTCCACGACTTCTACTTTCGCGACGGTTTCATCGCTGCTCGACCAAGAAACATTCTTATTCGTTGCATTACCCGGAAGTACGGTGGCAACCAACTCTGTGGTTAGCCCCTCTTTCAGGGTAACCTGCGTCTTATCTAATTGAACGCCAGTCACTGCTACCTCAGTCACACTAGGTACACGAAATACATTGATCTCTGCAGCTGAAGCAAAATTGCCCACAGTCTCAATTGCTTCCAGCCTCACATAAGATGCCGTCGTCTTAGCAAATACAATACTTTTCTCCCTGTCGTCACGAGCCCAGGTGCCGCTGGCAGTCTGTGTGAAATTGTCCCCGTCGGTGCTTACGTACACGTTATATTTGGTGATCGTACCATTCCCCGCACCCGATCTCGGCGTGTATTTGATTTGGTTCACTTCATAGCTGCCGCCAAGATTCAGCGTAATCGACTCAGGCAAATGCGCAGGAGACCATTTCGTATGCCAAATCGTAGATGAATCTCCATCGAGCGCGTTCACTGGGTCATCGCCCGGTTGGAAGCTCGACGCAGTTGCCGTCATGCCTGACTGCGGAATAAGCAAATTGGGTTCAAATACCGTAACCTTGCTTGTTGCGGATAATTGGCTGCCGTCTTTCGTCGTCGCTGTAATGGTGGCCGTACCTGATAGGAGTGCGGTTACCTTTCCAGTCTGGTCCACCGACACGACTTCAGGTTTGTCTGAGCTCCATTCCAGCGTCTTATTGAATGCATTGGCTGGTTCCACACGTGCATTGATTTGCGCAGTATTTCCTTTATTTACAGTTACTTCTTGTTCATTCATACTTATTTTGGTTATAAGGACTCCTTCGACAGGCACGATAGGTCCTTTGTCTTCGATACGAATGTTGTCTAAGACCAAAGTACCCGTTAATTCGACCTGATTGTTATCAAAGTTTTTGATAATCGCTAGGTAAGCGTCTTTTGCTCCATCTGTTGGGAACGTTAAATCTAATGTGCCTCTACCTGCATTTAATTTCTGGGAAGCAAGTTCGCGCACCGCTCCATTCTCATTGACGCGTAAGGCAACCGTGTACATATCTTGCGCATCCGAATTATAATCCATCGTCAAACGATACAAATTATCCTGCTTCAGGCGGAGCGTTTGCGGCAGTGTCCGCAACCATTCGCCCGTCCCTTCCTCATTTGTTTTTAGTGAATATTTATCATCCAACACATACGATTTCACTTGATTGCCGTTCGTCTCCACCAGATGAGTCCGGACTGGTCCTTGCTTCGAATATACAAAGGGTCCCCATCCCTCATCGACGTTCTCGAAGTCCTCGAAAAATACGGAGTCTCCCTTCTCTGTTATGGTCGGATTTTCCCAAACCCTCACATCGTCAAACGATACAGTTGCATTACCTTCTGCCACATTAAGGGATAGTGTCGCCTTGTCGCTTGCCGCATCGAACGATACTTTCAACCGTTGGAAGTTCGTATTAACATACTTATGCTGCTGCGCCAAAAACTTATGATTCGTGTCTTCCAAACTGTTAACTACCTCTTGATCTCCCTGCTTCACGCTGATTGTTGTTTTGCGTGTGCCGTCTACCTTAACCCAAACGGATGCCGTATACGTTTTGCTTGGCGTAAGTCCAGTAATGACTTGTTCAATCTTAGCATCGTTCGGTCCTTTCACCTGCAGCATATCTTCAGCGTTGCTGTTTTTTGCGAATACGATATGATCTGTATTCGTTGCTGTCGATGACTTTTTCCATACGTTGAACTTCTGGCTGTCAAAGCCCATGTCCTTGACCGGACTTCCGTCTCCCCACACCGTCTCCGCTTCTACCGGAGCTTGATCCTTGTAAAGCGCATATCCTATGCCTTTCTCCGCCGTCAATGTCACTTGACCGCCCGTCACCGGCACACTGCTTACAAGCTCTCGTCCTAGATCCGTCAGCTTATATAATTGTGCCGTCTGTACATGACTCCAAGATGCCGGAAGCGTCCAAGTCGTAGCGCCGCCCTTCGGATTCCAGTGATAGATTTTATCTTCCTTGACAGGATCCCATGGAATAAATACCGTGCTGTCGCTAATCTCGCTGCTATCTGTCATGATCGCCACATCATGGCCGTCTTTGGACAAATGAATGTTCCCGTCTTGACCGCGCGCCACAGAAACATTGCTTTCAAAATCGATGCGATCATTCGTCATTTTCATAATTGGGAAGTATTGCATGTATTTCGTCGGTAAATTGTGATCAAAGAACGCTTCTGTCGTTTTGTTATAGCTGTAAAATAAAGGATTGTTTTGCCAGTATCCAACGCCAACCTGCTTATTGCCTTTCAATAGAGGATTACTCATGAATCCATCCATCACATTGTTGCGAATAAAACGAATAATCGAGCTATTATTTCCTTGGTTTGGATAGCCTGGATCCGTACCCCAATGAACCCATGCGGCCTGCTCATGAAGCGGTCCAGCAAACTCGGTCCCCAGCATCCAACCGTTGCCGTTCACATATTCTGCGAGCTTCTTCGCATTCCAATCGACGCCAGCATATACGTCCACATAAACAAAGTCGAGGTTATCTCCCGTGTCGCTTTTCAGCATATCAAGACGTCGCTTCAATTCCCCTGACTCAACATCTTTCGTCTTATCCACATAATACGCCTGATCGAGCCAGCCCCATCCTTTGCTTAGGGGATTCACCATGTTTTCCATTTTCGTTTGGAAAGCGTCAAGCATGTATTCCGTCGCGTTGATATGAACGCCGCCCTTGATGTTGTACTTCTTGCCTTCGCTAAGTATAAAGTTGAAGTCTTCTTTGCCCCCTTGGCGAATACCGATATGGCCACCATAATCCGGATGGGAATCGTCATGTCCTTCGGCTTGATAGCCTTTGTGCAGAACAATCTGTCCGAAGCCGTCGGTCAAATGTGAAATTTTCTTCGCGTTATCAAACGTTCGCAAGAAAGGAGATGAGGTTGTGGAACCGATGTTCATCGCTATGTACGAAATGTTGTCGCGAATCATTTCGCTGCGGTAAGGCGCCTCAGCATGGTTGCGATAAGCGATCGCACCGTCCTGCCAGTCGACCGCGCTGTCATTGTTCGCATCCGGCGTAATAATGATCTTTGCCCATGGCAATGGCTCCGCCGCTATTTCCGGCTTCGTACTTCCGTGGTAGGTCCATGCGCCATTCGACATGGCTGCTTTCTTCGTGCCTGTCGTATCGTTAGCCACTTTCACACGAACCTTATCGTTTCCATTCACGACATTATTGACAATAGTCGCTGCGAGCACATCTGAGTTGAGGAACGCATACGTACGGCTTCCACTGGCATCCGTCGCTCCGCTTTTGAGATCGTTATATTCCTCGTTAATGATGTTCCAGCCGCCTGTCACAGATACGGCAGTCTCTTGTGCCTTAGGCTGTGTGGCTAGGACGGACACGAGATCGTGATTCGGAAACTCGATTGTTTTTACTTTCTCTGCACCTTTTTCCACGATGTTCGTCACATTGAAGTTCAGCACGTTGTTTTTCAGTTCGAGTTCCATTTCCAAATCTACATTAATGTCTGGAATTTGCAGCGTGTAGGCGGCTGTTTCTCCTTTACTTGCTGTTGCTGCCTTCTTGACGTAGGACGTCGCAGTCGGATAATAGGATTTTCCGTTGATTCTTACTTCATTGATTCCGTCTAATTGACCATTCATCTCGGCACCGCTGCTTTTCCAAACGTACTTCTTCACCCGTGGGAATTCCTTATCGATTTCAACAGTCAATTGGTCCGATGTAATCGTATCTGTGAGCGTAATTGGCTTAGGTTCGGGATTATTTGCCTTCACTTCCGTCAATTTCACATCGTCGATGAAGAAGGTTTTGTTGTCAAACCAGCTGCGAATTCCGATTTGGCCCGCTGCCGTCGGCAAGCTTGGCAAGGTCGTGCTGAAAACACTGACACCGTCGATCCACAGCTGCACACTATCATTCTCATAACGAAGCTTAAATGTATACTGTTTATTGGCTACAAAAGTCGAACCACTTGAATCGATGTTGCCGTAAGACTCAACCCCATTTTTCAGAACATCCCAGCCCCAACTGCTCGTATCGAATTGAATGACGCTATAATTGTTTTTATCCGCATAACGGAGAACTAATCCGAATCGCGTGGGCACTTGGTTGAACTTCAGCTTGACTTCATATTCGCCATTCGCATATTTCGGCGATTCCAGATCGGCGAGAATGACAGCCCCTTGCGTTACCGCTTTTACAGTGCCATTATCCGGTGTAAAAGCAGTTGCTCCTTTGGCAGCAGTCCATCCGCTTATATTGCCATCGTTGTAATCCCTAGCATAAACACCATTTTCTAAAGCATGAGTTGTTATCGAATTTATTGATAAGATACTTGCTTGTTCTTGCGTTTGATCTATAGCGAATGTGGTTGCTGCTGGTATGAAAGTTTGCAATCCCATGAACATGGTTAGCATCATGCCGGTCTGTTTGAGGTGTTTTTTCAATTTATATTTTCCTCCTAATTTCAAATGAGTTGATCTTCACAATCTGGATCAAAGCCCTGATAACAATCTCTTCATCACGACAGCCGATTCCGCTCTAGTAGCCTGCTCCTGAGGAGAGAAGGCATATTCCGTTCTACCATTCATCAAACCTGAGCCGATGACATATGTTACAGACTTTTTCGCCCAATCGCTGATTGCGTTTTCATCATTAAATTTGCTGACTGCACCCACAGTGAGGTCATCTGCTTTAACTCCCTTGGAGTAGGCTTTCGCCCTCATTAGCATGGCCGTCATTTCCTCACGGGTAATGTTACGCTCAGGAGCGAATTCACTGTCTGAAACCCCTTCAAGCAATCCTGCCGCATAGGCTTTCTTCACCGTACTCTCATACCAGGCGCCTGAAGAAACATCGGCAAACGGATTTTGCACGGCTGCGTCTTTCAGTTTTAATGCTTTGGCGATCAACGTAGCGAATTGCGCTCTAGTCACATTGTCGTCGGGTACGAAGTGATCATCATCCATACCTTCCACAATTCTTTGCGAAACCATTTGCATAATATCTGATTTGGCCCAATGACCGGATAAATCGCTGAAAATTTTGGTGAAATCCGTAGTCGCATTTACGGTAATTTGCTGATCCTTCAAGTTATGATCTATGATTTTCATGGTTGTCCACTTCACTGCTGACGTTCCGACCTTCTTTGCCTTAAACGTTACCGTACCAATTTCGACATCTCCCTTCTCGCCATCTACATTTCCGATTTTGGTATGGGCAATGGTAATTTCATTATTCTTGACGATTGGCGAAACCGAAAATCCTTTCATATGCGATTCCGCTTTAACAACTTCCAATTTCTCTGGATCGAAGCTGAATTTCGCCTCATAGGCAAACAAATCCTTGATGTTCTGTCCTTTCAGCGAAACGGTAAATTGTTCACTTGCAGATTCGGTATCCGAGGCTGTCATCGCAAAATCTGATGCTTTCTCCGCATGGACTGGAGCTAGCCACATGAATGAGCAAATCGAACAGATTAGTGTATTTATTATTGTTTTTCGATTCATTGATAATCACTCCCTCTATAGCTTCAAACTGCTGAGTCGTTCATCCACATCATTGAAAAGATCGAGGTAATATCGTAGAAAGAATCCTCACTTCATAAGTGCATGATACATTATGTATCATAAAAAGCGCATAATGGCGTTCCGTCTCTCTGTTCGTCGTTATTCACGTCAGCTAACTTTACATGCTGCCGAGCTGTGCGCACTATATCCTTACCATAATTACCTCCTTTTTCTTTCTTAACATCCAGATACAATTTGTATCGTTATCTTTCTTTCAATGGTAACCAATGTGAAAGCGCTTAAGAATGATCTTTTTTGTAGCTAAATTGATTTCTTTTGTACTTCATCGTTCGTTTTGGAACATATGCCTCCTCACACCCGGTTGATATAAACGCCAAAAGGCTATTTTGCAACTTAAAGTTGCAGATCGTATAACATATTGAGCCCATTTGCTGCAAAATCGACTATATCGGGCTCATTTGTTGTACATTCTGCAACATCTCCCCCAATCAGGGTTCTCACCTGCTAAGTTACTCAACCCTGGCCCGTTCTCTCTACGTTATACGACTTTCCTTTTTAAATCCCATTACCATTTCTCCCACAGATCAGAAAACAAAACATCAGGGGAGGTAGTAAGCTCATCTCCCCATCACCCAAAACAAATAATATCTTATAGAGCAAACAAAACCCGACCTCGTCCAAACGGACAAAGTCGGGTTCACATTTCTCAACAGTTATTAGGATTTACACTGTGCGATGGCTTGTAATAAAAGTTCCGCAAACACTACGTCAATCTTTTTGCCGGATTGTGCGCGAATGTGATTCTCTAGATCGTTCCAGTCATTTTTCTTTTGAATGTCATCCTCTTTCCGTTGAATCTTTTCTATCTTCGATAGCAAGCTGTTCACTATGCCCTGATTGGTGATCAAGCCTTGTTGATATGCGTAACGAACAGCTTCGTCCAAATGGTTGGCATCCATCCGTACTTTTAACAAGTATGCTGCGATAGTTTCGTTCCCTGCCGCATCAATCGCTTTCACATTCACCGCATGTTCGCCAATGCTGAACGATAACGGATTAAACGAATATGGGCGGCTTATAGGAACACCATCCAACTCAAGAGATTCGCTTGCCACGCCGCTCACCGGATCGGAGATATCGAATTGCAGGCTGCTTCCATCGGTCCAATAGACATCCATCGTAACGGTAGGAACGATGACGGGAGCCACCGTATCAATTTTGATTACAGCCGTTTTAGTCGTTTCTTGGTTTCCAGCATTATCGATGCTATAAAACTGGATTTGATGCATGCCCTCTTCAGCAACAACGATGTTGTTCCCTTCCACAAAGGCGCCACCATCCAAACTGTAAAACGACTTCTGCACGCCGCTGCCATCATCACTCGCCGTCAATGTCACCGATTGCGCAGTACGCTGCCAATCAGACTTCGCGTTAGTTGTCGTAACCGGCGCTGCTGTATCTTTCTTGAATGTGACAACATGCGTTTTGCCAAAAGATCCTGTGACCGTAATATTCAGCTTAAAGGAAGGCATCGTCTGCAGAACCGCAACCGTGTCATCGGCACGAACCACCGATAAGCCAGCCTTGTTCAGTTCAAGCGAAATCGTACTTTGCGTTTGCGTCGGATCGGATACAGCAACTGTCAATTCGCTGTCCGTTTCCTTCACCATCACGGATGCCGGATTTTGCGCAGAAATGAAATCAACCGATGCCGGATTCCAGAAATTCACCGCCGTAATACCTAGCTTTTTCTCTCTGACCGCATGTACGTCCGTTGTATTGCTCAGCACTTCAACATTAGGAGCGCTGCTATAAAGCGCTGTATCCGCTGAATTTTTATGAGGCAGCATGACATAGGAATAAGATGCATTCGATGGTGTTGCCCCGTGTTCAAAGGCCAAGCTTAAATAATTTCGCGTAACCGGGGTAGCCGATTGTCCGCTATTAATATCTTTCCAAGCGCCGGTTCTCGCTTCGCGCAAACCATACACATTAGAAGCTTCAGGGAAATAATATCCGATGTCGGTACCCGGCGCATTTCCGGCCAAGTGAGCCCACTTCACGTCACCCATCGTTTCCGACCAGCCGAGTTGGCTAGACTTTACGGTTCCGTTAATCGTGAGGGCATTATCTCCCGCATCGTTAAGCTTGCGGTTATCGATAATGGTCTCAACCGGCTGCGGTCCGGCTGTCGTGTTCGAAATACCGGATCCCAATGCGACGATTTCGTCATCGAACATAAACCATGACTTCTTGCCCTGCAGATTGCTTCCAGTCGATTGCGCAAGCGAGAAATCCATCCCCGCTGCACCATAAAGGTTATCGATGGACGATCCGCCAACCCATGTCTTCGGATTCATGTAACTTTTCCACTCGACAGGTGTCGTCCCTTTCCCAGATCCATCCGTTGTCGTGCCAGACAGTCGGAACGAATCTACAGTTGGCCAAAAATCATTGCGGTACTGGGTAAGATCCTGATCATATAAAAAAGTCATTCCAATGCCCGTATACCAGCCCTTCAAATTCTCGTTATTGCCCTTTTCAAAGGCAGAGATGCGGTTTGAGAACAGACTAAGCCCGAAACCATATCCTTCCCGTAAATGGACAACCCTATCCATGCCAGCAAACACTTGGTTTTTCAGCAGTTCTCCGCGAGGCTGGATCGAAGCATCATTCATCAATTTTTTGACTAGAGACAGCTCGTAAATCGGTAATCTTTCGTAGTAATTGACATATGTCGTGTCCGACTGAATCCATTCTTTGGCCATCCGCTTAATCGATAAAGCTACGTCCGCAGGCGCCCCCTCGGCTAAACCAAGCAAGGAAACAATCGTGGCTCTGGCGCTTCCCGAGCTTTGTCTGGAGATCCCTCTGCCGTTCACCATATCCATAAAGAGTCCTTTATAAATGACGGGTTCAAACGTATCCGATACCCAATCATAAACATGATTCACATTAGGATCCGTCACAGGCCATGGTGAACCATTCAGCAAAAACGTCATATCAGCCGCACGGCTGAGCCATACCGCACCGTACCCCGCTGTGTAGGCGATGTTGGTATGTTGAACTAGCGAACCATCCTTGTAAACACCGTCTCCATGATCCGCATAAATAAATTCCGGCCCGATGGAATCAAGCCCTTGCTTGATCTTCGCACTGCTATTTCCGATCACGCCACGCATCGTAACGACCAATGCTTTGTCGAGCAGATTAGCCCCAGTTTCCGTCACATTGTTGAGCGTTCTCTTCTTCGGATCCGGAGCGAAGCGATCGACGGCTTTGATATACTTGCTAATTAGTGCCGGTGTCAAATGATCGTACATTAACACAAGGGTATCGTTCAGAATTTGCGGTGCGCCGATTTCCCAATCCCACCAATTGCCGTACTCAGTTTTGGTTTCATTGTAACGGTTCGCATACATCCAGTCCAAAGCGCTGATGATGTCATCCCGCAATGCTGTATTCTGATACAGGCTTGAGCCTTGTAGCGAATAAGCGAGGGCCATGGCTTTCAGTCTGCCGAAAGCACTTGATATTTGAGCCGAATCCGTCGTGCTGGACAGATCGTTCCACAAATAAGTACGGCCCACAGCTTTGTTGAGCGTATCCCAATGCCCGGTCGTATTACCATTCGTAATACTTGCGGCTTGTGTTGAAAGGTAAGAGGCAATATCCGGATCAACCGTATTGTATGTGGTGCCGCCAGTCAATTTGCCATACCATTTCAGACGCAGCTCGCTGTACGATTGAATCGTTTCAGCAGATTCTACGTTAACAAGACATTGAGCTTTTAGCGTTCCATCTGGTGTCGAGACCATAATCGTTGCTGAACCTAACCCTTCTCCGGTTACTTTTCCATTACTGTCCACTGTTGCTACATTCGGATCACTGGAGCTCCAGACAACGGTTTTGTCCGCTGCGTTCGCTGGTGTGAACGTCGGTGTAATCGTTACCGATGCAGCTTTGGCCATGGAAAAAGCGGTTTGATCTAAAGAAATTCCTGTAATCCCGTCATATTCCTCCAAACTTATATCGTCAAACCATACTTTTCCTTTTCCCGTTTCAAGGAAAGGTTCAATGGTCAACTTCGTGACGCCCGCTGGTATGGTCATAAATACTTGCTGTAAAGTCCAATCCTTCGTACCTAGCAACTTGGCAGATGCAGGACCGTCTCCAACTTTACTCGTGTTATAGTATTGCGTTCTGAAATAAGCCCCTGCACCCGTTACGTTCTCGGTTTTCACCCACACTTTAAGTCTGTAAGATTTGCCGGCAGTTACCGTCGTAACGCTTTGACTCACAGATACTCGGCTTGTTGCGAAGGCATCAAACAAAATAGATTTGCTCCCTTCATGATACGTGGTTGGATCCAACATGACGTTCACTGTCTTATTCGGAGCTTTCCCGCTCCCGGTTGGAATCCATAACCCCCAGCCAACAGGAACAGGACTTGTGACACCGCTCCAGGCAGCATCCGTTGTTGTAGTTGTCTGCTCGAAGCCTCCGTTCGTCATCTGGTTCACCGCTGCAGCCTCTACCTTAAGGATAGCGTTTTCATAAAAGGGAATGTACGATCCAACCAGGCTGAAAATTAAACTGACAGCTAACAGCATACTTACTTTCCTCATTAACTTCACCTCGCTAGAAATTAATATAAAAACAATTAAAATGTAAGATATATAACGGGATTTGTATATCGACGATATTTGAGCCATATCGTTTTTTTATGAAAAGTGGAGAACAAAACCCGACGACGCCAATAAAAGGTCATAGTCGGGTCTGAGATGCTGCAATTACTTCTTGTTCTTTTCTTTAAAGAAGTCACTCGTTTCTTTTACGTGCTGCTGGAAGCTTGGGTCGTCTTTGTATGTTTTCACAAATTTATCCCAATCTTCTATTGAATTCTTGCCGATAATCACGTTAGTGAGCATGTCGTTAAGCTTCTTGTTCCAGTCCGCACCCTTCTCTTTAAACGGGGCTGAATTCATCAAGCCATAAGTAGGATCCGGGATGGAGCTAATCGAGTCAACCAACTTTTTATTTGCCTCAAATACGTCGCTTGGGATACCAGATACTTTCGCTCTAAGGTATTTATCAAAAGTACCCGTCACCCATTGGCCGGTCGTATCGCCCGAATATCCTTTTTTCTTGCCTTCTTCCGTTTGCTCGACAAATCCGTCAGGCTTTAATTTGTAATCAACGTCCTGAATACCGTAAACAGCCAGGTTGTAACCTTCTAAAGAAGCTGTGTAATCGTAAACTTCAAGAATTTTCTTCAGCTTCGCCTCGTCCACTGATTTCTTATTGATCAGGAATTGACCGTAAAATCCGCTCGCTTGCTCATAATAGGCTTTGCCGTCCGCCGCTTTCGGAAGCTCAAAAGCAACCAGATTTGCCTTAGGATTCGTTTTTTGCAGCTCAACATTGTATTTGTAGGCATCAACAACGTTAGCGATTGCAAGTCCTGCCTTCCCTTGCACGAGCATGTCTTTGATTTGTGCTGTCTTGAGCACTGGGAAGTCAGGTAATATACCGCCTGATTTGTAAACTTTGTTCCAATTGATTAGCGCCTCTCTCGCTTGCGGCGTCCACCAATATGGCGTCAGGCTGCCATTCTCTTCCTTCCACTTTGTTCCTGTTCCGAAAAGCGACAACAAATAACTAGACGGTCCAGGAGATCCAGGAAATACAGCCCCGTATGTGTCGGCAGTGCCATTGCCGTCCGGATCTTTCTTCGCAAATGCTTCAAGCACATTGTAAAGCTCATCCATTGTTTTCGGTGGCTGCAAGCCGAGCTTATCCAGCCAATCTTTGCGAATTAGCAGCGATTCATGACCGTCCAGCGGTCTAACGCGTGGCAGCGAGTAGAGCTTTCCTTTGAGCGACGCGTTCTTGTACACGTTCTCCGGATATTTGGCCAAATTCGGGTAATTTTTAACATAATCCGTTAATTCCCAGAAAGCGCCTTGATCGATAGCATTCAAGAAGGCAGGCGTTGAATTGAAGTCCTCAATGAAGAGCACATCCGGCAAATCTCTGGACGCGAGCAGTGCATTTAGTTTCTCCGAAATTTGAGCGGATGGAATCCAACTCAGCTTCAGGTTGACATTTAATTTCTCATTCAGCTTTTTAACCGCTTCCAGTTCGCCCGTTGGAGCTGCAGCGAAAGCCAGCGTCGTAATCGAAATATCCGTCGGTTTCGCAGGTTTGCTGCTTGCTGTGCTGCCTGCCTTTTGACCTTCATTCGATGCGCTGCCGCAAGCCGCCAAAGATGCTGTAAGTGCAGCCGCTGTCATAACAACGGCCAATTTTTTTACCATTGGTTTCATGTGTGGACCTCCCAGGAATAATATCTTTATGCTTACCTCTTCTGCTGTGCGTTTAAGCCAGCATCACCCCTTTCAGAGTTATCACAGTTATCCTTTTACGGAGCCAACCATCATGCCTTTGACAAAATATTTTTGCAGAAACGGATAGACGATGACGATCGGAAGCGAAGAAATAACGACTGCGGCCATTTTGATTACCTGCGGTGGCACCGTCTGCTCACTCTCCAGCATTGCAGCAATGGACGGGTCCGCCATTTGCGAAGCAGAAACCAGCATCATTTGCAGCAGAACCTGCAGCGGTCTGAGCGTGTCTGTGTTAATGTAGAGAACTCCACTGAAGTACGTATTCCAGTAAGCTACAGCATAAAACAAGCCGAATGCCGCAAGCGCTGAAACGGATACAGGCAGCATGATGCGGATAAAGACGCCAATATCCGAGCAGCCGTCGATTTTGGCCGCTTCCTCCAATTCATCTGGTATTTCCTGATAAAAGTTTTTCATTAGAAAGACATACCACGCGCTAGTCAAAGCGGGCAGTATGAGCGCCCAAACCGTATCCATTAAGCCAAGACTATCCACAAGTAAATAATTTGGAATCATACCCGGATTAAAAAGCATGGTCAGCAAAATCGCGACCAAGAAAAATTTCTTTCCTTTCAACCTTTTACGCGATAGGACATAAGCGAGTGCACTCGTAACGATTAGGCTCAAGACAGTACCGAAGACCGCCAAAAATCCACTGACTCCCATAGCTTTCACGAACGCGTTTGTCGAAAAAATAAATTCGTAAGCCGAGAGACTCCATGTTTGTGGAATTAATACGATTGACTTGCTCATGTACTCTGTCGGGTCGGTAAAAGATACAAGTATGACATACAGAAATGGGAGCAAAGTCACAAGCGCAAAAATCGTTAGCACAGCGTAGTTGATCGCAGTAAAGAATTTCACGCCAAAGCTTCTATTCATGTTAGTAGAGTCCCTCCTCTCCGAATTTTTTGGCTAAGCGGTTGGACATTACAACAAGGATTAGTCCTACCACCGATTTGAAAAGTCCGGCAACCGTCGCATAACCGAATCTTCCTTGCTGAATACCGACGCGATACGCATAGGTATCGAAAACATCGGCCAGATGCGCGACTGGTCCACTCATCATCAAGTAAATTTGTTCAAAGCCTACGTCCATAACTTGCCCCAAGCGCAGAATGAGCAGGACAATGATCGTGCTTTTAATACCGGGAAGCGTCACATTCATCGCTTGCTGCCAACGACTAGCACCGTCGATTTGCGCAGCTTCATATAGCTCTGAGTTAATGCCAGCAAGTGCGGCAAGGAAAATGATTGTCCCCCAACCGGCTTCTTTCCAGATGCTTTGAGCTGTCAGCATAGCCCAGAATAAGTTCGGTTCCGTCATGAACTCGATCTTTTGTCCCCCGGACTCGGCGATCAGTTGGTTAATGACTCCGCTGCCTTGACCGAAAATCAGAAAGCAAATCCCAACAATAATGACCCAGGAAAGAAAGTGCGGCAAGTAAATGACCGTTTGTACGATTTTTTTGAAAGCGAGCTTACGCACCTCATTCAGCAGCAGTGCCACTACGATTGGAATCGGGAAGAAGAAAAAGATGTTCAACAAGCTGATCGCCATCGTATTTCGGAACAATTGCATAAAATCGGGATTGGTGAAAAACTCGTTGAAGTATTTCAGGCCCACCCACTCACTGTCCCAAAAGCCTAAATAAGGTGAATAGTTTTGAAAGGCTAGCAGAAGTCCCCACAATGGGAAATATTTAAATAATAGGAAAAATAATAATCCAGGCGCTGCCATTGCATATAGATATTTGTCACGCTTTATCGCGACGGCCCATTCTTGCACCCACGAGCCTTTTACTCGAATTGCCTTTTCCACTCCAGCTGGTGCCGCTGTCTGGAGCGTTTCCAATCGACTTTGCGACAACTTCCTCACCTCTCGTTCATGTAATTAGCATCTCGCTGCTTTGCATGAACAGATCGTACACTGATCACAGCTTTCCGGACAATGACCAATTCTTGTAGTCTGCAACGACGGAGGCAAAAAAAGAGAAACCCCGCAGTAAAGGGGTTCCTCCAAAGATTTATACACTTTTCTTGCCTTAGAACATGCCTGCGGAACAAAATATGTGCATGCTAACTATCACTGTCGGTTCCCCGGTATTGACCCGGCGTAACGCCGATGTGCTTTTTGAATACGCGTATAAAGTTTTTCGTCTGGTAGCCGACTCTTTCGGCAATATCCGAAACTGATAAATCCGTCGTTCGCAGCAGCTCGATGGACCTCTCAATCCTGATCTTCGTCAAATATTCGATAAATGAGACATCCATCGTCTTTTTAAACAGCTTGCTTAAATAATGGGAACTCAAACCGCAGATTTGCGCGCATTGATCAAGCGATAGATCAAAGTGGTAGTTGTCCTCGATGTAGCGGACGACCTTTTGGATTAACTGTTCATGCTCCTGGTGCTGTTTGCCATGTACATAAGCAACAATCGGATCGACCATTTGCACCTTGAACCATTCGTTCAATTCACGAATCGTGCTGATCTTGCGGATTTGCCCGTAAGGATCGGCTTCCGCTTCTCCAGACAATTGGGCCGAATCGAGACCCAGCAAGTATGCAGTACGAATAGCAGCGGTTAGCAGCCGATAATACGACATTTGTATCAGTTCAGGCTTTTGGACGTTATCACTCATCGACTTGGCGAATTCGGCCAACATCCGCTCCGCTTCTTCCTGATCGCCTAACTGAAGGGAATGTTCGAAGTGGGTTTCGATTTCGAGCGGATAGCGGTAATGAAGTTCGGATGCGCCGCCACCGCCCGAGTGTGTGATCACCTGATTACCACCAACGATGATGCGAGAGCGCACGGACAGAACAGCCTCTTCATAAAGTTCGGGCAGATCTGTGATACTTTCGCTCTGTCCACTCAAACCGATTGTCACTGGAAGACGTAGATAATCGGACACCAGCATTCTTAGGCGTTCTGCAAACAATTTAACCTCTGTCTGCCGCTCATCTGTCTGCTCGGGGTCACGGAACAGCCATACGGCGACCTGATCATTCAGCAGATTGATGATGATACCCTCCATCTCCTGCGATTGCAGCAGTTCACCGACAATATTTTTCAAGGCAAAGACGATCAAATCGCGGTCATTTTCCTGAAAACGCGAACCACTATCCTGCGGTGGGTCGCATGTGATGACGAAGACACTGTTTTCCTGCCCTGCAGGCACGTTATATCTTCGTAACATGCCCTCCAATTGATCCCCAGAGTAGTGGAGAAACCGTCCCTGCAAAAGCTGCAGCGCGAAAATTTCACGAACTAAGGGCAATTGATCGCTTAGCTGCTGCTGCAGTTGATTGGCCGTGCTGCTCAGTTCACCCCATCGTTTGCGTACGAAGCCAACCTCGTCCGTTTCCGAGTCAAGTACCTGTCCGCCTTTCAAATGGGCCACGAGGTTCTCGATCGGTCGATAGACACGCCGTGTGCCCCATAATGCGATTAAAATGCCCAGTACAAGACAAACTGCAATGATCGTTAGCGTAATCATGGCAATGCCTTTCGATTTGGCGTTCAATTCATTGACCGGCACCATGTTAATATACTGCCATTTGTTATAAGAGGAAGTAATCGGCGTCACCATGTAATCCGTATCTTGAAAAGTGAAAGTAAAGCGCTGCTCTGATCGCTTTTGAGCAATAAGCTCGAATAAGCCTTCTGGAACGCTATTCCCGCCGCTTGAAGTCACAAGGTTGCCCGTTGCGTTTAAGATGAACATGAGCTCGCCGCTATAGCTGACGAATCGGCTCATAATGTTTTGAAAGAGTGTCTCATCGATACGTATAAACAAAAGTCCAGTCGGATTTTTGGCTAATAGCGGCACCTTAGATATCAGGGTTACGCCGTTCAGATTATAACCGGGTAAATACGGAATCGGCCCCGTGACCCATCTGATCTGGTTATCGGATGCAAGTTCTTTCAGCAGCTCCTCGCGTTCTTTGTCTTCAGTGATTCTGCGGCCACCGTAGATTGGAGAAATTAAATAACCCTCGTCCGGTACGTAAATTGCAACATCGCTTACTTCTTTGTTTCCATTTTGCAGCGCAGATAACTCTCGTGAAATGCCAGAATAAAAGCCTGTATAGTTCGTGCTTTTCAGCTCCGTCAAATTCGAGCTAAAAAAAGTGCCCAGCAGCATTTGAATCGCATTGTTTTGTATCCGATCCAATGTGGAATCGATACTCGAGGACACGTTATTCAAAATGCGGACATTTGATTGGTTAACTTCACTCTGCACGACTGAAGCCGAAAACAAATAGCTTCCTATTCCAACGGCTACTACCGGAATGACAGCTATGAATAAAGACAAGGTAACCATATTGCGAAAAATCGTTTTACGCTGAAATAAGCGCTTCCAACTATCCTTAAACCATCTACGCATTGCGAACACCTCATCAACAGATTCATGAGCATTGTAATCGGTTGCTGGAATAAAATCAACCGGGAAAGCCCTTTTTGATGCGGGGCAAGCGCCTAACTCGCCGATCAGACATGAAAAAAGGCGAACACGAAATCATTACGATTTCGCGTCCACCTTTTGAGAAAAGACCGATGATCACGCACTTACATTTGCGCCGACAATAACGGCTTTACTCTTCTTGCGCTTCATAAGCTCAGGAAGCGCAATGCCGAACATTGTGACCGCCACGCCAAGCCATTGCAGCCAGTTCACGGACTCGTTCAGCACGACATACGACATAATCACGGCCATCGGCAGTTCTGCCGCGCTCAAGATTGTTGCTAGTCCGCCGCCAACACGCGGTACACCAATAGCATAGAACAACGGTGGAATGACAACACCGAAGAGAGCTAGCAGCAGTGCCCAAGGAAGCAGTGCCTCATGTAAAGATCCATTCACAAGAAAATGCGGCGGAAACACCAGCATGACGAGAATGAAAGAGCCAGTTAGCATGATAGCGCTTCGTGTGATCGGAGCGACATGATTGGCTGTTTTCCCGCTAAACCAGATGAAGAGCGCATAAGCTACTGCAGCCAGCAAGCCAAGGGCAACACCTATCCACGAAACAGCTTCCTGCCCCCCGCCTATATAGCCACTTGCCATAATAATCCCAACAAACAAAATGACAAGCGATAGAATTTTCTCCTTGCCAGGGCGTTTGCGTTCAACGATTGCCTCCAGCAAAATGCCCATCCATGTAAATTGAAACAACAAGATGATCGCGAACGAAGCGGAAATATACTGCAATGCCGCATAATATAACATTCCCACTATGCCTGTGGTCGTACCAACGGCCATGAGCGAGAGCACTTGTCGTTTTGTTACTTTAAACGTACTAGATGCCGAGGTTTGCTTGGCGGATTTCGCGGTCACGAATACCAACATCCACAACATAATCACACCGAATAGGTTTTGGCTGCCGACGACATCGCCGACATTGAAACCAGACTCATAAGCTTTCTTTACAAAAGTAGATAATAAACCGAAGCTGCATGCCCCAGCTAAAACAAATAAAATGTATTTCATGTTGCCTCCCTGCGAAAAGAAAAAAGCGGACTGTGTGCCCAGTCCGCCACGTTTCGTTATTATGCCATTATATATAAATCTTATGACGAAATCGAGTCACTTCCATTTAAACTACTTTACTGAGAAAGTGTTCCAAGAAGCGCTCAGCGTCTACTTCTAAACAAACATCCATGTTAGGCTCGTTTGCAGGTTTGCTTCTCAGATCACCAACTGTACGGCCTAAGGAGTGGAAACCGTCGAGATCCACCCGAACATGCAGGGGTTTCGTTGTAACGAAATCCGGATTAATGGCCACACCAACAGCAAGCGGATCGTGAAGGCCGCACCCACCGATGCCTGGGTAGAAATCTTCATAAGCATCGATGTAGAAATCGGTCATATCCGCCAATAAGGTACTGAGAGCTGTCTGCTTGTCCCGCCATACCTGTACATCTTTCTTCGGCAGCAGCGTCTCCATCGTTACATCGAGGCCTACGAGTGTGATAGGGATGCCGGAGGCGAACACATAATCCGCCGCTTCCGGGTCAGCGTAAATGTTTGCTTCCGCATGCGGCGTTACATTACCCGCTCGGGTTACAGCTCCGCCCATAACAACCACCTTGTCCACTAGGCCAACAATATCAGGAGCCTGCATGATCGCTAGCGCCAGATTCGTCATCGCTGCAACCGTAATAATCGTCACCTGATGCGGCTTACTCCGAACCTGATCAATAATAAATTGTGGTGCGTACTGCTTCGATGCTTCTCGTGTAGACATATTTGTCAGCGTGTTCCCAATGCCGTCTTCACCATGAATATGAGTCGCACTCGCTTTCACTCGACTAACGAAAAGCGGCTTAGCCGCTCCCGGAATGACAGGAACTGAGCTGTCCAAATGTTCAAGAACTAGCAGTGTATTGCGGGTTGCTTCTTGAACCGTAACGTTGCCGAAGCAAGTCGTCACCCCCAATAATTCCACTTCTGGGGCATTCACCGCGTAACTTATGGCTAGCGCATCATCAATGCCTGTATCAACATCCAAAATAATCGGTTTCATCTAAGTTTCTCCTCTCGTTAGCTCTTTAATGTGGTGATGAAATAGTCAAGAAACCGCGGGCTGTTGACTTCAAACGCAACTGCTGTATTCGTTACCGGCACCGTTCTGCGGAAATCTGCCAATGTAGCTCCATAGGACATGGTCCCTTTTGTCTCAATGCTGATATAAAGATCTTCCGTCGTGACGAGATCCGGATATGCAGCTACAGCAACAGCTAGCGGATCATGCAGCGGTGCGCCGTAGAAACCGTTCTGCTTATCGTATGCGCCAAAATAAAATTCGAAAGCTTCACCCATATAAGCGGCCGCTCTTTCATTGCCCGGAGCAGGCGACTCCATTAGTAAGCGGCGGTGCTCCTCGCCAATGACCGTCTTCATTGTTACGTCCAAGCCAACCAGCGTAATCGGGATGCCGGATTCAAACACGCGATGCGCAGCCTCAGGATCGCCGTAGATATTCGCTTCGGCAACAGGTGTAACGTTGCCAGGCACTTTCACCGCTCCACCCATGATCACAAGCCGCTTCACCTTGGAGGCTATGGAAGGATCTTGTGCGAGTGCGATAGCCAGGTTCGTCATTCGGCCCACGAACACTAACGTTAGCTCGTGGGGGTTTTCATTCACCTTGCGGACGATGAACTGTGCTGCGCTCTCCGCAATAGCTTTCCCTTTGGGCTGCGGCAGCTCGCAGTTGCCGATACCGTTATCGCCGTGGATATGCGTGACAGGACCGCGCCAGTCGCGGAACAGCGGCTTTGCTGCGCCCATGGCTACCGGCACTTCGTAATCAACACCCGACAGCTCAATTACTTGCAGCGTGTTGCGAGTTGCTTGCACGACATCCGTATTACCGAACACCGTTGTAATGCCTTCTACTTTTATGTGTTTTGTTTTCAGGGCGAGCAAAATCGCCATTGAATCATCAATACCTGTATCAACATCAAGAATCATGCGAACGTTTTGCAATGTAGTCACCTCTATGTGTAGTTTTTCAAAGTTTGAATAAGCATGTCCCAGAATTTATCTTGGTCAAGAGTGAAGGCCACATTCACGTTAGGCTCCCGACCTGTGACACCTAGCAAATCAACGACCGTCATGCCATACGTATGCTCGCCTTTTGTTTCAATATCAACCCGCAGCTTCTTCGTTCCGAACGCCGTCGGATCAATACAGTATGCAACGCAGCAAGCATCGTGAATCGGAGCACCGGCAAAGCCGAAAACTTCTTTGTACGTATGGGCGAAAAAACCCAAAAGTTCATGAACGAAATGAGAAACCCGGTTATCCACATCGAGAATACGCTGATGAACATCATCCGTTACGATCGCTTGATGCGTTAAATCCAGACCCATCATTGTGATGGGCACGCCGCTCTCGAATACAACCTTTGCCGCTTCGGCATCGACGTAAATATTGAACTCGGCAGCAGGTGTTGTATTACCGAACGTTCCTCCACCCATGATGACTATTTCTTGAATTTTAGCTAAAATCGCTGGTTCTTTGCGCATAGCTAGGGCAATGTTTGTGAGCGGCGCGACAGGAACCAAAGTAATATCCCCATCTGAATCCATCAATTTGCGAATAAGGAGATCAACAGCATGCTCCTTCTCCACCAATTTACTTGGACTAGGAAGCGTTGGGCCATCCATGCCAGAATCGCCATGTATATCAGCTGCGGTTCGGCGCTCACGTACGAGCGGCCGTCCAGCGCCTTGGGCAACAGGAATATGCGTGATGCCAGCCAGTTCGCATACTTTTAACGCGTTAACTGTCGTTTTCTCGACCTCGGCATTGCCTGCCACCGTTGTGATAGCAACCAACTCCACGTGCGGATTAGCCCCTGCCAGCAAGATCGCAATAGCATCATCGTGCCCCGGATCGCAGTCAATAATGATTTTTCTTTTCACTTTAGTTTCCATCGTTCGCTCCTTTTCTTAAGCCGCAGCAATTTTCACTGCCCCTTCGGCCTGCGCCCTTAGCGCATCGTTCAGCTTTTTCTTCTTGCGAATGGCAAAGAATACAAGTGCTGCAATGGTTACGAGATAAGGAATCATTTGGATAAATTGACTCGGTACTTTACTGCCCGGAATCGTTTGGACAACGGTGGCGATCGCGCTAGCTAAGCCGAAGATCAGCGAGCCGAACAAGATTCCAACTGGGTTGCGGTTCCCGAGTAAAACGACGGCAAGTGCCAGGAAGCCTGTGCCTGCTGTCATATCTTTAACGAACATACTCGTCATACCCATAGATAAGTAAGCGCCGGCTAAACCCGTAAACAATCCGCTCCAAGCAAGCGCCGAATATTGAATGCGATTTACGGAAATACCTAGCGATTTGGCCGCTTGCGGTGCTTCACCAACGGAACGGAGGTGAACACCGTATGGTGTTTTGTACAGAATAAACACACATAACAGTACAGATAAGAAAGCGATCCAGGTCATAAGACTATGCCCGCTAAGCAGCTTATTCAAGAAAGGAATCGTATCAATAAACGGTATACGAACAACGGGAATATTCTGTAAGCCAGAAGGTGAGTAGTTGCCTGTCACTCCGAAAATTTTGTTCATAAGGAAAATCGTCAAGCCCGAACCCAAAATATTCACGGCAAAGCCGGTAATGATCATATCCACTTTCAGTTTGAGTGAGAAGAACCCCATCCCGTAACAAACGAGCATGGAAGACGCGACTCCTGCAACCAAACCGAGAACCCAACTATCCGTTACAGAACCAACGGCAATGGCGCTAAACGCTGAGATTAGCATCAAACCTTCCAAACCGATATTGATGACGCCTGCGACATCGGCGATAAGTCCGCCTAAAGCCGAGAGCAAAATCGGTGTTGTGAATCTGAGCAGTATAACAAACAGAGATAAGTCGATAATTTGTGACCAAAGAGCTGATAGCATTTAGTTCACCGCCTTTTGCCGCAGGACGAATTTTTGTTTCAAATAGGCAAAGATCGCTTGCGAAGAAACGAATAAGACCAACATAACTTGAATAATAATGGCCAGCTCACGCGGCATATCGCTTCCAACTTGCATGGAGGCAGCACCTACTTGAAGGTAAGCATAGAACAAACTAACAGCCACTACGCCAATCGGATGATTTCTTGCAAGCAGAGCAATGATAATCCCATCGAAACCTAGTCCTGATGAGAAATTATCTTTATAAGTGCCATGTACACCCAGGATTTCAACAATACCAGCGAGTCCAGCAAGCGCTCCGCTGATCATCACACTTACAATCACAACGCGTTTCGTTGAGATACCGCCGTAATCCGCGAATCGGCTGTTTTTACCTACTAAACGCAGCTCATACCCCGATCTCGTTTTGTACATAAAGAGATACACAACTACAGCCGCCAGCAGTGCTACTACCACTCCATAGTGTGCCGGGAACCCTGTGAATATTTTACCCAACTTTGCACCTGGATCCACATAATGCATGCGAGCGAAGCCACCGCTAGCCGAATCTTTGAATACGTTGTTGACCAAAAACGAGGTGGTCAAAATTGCGACGAAGTTCATCATCAGCGTGGTAACAATCTCATTCGCATTCCATTTGGTCTTGAGCCAGCCCGGTATCGCACCATATAGCGCCCCGCCTGCCATTGCACTTATGAGCACTAGGGGAAGCAAAATCCATGCCGGTAATCCGTGTACATAGACAGCGACTAGAGAACCTACGAAAGCCCCAACGTATAGCTGACCTTCTGCCCCCATGCTGAATACACCGCTCTGAAAGACAACAGACAGCGCCAATCCCGTCAAAATCAGGGGAACGGCTTTATTCAAAATGGTGCCGATATTGAACGCCCCTGAAAGCGGGCCGCCCAGAAAAGAACTGATCGCCTCAATCGGATTTTGGCTGGAGAACAAGATCACGATGAATCCGCAAAGGATCGCCATGATAGCTGCGGCAATGATACCTGTGATTTCCAAATAGATAGCTTGTCTTGTATTCATTGGAGCGCCTCTTTCCTTTCCTGATTCTTGATCCCCAACATATAATGGCCGAGTTCCTCTTCTGTCAGCCCATCATGATTATCAAGAACGGCAACTATTTTACCATTGTACATAACGGCAATCCGATCGCTTAAGCCCATGACTTCTGATAATTCAGCTGAAACGAGCAGCACTGCCGCACCACCATCCCGCCTTTTGATAATCTCGCGATGAATAGATTCGATGGCTCCGATATCTACCCCCCGGGTTGGCTGCGAAGCGATCAGAAGCTTTGGATTTTTCGAAATCTCTCGGGCGATTACCACTTTTTGCAAGTTACCCCCGGATAAAGCTCCGGCCATTACGTCCTCGTTTTGAGCACGTACGTCGTAAACATCCATCATCACTTTTGCAAATTCCTTGATTTTCTTTTTATTCAGAAAAGGTCCCCGTCGGAATTCCGGATTCCGGTAATGGTCAAGAATTAAGTTTTCGGCAATGGTCGACGTTAAACTGGCCCCCGTCGTTTGTCGGTCTTCAGGTACGTGCCCGATTTTCATCGCGCGAATTTGTGCAACGCTTTTTCCGATCAGTTCCTCGCCAAAATAGCTGATTGTACCTGACGTTGCTTTTCGCATACCCGTGATCGTTTCTACCAGTTCCGTTTGTCCGTTCCCTTCCACGCCTGCGATTCCCACAACCTCGCCAGCCCGAATATCGAGCGAAATACCACGAAGCGCCGGTGCTCCTTTGTCATCAGAAGCGCACAGATTCTTAGCTGACAATACAGTTTCTTTAGGTTCGGAAGGCTGCTTCTCGACGCGGAATAATACTTCCCTGCCAACCATGAGTCTCGAAATTTCTTCCGGATTCGTTTCCTTGGTGAGCAGTGTCGTGATCGTTTTCCCCGCTTTAAGCACCGTGACACGATTGGATATTTCCATCACTTCGCGCAGTTTATGCGTAATGAAAATGATTGTATAGCCTTGTCGTACCAGTGTCTGGATCGATTCAAACAGCTCATCGGTTTCCTGGGGAGTTAAGACAGCCGTAGGTTCATCAAGAATAATGAGGCGTGCGCCGCGATACAGTACCTTGATAATTTCCACACGTTGTTTTTGCCCAACGGATATCGTTTCAACCGTTGCACGAGGATCAACCTTCAGCTTGAAAGTTTCAATCAATTTTTCAATTTCGGAAAGCTCCTTAGCACGATCTCGTACGAGGGAGAAAAGCCCTTTGACTGGCTCCTCACCAAGCACGATGTTTTCCGAAACCGTGAGCGAGGGGACAAGCATGAAATGTTGGTGCACCATGCCCATCCCTTGCTTAATCGCATCTTTCGGTCCTTGGAAACGAAGCGGTTGGCCCTTATAAAGGATGGATCCGCTTGTCGGTGCCTCTAGTCCGAACAATATTTTCATAAGCGTTGATTTGCCAGCTCCATTCTCGCCGACTAGTGCATGAATCTCGCCCTCATGTATTGTTAAATCCACACCACGGTTCGCTTTCGTACCATTGGGGTAAGTTTTATGGATGTCTTTCATCTCCAGCAAAATCGCCATGGATACGTTTCCCCCCTCGTTACCGGCTTATTTCAAAGTGGATATCACTTTGATTTCGCCTTTGTTTAACTTCTGCTCGATGTCCATGATCTTATCTTGCATAGCTTTAGGAACATGTTTGCTGTACAATTCGTCTTTCGCCAAGCCTACGCCGCCTTCTTTAATACCTAACACTTCATTCTTGCCGAATCCCAGTCTATCTTGACTGAACAAAGTCAATGCACGTAGAACCGAGTTGTCAATGGCTTTTACCATGGAAGTTAACACACTGCCCGGATACAGACCGTTTTGGTTGGAGTCTACACCGATCGAATATTTACCCAAAGAATTACCGGCTTCCAGAAGGCCAAGTCCAGCTCCTCCTGCTACGTTGAATGCGATATCTACTTTTTGCGAATTATACTGAGCTAGTGCAAGTTCTTTACCTTTGGGAGCGTTTGCAAAGTCGCCAACATAAGAAGCAACAACCGTAATTGCAGGATCCACGTATTTCGCGCCTTGCTCATAGCCCGCTTTAAAGTCATTAATAATTGGAATGTCCATACCGCCGATAAAGCCGATCACTTTTTCTGGATTTGCACCTTTCAGTTCCGTGCTTGTCGTAACCAATGCTGCAAATGCTCCTGCCATGAAGGAACCTTCATTTTGCGAGTAAGTCATGGAGTACACATTCGGAAGTCCTGTAATGGCTTCATCGAAGAAAATAAACTTCTGTTTCTCGTAACGCTTCGCCACATCTTTGATGATGTCTGTCATTTGGCTTGTCCCAAGGACAATCACGTCATATTTCCCGCTGGAAGCGAGTGATTCTAGTCCTGAAGGCCAGTCAGCTTGGTTCGTGCCGCCTTCAACGGTTTTCACTGTCATGCCTAGTGTTTCACCAGCTTGCTTCACGCCTCTTTGTGCAGAGTCGAAAAATCCTTTATCGCCAAGCGTACCGTTCACGAAGTATACAGCATTAATTTTCTTGCCCGCAGCAGGTGTACCTGCTGCGCCTGGCGTGCTTGTCGATGTGTTTGACATCCCACAACCTGCTAAAAATACCAATACGGACAGTAACAATAAGGCAGTGATTCCTAATCTTTTTTTCATCGTGTAAATCCCCCTTAGGATTATCTTATTGATTAGTTAAGTGTTTTTAAATCTTCCTGGGTCGGCATGCCAGCTTGTGCGCCGAGCTTTGTTACGGACTTCGCAGACACCTTACAGGCGAAAGCTACTGCCTCTTTCAACTCACTGCCCGCGGCCAGCGCATAGGCTAGTCCACCGTTATAGGCGTCACCAGCTCCAGTCGTATCAACAACAGGAACACGATAAGCCGGAACTTTCATAAGTGTTTCTCCTTTACGAAGAAAGGCAGAGCCTTCCTCGCCGAGCGTCGTTATGACACAGCTCGGTCCCATCTCAAGCAAGGCTTCCATAGCTGTCTGCAGCTGATCGCCAGAAGCATCGATGCCCGTGAGCGTCGCTAGCTCTAAGCGGTTCGGCGTTATATAGTCCACGCATTTCAGCATGGCCTCCGGCAGCTCGCGCGCAGGTGCTGGATTCAGAATAACGGTCTTGCCTAACTTCTTTGCTAACTGGCAAACGGCTGAAGCCGTTTCAAGCGGAATTTCCAATTGCACAAGCACGATATCATGCTCCGCGATGACTTGCTCCACTGCTTGAATATGTTCTGGCAAACAGCTTGCGTTTGCCCCCGGAACGACTACAATCTGGTTGTCTGATTCGGCAAGCATGATGGAGGCGATTCCTGTCGGGGTTCCCGCGATCCGAATGACGTGATCTGTGGAAATCGCATCCTGCTGAAGCGATTCAATGAGCGATTGTCCGAACATATCGTCTCCGACGGAGCCGATCATCGTCGTCTGACCGCCTAACCTCGCAGCAGCTACAGCCTGATTCGCGCCTTTACCGCCTGGTATAAAGTGGACATGCTCGCCTGTCAGTGTTTCCCCAACACGCGGAAATCGAGACGTTTCCACTACAATGTCCATATTCAAGCTCCCGATAACCACAATACGGGGTTTATTCATCATTTCTTTTCCTTTCTGTCGATCCTCTTTGTATGAGAGTCACATCAAACAGATGTGTCTGCTCTTCTTGGATGTCGCCTTCAATCTTTTTGATCAATAGTCTCGTTGATAGCATGCCCATGTCGTAAATAGGTTGGGCAACCGTTGTGATTTCCGGTTCGACGATGAGTGTTAAATCAATACCGTCAAACCCGACCAACGCTACTTGATCCGGCACGCGCAGCCCCAAACGCTGAAGCTTTTTCAGCGCTCCGACCGCCATCGTGTCGTTGCCGGCAAAAATACCGTCGATATCCGGATGACGCTGCATCAAATTCTCTACAGCGGCCATCCCGCCATCAACGCGGAAGTAGCCGGGCTCTACCAGACTTGGTGAGTACCAAGGAAGATTCTTCACGGATTGTTCGTATCCCATGAACCGTTCTCTCCCTGTCACAGTCTCTTGCGGACCATAAATGTGAGCGATCTTCTTGCAGCCCACATCCATCAGGTGCTGCACAGCCATCTGAGCTCCCTCCAAATGCTTCGAGCTCACGATTGAGCAGGAAGCATCTCGCGGCGCTCTGTCGAGCATGACAAGCGGAATCTTTTCACTTTTGAGCGCTTCTACATCATCAGAGCGAAGGTTGTATGAGGCGAACAAAATACCATCCACATAACGCTGCTTCAGCACCTTAATGTACGTTTGTTCCTTGTCCGCCTGATTGTCCGAGTTACATAAGATAACCGTGTACCCGTACATCCGCGCCACATCTTCTACAGCTCTGGCTAGTTCAGCAAAGAATGGATTCGTAATATCGGGAAAGATAAGAGCGATCGTCCCTGTTTTCCTTCCCGCTAGCCCTCTCGCTATCGCGTTAGGCTCATACTGCAGCGTCTTAATCGCTTGCTCCACTCTTAGCTTGGTATCTTCGTTCACATACCCGTTTTTGTTGATATAACGGGAAATCGTCGCTACCGAAACCCCAGCCAATTTCGCGACATCTCTAATCGTTGCCACTTGTTACTACCCACTCCTAATGATGCGAGCAACCTAATTCACAAACCAATTTATGGCATGTAGGGAAACGGTTACACATATCCGATATTTTCCTATATCTCTATTATTATCAGTCATTACGGAGAAAATTCGCACCGGAAATCTTGATGTAACTAATAATGTGTAACCGGTTACATGTTTTCTGTTTTTATTATATCCTCATTTTTAAAAAAGTGTCAAGAAAAAAATAGCTGAGATGCGAATAGTCCTGAGAGTTGCAAAGCAAACTAGGCCTAACACGTATATGTTTAAACATTCACTTACTTATCTGTGTAATGTTGTATTTTTTACAACTACAGGAGGGCTTATCCAAGTTTTCTCGGCGAATGCTGTTAAAAATACAACATTTTCATCCAAAAGCAGAGGTATAGCATGATTAAAGGCTAAATTGTTGTACAGTATACAACATCCTTAGCTTGCCCAGTGGAAATCAAGGATATTGTTGCACTCTGTACAACTCGCCTTCCTACTTTCCCAATTTCTCCCACAAAACAGAAAATAAATCACAAAAATACATAGTCACTTACCGAATAATTCAGAGACTATACACAATCTCACTCAACTGAGCAAAATCTATATCTTACATAGCTAAATAGGGGGAGCTTCGCCTTTTATGTAAAAAAAGAGCCTCGCGAGTTAATCTCGCAAAGGCTTTAAATTTTCACATCTTTAATTTAGCTTTAAGCGAATGTGTAAATTGGTATTTAATTCAGAGGTGGTAGGAGATGACATAAATTCGCTAGAACTAGCTTAAATCATACAAGCTCAATACTCGGAGCTGCTCCTTGAACTGCTGCAACGTCAGCTTTTCACTCATTCGATCGAACGCTACTCGCACTTGTTTGACGACGCCAGGGGACAGATCAAAATAATTGTCGTCGAATATGCAATCTGCTTCAACCAGCTCCAAGCCAATATATTTCGCAAAAGTCTGCGACTGTAAGTTAACGATATATTCTCCTTCTGATTCCTGGGCATCCCAAGTAATGCCTGGAGCAGCGAATGCGAAATGCTTAGCTTTCGTAAACAAAACCGTCCCGGAACTGACTTCACGATCGTCTATCCAGAAACTAAACTCCAAATATGTCTGTCTCTTCGTTTCCTCTAAGGTAAGTTCGTCGCTGAAGTCGAGCGTAGCGAATAAGCCGGACTGCAAAGCTTCCACTGCTGCTTCTACGGTGTCTTCCCGATGAACCCGACCGTCGTAATCTCTTAATCTCCATTGAATCCGTCCTGAGACAGGCTCCATGGTCTCGTTCGTCACGTGAAGCTCCACCCGAGTTCCTTCTTCGCAAGCAGAAAGCAGCACGGGAGCGTAAAACCGTTTGGCAAAGTAATGAAGCGCCTTCCATCGACCGTAATAGTCCAGACTTGACCATGAAGCCACCGGCCAGCAATCGTTTAGCTGCCAATAGATCGAACCCATGCACCGCCCACGATGTCTACGCCAGTGCTCCACCCCATATTTGATCGCTTCTGCCTGTAAAATTTGCGAAGCATACAGCATAGAGGCGAAGTCTTTCGGATATTGAAAATTCTCCGATAAATAGTACAATATTTTACCGTTTGCCGCTCCGTTTTTCTGGTGTTTTTCCATCACATAGGAGAAAATATTTCGATCCTCTGGCTCTGTGAAAGTTTCCACCGTTTTGATGCTGGGAAAAGATTGAAAACCGAACTCAGAGCAAAATCTAAAATGAAATTTGCGGTATTCGGTAAACGGCTTTAAGCTATGCCATACTTCCCAATAATGCACATCGCCGCGATTTTCATCGTTAGGCCGATCGAAGTGGCCACCAGAGGATGGCGATGACGGCCAATAGAAACGCTGCGGGTCGTGCTGCTTAACCAAATCGGCAAGCAGTATTTCGAATTGCTTAATATAATCCGTGCGCAGCTGCGGCGTTTTGGGAATTTCCCAGTCCGCCCAGCCCCATTCCATTTCATTGTTGCCACACCACAGCCCCAAACTCGCATGATGGCGAATTCGTTTCACGTTGTCAATGACCTCATGCCGAATCGTGTCTGCAAAAGCTTCGTTCATTTCGTAAATGGCGCAACCAAACATGAAATCCTGCCATACCACCAAGCCATACTTGTCGCACAGATCGTAAAATTCGTCACTCGGATAAATGCCACCGCCCCAAACGCGGATACAATTGAAATTTGCGAGGACACAGTCCTGAATAAGCCGTTCCGTTCTTTGCACGGAGTAACGTGCAAGAATATGATCCTCCGGAATATAATTCGCCCCTTGGGCAAAAATGGCGATGCCGTTGACTTCAATCGCGAAGCCCTCGCCCCATTCATCCGGCTCACGTTTCACACCTAACGTTCGCAACCCAATTCGATACTGTTTCTGATCCAGTTCGCGTTCACCCTGCATCAAACGCACCTTGACGGTATAAAGTGGCTGGCCGCCGTAGCCGTTAGGCCACCAAAGCTGCGGATTCACGATATCCACGTCAAATTGTACGGCTGACTGCTCTCGCGATCCCATGTCAGAATGATTGATCATAACCGTCATACCCTGTGGATCCATCACCGTCAATTCTGCCCGTATGTTTTCATCCGTCCAGGTCTGCGTCTCTATGTTAACTTGCAAGTTAACTCGTTCGTGTACATGTGTTTGCCGGATATGTACATCTTCAAATCGTGCACCTTCGTAGGCTTGAATCGAGATATTGCGCCATATCCCTGCATCCGGCAGCTGTGCACCCCAGTCCCAGCCGAACATCGAGTGACCTTTTCGCAAATGCGGGAATCCGGCGACGGCATCAACCACTCCCCACAAGGGGGTTTCATTGTTCTTTTGCTCTACATATCGCGTGGGAGAATAGAGTATAACCTGAATCCTGTTCGCTCCTTCTTTCAACAAGTCACGCACATTGAATTCATAAGTGCGGTGCATATTATCGGTCAGCGCCACCTTGTGTCCATTGACGATGACCTCCGCCAGCGTGTCCAATCCCTCGCATCGGAGTACCACCAGATCACAACGCATCACCTCATCTGTCACTTCGAATTCTCTTACATATACGTAGTCGAAAGCGGACAGTGCCAGCGCCTGATCCTGGTTATCTCGATAATAAGGGTCCTCCATGCGACCGGCGCGTAATAAATCAGAATATACGGTTCCTGGCACTGATGCTTCAATCCATGCAGAATCCTCCGCCTGTTTCATGGACCAAAGGCCGTTTAACGGAATGCTAATCATCACATCATCTCCTTGTTCTTCTGGGTTTATATCTATGGTAAGATGAAAACAATCAAAAATCGTAACCATTTTTCGGAAAGATATCCCTAATTTTCGGCAAGGAGATTTCTTTATGACCATTTATCCGTTTTACTTGACTGACTATCCGCGATTGCTTTCTTCTTTTCCTTTTACAATTGACATTCATCAAATTGACACTGTCTTCCCGTCGCATCGACACGACTTTCTCGAAATATCCTTCGTCATCGAAGGAAGAGGAACAGAAACCGTGAATGGCATCTCGCATCCGATGGAGCCGGGAACCTTGACATTGATTTTGCCCTACCAATTTCACCAGTTGCAAGCAGAGCCGGGCTACCCTTTGCGGCTGTATAACTGCATGTTTAGTGCGGAACTACTTACAGCGTCGAATGAGCATCAACCAGGTTTTATGGATATTCTCCTGAGCATGCAGGATGACCGACCTTCAAGTCTTAATCTGTCTGGTCCGACAGCCGATCAGTTTACCCGTATGCTGCAGGAACTATTGGTCGAATATGAGAGGAGCGATAAATGGCGGGAAACCTTACTTAAGGCAAAGCTAACCGAGCTATTGGTAAACATAGACCGTTTGCGCAACGAATTGAAGACGGCGAAGACCGTCCAAACAACAGAAAAAGGCGGACGACCGAACATCGTTTGGACGGTTATCTATTATATGCATATTCATTATCGCGAGCATCTTACCTTATCTGCACTAGCAGAGAAGTTCCATTTTCACGAAACGTACTTAAGCGAACAAATCAAAAAGCATGCCGGGCAAAATTTCGTGCAGCTTCTCCACGATATTCGCATCCGGCACGCTTGCTCCTTGCTCGTATCAACCGAAATGACCATTGCCGACATCGCCTATGAAGTGGGATACGGTTCAGGAAAAACATTGTTTAAAGCGTTTCAGGAACGCAAGGGATTAACCCCAGGCGCGTATCGAAAGACGATCCATTAATTTATCGTTTTCTGTCACTCCAGTTGCTTTAATGTATAACAAAAAGAACCCTTTTCTTTTCATCACATTAATCACATTCCTCTCTTCATTTCAAAATCCCAATTAACCCCAAATGAAAATTCGTCCCTTTGCAGTCCAAACGGTTTCCATGGACAACCTCCAGTTCGATATGGTGCGTTCCCTCCTTTAGCTCATCGGCTATCCAGTAGATTTGAAACCATCCTCCGTCTCCACACCAATCCGGTCTTTGCCGGCAGGTAGTGATGGCATCCGCTCCATCCAGCCGATAGCTGAACTCCGCAGACTTTTTACCGAAATCAAAAGCTAGTGCCACCCCCCTTCCTACAAATGAAAATGAGAGCTTTGCTCCTATTGCCGATGTACTCAATATCCGATCCACCCTTGGCAGAACAACAGTCGATCGTCTTATCGTCCAAGGTCCTTCCAACTGCACCTCTTCAAAAGGCAGCAGTTGGGTGTTCTCCCAGTGACATGGATTGAGCGGAGTCGGAAGTGGCTTCTCCTTGTCGACACTTTCTAAGCTTGGTGCAGTTATCCGCTCTCTTTCCAAAAAGGAGATCACACTCTGACCATAGCTCAAGCTGCCTCGGTGGGTAGGATGGAGGCCATCCGGTAACCATTCGTCCCAGGTCATCCGCCCTTTCTTGACTTCGTTCCATGCATGCAGTCCCATCCAAACCGAACTGATTCCGTAATGTTCTGCCAATTGTTCAAACTCTAAGATCGAAGCTGGTACTTCGCTGCGGGACATCGCATCGTACATGTCCTGGCAATACGTGTACACGATCACTAGATTGCTTCGCCCCTCCGCCAAGAGCTTGCGGATCAACCCTTCTCTTGCCCGCATTCTCCTCTCGGAAGGAGTCCCATTGTCATTCACCGCAAATTCGATAAAAACCAGATCACACGCACGATCAATCAAATCGCGGTCTGCCCGGAACACAGCAAGATCGCTTCCCGTTGCGCCGATAGCTGCATTTTCTACCGCTATGCGAGCATTCGGGAACGATTCAACGAACCAACGCGTGACGGGCTCGGGCCAATTGTGCGCAGCTCTCCCATCCTCCGTAATGGATCCTCCGATAAATCCTATAGTCAAATGCCCCTGTTCGAGTTTATTCCATACCTTTGACAAGCCGTTTCGATGTTGGTTAATGTCCATAGCTCTCACCTTTCTCCCTCTCAAAATCGTTAAACTGATCCATGTCATCGTTCTTAGAAACAAAACGTTTTTTATGTACATTCCTTCGTAGATAAAGTTTAATGAACCATCGTATTTGGTACAATGAACCGTACCTACATTTATTTGAAAAATTCTACGACTTCTTTTGAATCTAAGCTTTAATTTATGTCGATTCCTTTGACTTTTGCATAAGTGTTTACTTTTACTGATTCATGAGTTATTCTCACTTCTACAAGGTACTAGGTGTAAAGGAGAAACAGAATACCATGAAACTAAGAACACTTTTGAGAGCCAAAGGCTTATTATTGAAAATGGTATTGTGGAGCAGCGCATCCGTTCTGTTGATTGTAGGTATCCTTTCTGTCGTCATTTATTTAAATGCACAAAGTTTGATGATTAACAAGGAATATGACAATAGCAAAAAAATACTGTATCAAGTCAAGTACAATACGAATCTCATGAATGAAACTATTAGCAGACTCACGCAATCCCTTTATTTAAACAGTGATGTAAATGCCATTATGTATGCGGAAAAGGAAGATATGGTCAATGTGATCACGCGTATCAATAACGTTGGTAATTCCGTAACATCCGCTAACCAATACGTTCATTCCATAAGTATTTATAATCAAAAGCTCAATCAATTTTACAATGCAGGTTCGCCTGTTTTTTTCGATGATCCGATGTTATTCGATTTATTTCATTCCGATCGGCTGATACCCATATTGAAACCAGTTTTCCGCGATATTCACAAGGTGGTGAATGGAAAAACGGAAAGTGAGCCTGTATTCTCCTATTTCATGTATGAAACAACAATGAATCAACAAATACCGAGCGGTGCAGTGGTAATCAATGTCAAACCCTCATGGCTGCTTGAAAACATCAAACAAATCAATATGATCAATAATCAAAAGGGAGATAATATATTTATCCTCGACCAGCTTGGCGATTATGTGGATGAAGGTATAGAACAAAGAGATAAATTAAATTGGTTGAAAAATGAGTTTATGCAATATAAGAATTCCCATTCTCAAGCAGAAACGGAAGGTTTCTTTAAAAGCAGCTTCAAGGAGACGCAGTTCTTGGTTACATACTCGTATATCGATAGCATCAATATGACCTTATTAAAGATTCAACCTACCCTGGAGGTTTACGGATATATTGACAGTTTCAAGACCAGTATCATGGTGATTACATTGATTTTCCTCGCTATGGCCGTTGTGGTTTCTGTAAGCGTTTCCCGAAAGATCTATAGCCCAATCGGAAATTTGGTGAGCACCATTTCATCTGGACGCGCACATCAGTATGAAAAGGAAGAAATCCGGGACGAAATATCTTACTTGGACTTTGTATATAAGCAATCTATGGAGCAATTGAACCTCTACGATAAAGAAAGATATCAATACAGAGACGTAATGAAGCATTACTGGCTAAATCGTTTGCTCACGGAAAGCTTACATATAGGAAATGTTGAAATGGCAAGTATGTTTCGTGAAATGAAAATCACTTTACCGTTAAACCATTCCTACGCTGTCTTGTTATTAAAAATCGATAATTACAAACATTTTCAGCAAAGCTTCTCCACCAAAGATAAAGAAACCATTCGCTTCGCCATGATTAACATCGTTTCTGAATTGGTTTCCAAATCCTATATCAACGAGGGACTGGATTTAAAAGATGATCATGTCGTTATCATCGTCAGCGTACCTCCAGAAGAACAATTCGAACCTGACATGATCTCACTTTTAAAAGAAGCCCAACAATTTGTGAATCGTTTTTATAAAATTACTTTTACAGCTTCCATAAGCGCTACAACTGAAAATATCCAATCCCTGCACACCGTCTACAATAAAGCACTGGATCAATCTATTTACCGATTTATTTGCGGACACCAATCGATTATTGATACCAATACCTTCCGTCATAACGAGGGAAGCAAAAAAACGGGTTATTCTAAACATCTGGAAGTGCATCTACAGGAAGCCCTTCGTAAACGCGACTTGATGGCAATCGAAGAAACAATGAAATTACTGTTCAAAGAGGTCACTGAACTCAATTATTCCAATGCGCTTGTTTCGACGTTTCGGCTCGTAGAGCTGACGAAGATGACACTCGAATCCAGTACAGACTCACTAACACCGTCGTTATTAATCGACCTCTCCTCCCTCTTGCTTCATCTGATGGAGAAAGAGACCATTAACGACATATACGAAACGATGCTCGGATCAATCAAAGACTCGTTTCAAGGTGAAGCCTCCGAATCAACGAATAAATTAAACCATTATGTCGTAGAAGCGGTTATTGACTACATTCGGACGCATTACGACGATCCATCTCTATGTCTAGCTTCGATCGCTTCGATGATGAAAATAACTTCAAGACGTCTCGGTAATCTGTTTAAAGATGACTTGTCTGTATCGGTCGCCGATTTCATCAATGAGACAAGATTGACGAAAGCTGCAGAATTGCTTGCTAAAAGCGAGATTAGCGTACGTGAAGTCGTTGAAAAAGTCGGTGTATTAAACGAAACGTATTTCTTCAGCTTATTTAAGAAACGCTTTGGAGTCACACCAAAAGAGTATGCGTTAAAAAATCAGATCAACCAATTACGCAACACCGATTGATTTCAAGTAGTCGATACTCATTTTGACACTTTCCATTGGCGGACGTTGGCAGAAATCCTGTTAGACGAAGTATATTCTATGTCTTTACATATATCTGACGATGGCCTCCACAAGAAAGAGAGGACATCGTCAGTGTCTAAGAAGATTTACTTATTTTGCGCTTTCCAGGCGTCTAGCTGCTTCTGCACCTCCGCTACAATTTTCTCCATTCCCGCATCTTTCAAGCGCTGCTTCATATCAGCAAGGAACTTGTCATAATCGGGCATCGAGCCTGTATTCAGAATAGGAAACATTTCGGCATATACGGCATTCACTTGTGCGGTTTCCGACTTAACTGCTTCTCCATTAAAAAGAAATCCTAGCGTTGCGGAAGTTTTCGCTTCCTTGTTATTTTTCTGCATTTGTGCAAGCGACGCCGTCGTGTTCCAGTTGGAATCCCATTGATCCCATAACGGCCCAAGCCAGTTGTGCCAGATCGCCCATGTTTGCTCCGCACCGCTCTTCGCTTCTATGGAAGGATTATCTGTTCCAGCGCCCGATTTAACCGTATAGTTCTTTCCATCTAAACCATAAGCGAGCGTATTGGAGAGCTTCTTGTCTTTCCATACCAGATTGAGCAGTTGCATCGCTCTTTCCGGGTTTTTAGACGTTTTACTAATCGCCGATGCGGCGCCCAACATATGACCGGTTCCAATGATTGGGGAATAGGCGAACGATTCCACGGTTGGATAACCAAAAAGCGCTGTCGATTTCGAGCCATCCTCCGTATAACCGCCAGAATCGCGCATGACCGCGTATTTGCCAGACTTCGCTTCGGCCGTATAATCTGTTTTGATCGCGGCGTCTTTGGCTATATAGCCTTTCTGGTAATACTCGCGAATCGTTCTATAGTTGTTAATATATTGAGGAATGTCCAGTTCCCAAATAACTTTACTGTTCTTTTCATCGTAAGATATGCCTTTGGTTATTAGCGTATAATCAGGAACGTACATGGCTGGAGCCAGAACCGTTTTGGTCACAAGAAGTGGGGTTATGTTTGGTTCATTCTTTTTAATCGTTTCCAGGTAAGGCGCTAAATCTTGAATGGTTTTTACCTGTTTATGATCCAGATTGTACTTGGTCGCCAAATCCTTTTTGAAAACAAAGCTGGAAGGTGTAGAGAAAGGAGATTGACTGGGAATAGCCATGATCTTCCCATTAACTGTAACCGCTTTCCAAGCTCGCTCGTCTACTTTCTTGAGAATGTCCTGTCCGTATTTCTTCAGCAAATCATCAAGCGGCAAAAAGGCGCCTTTCTGCACGTTAAGGTCAAAAGGATTGGTCCAGTTTGCAGTAAATACTATATCGTATGCTTCGCCTGAAGCTGACATCAATTTCATCTTGTCTTCCCAACTCGCATTGTCGATGAAATTCATGTGCAGATTCGCATTAATGCTGCCTTTGATGATTTTGTTGGCTTCCGCCTCAATGGCTTCCTGATCTTTCTCCGTATCGATCGGTTTGCGCATATACCAGCTCAGATTAACCAAATCTTTCGTAGAACTAGCCACTTCCGATGCTTTGGGCGTTGCTTGCGATGGACTCGCGCTTGCCCCCGTTTCTTTCGTATTTGAGCTGCAACCACTTAGAACAACTGTGCCGACCAGACCCATCGAAAGGATTCCGTTCAGCGTTTTCCTTACTTTGCTTTTTTCATGACTCACAAATAAAACCTCCCTAAGATGAATGTTATTATCTATATATAACAGAGACATGGATGAATAACCATGTACTGATGTTACCCTTTGACTGCGCCTACCGTCAGACCCTGTACAAAATATTTCTGGAAGAACGGAAATACCACCAACATCGGCCCGGCAGCCAGCATACACATTGCCATTCGCGCACCCAGACTCGGCACCTGCTGTCCCGGTTTAACCAGACCGTACTGCATGGCTTCTGCACTATTCAGAAACTCCAGATTTCGCAGAACGCGAATCAACAAATATTGCAGCTTCATCTTACTTTCATCATCGATATAAAGCAGTGTGAGCCACCAGTCATTCCAATATTCCAAAACCAGAAACAATCCAAGTGTCGCAAGCGCCGGTTTGGAAAGCGGAATAACAATCCGGGTGAAGATGGTAAACTCCGACGCCCCGTCCAATTTGGCTGATTCGAATAGAGCATCCGGAAGCGATTGCAGAAATCCCTTCATCAACAAGACATGCCACCCAGTGATCAAGAACGGAAGAATAAGCGCCAGTACACTATTTTTGAGACCAAGCCAGCTCACCATCAGAATGTAAGAAGGAACCAAACCGCCCTGAAACAGCATCGTGAAAAATATATAGAAAGAAAGCTGTCTTCGATATGGATAATCTTTTCTGGAAATAGCGAAAGCAAAACTAGTTGTAATCCACAAACCCGCCAACGTCCCAATCACTGTTGTAGAAATCGTCACTAGGTAAGATTGCAGTAAAACTGCGGGATTGTGTAAAATCACACGATACGCTGTTAGATCGAAATGCTTTGGGATGATCGTGTATCCGTAAGTAAGAATGTCATTTTCACTCTGAAATGATGTTCCTACAATGATCAAAAATGGATATAAGCAAGCTATGCACACCAAGATAAAAACACTGTGGATACTGAAACGCCCTAGGGAAAATCTTGAACGGGATGATAATGTAGAACGAGAAGAACTTGTAGAATGAGAGATCGAAGTCTGTGGTTGATTCATGTTACATTCTCCTTAAAACAATGAATTTTCAGGATTGAATTTTTTCGCAATATAATTGGTTAACAATACCAAGATAAATCCGACAGTAGATTGGAAGAAGCCTGCTGCTGAAGCCATTCCGATATCTCCCAAATCGATCAGTGATCGATATACAAAGGTGTCGATCACATCCGTGGTCGGATAAAGTTGGGAAGAATTCAGTGTCACGTTAAAGAATAAGCCAAAATCGCTGTAGAAAATTCTTCCGATCTGTAGAATGACCAATATGAATATGATAGGCTTGATCATCGGAATGGAGATAGAAATCGCCTGCCTCAGCTTGCCGGCACCATCTATTGTTGCCGCTTCATAGTACTCTGCGTCCACGCCCATTAAAGCCGCGTAGTAGATAACCGCACCGTACCCGAGTCCTTTCCAAATGGACACAATGACGAGAATGAACGGCCAATACTTCGGCTCGTTGTACCACATGATCGGCGTTTCCCCCAAGAACGTAAGTACCTTGTTAACCACCCCATAGTCCATATCGAAAAGCCCACGGAAAGCAAATCCGGCCACGACCCATGAGATGAAAAAAGGAATAAATAACACGGTCTGGTATACTCTCACAAATCTCCTGCTGATCTCCCTAAGCATCAAAGCCAATACAACAGAAATGAACGTTCCGAGCGAGATGAAGACCAGATTGTAGAGAAGCGTATTGCGCAATGCTCTCTGTATGGAGTTGCCATTAAATAGAAACTTGAAGTTGTCTAATCCTACCCACGGACTGTTCCAGATTCCCAGATCAAATTTGTAATTTTTGAATGGAAGAAGCAGTCCATATAAGGGCACATAATTAAAAATGAATATTAACGCAATCCCCGGTAAAGCAAGTAATGTAATACTGAAGCTTTTTCTAAATGTTTTCATTTGCCCACTCCTTCGTTCGTTACCAGTTGCCTACTAGCATCTGCCTGATATCCACAACTTTAGCCCGTTAGGAGGCTTAAGTATATTTCAAACTTTGTCTTTTTCTTCAAAAAATGACTTAGCGCATAGGAGAAAGGCCTTTAATTAGCTCCTTTTTATGCGATATTTGTATGTAACGAGTTCGACAAACGCAAAAAAGCCCTTGCGGTCATGAAACGACCACAAGAGCACTATAGGATCAAGCCTACAATAATTGATAAAATCGTGCTGCATTACCTCCAAAGATAGCTAAATGATCCTCACTAGACAGGTTGGAGGGCAATGCGTTCATCAAAGCCATATAAACTTCATCATAGCTGCAAGTAGTTAAACATACTGGCCAATCGCTGCCAAACATCACTCGATCTGTGCCAAACACTTCGATGACATGATGCACATAAGGAGCCAGATCCATCCAGTTCCAAGCTTGCTGATCGGCTTCTGTTACTAATCCTGACAGCTTGCACATGACATTAGGAAATGCAGCCAGTTCAGCCATCTCCGTCTTCCACGGTTCGAAGATGCGTCCAGCGATAAAAGGCTTTGCCGCATGATCGACTACTGCCCGAAGTGTCGGAAAGCTTCGAAGCGCCTCCACTATATAGGGATGATGCCGTGGTCTAAGCTGCAAATCAAGCGGAAAATCATCCTTGACCAGCTGCTTTATATTTTGCATGACTTGCGGTCTAAGTATCCATGAATCCGGCAGATCCTGAAGCATTGGACGAAAGCCAACAAACCCTTTATTCCCTCGAAACTTAGCATATTGCTCGCTAAATAGCGGTGAATCCAGATCTAGCCAGCCGACCACTCCAGCTATACTTTCATACTCATCATACAAAGAGAGCAAGAATTGCGTTTCCTCCAGAGTCGGCGCGGCTTGCACGACAATCGTACGTTCTAACTGATAGCGCTCCAACGAATCCTGCAGCTGCTCAGGCATATAGTCTGCAAATAAAATACCCTGCTCAGAGGTCAGCCAGCCATAGTCTCCACGTTCCGTTTTCCAATAGTGCTGATGCGCATCAATTCTCATAGGTCACCCAAATAAAATATCTGTAAAGTAATAATGGGGGCCAGGTAGTGTTGTGTTAAGAAGTGCCACCGGCAAGACATATACCTCTAATGGAGAACCATTCTTTAATGCCTCAACTTCAATGTCATAGCTTCCTGCAGCTAGTGTTATTTCAATCCTTTGTTCTTCTGGAGCCCGATGATAAGCTGGCATGAATTCCAACGATTCTTTACATTCAATGACGATTTGACCGTTTAGTTTCAATACGATAGGACCTCTTGCAGCCGCAATAAGACGAATCTTTCGCTCACTTGGGTTGAAGAGCTTCGTTTGAGCGCGGTACAAGCCATCGTCCTCACTACCGAGTTCCTTCTCCCATTCCAAACGATTGCCTGGGAAATATACTTCTTTCCCCTCACTGCCGTTCGGTCCCCAAATCATCCACTTTGAAGCATTTACCAACGAAAAAGGAACCTTTTGAGCAGCCCATACGGATTGGTCATGAAATCTTGTCCAAACGAATGCAAGCTCATAGCTGGACTTAGCGATCGCGGAAGCTCGTATTTCTGTATTCCATTCGATTGATTCATTAGGTTGTAGGCTCACTTCAAGTGAATTCGGCCCCTCCCAATTCTCGGGCAGTTCTAACGCGATATTGCCTGTTATTGATGTTAACGAACGGTTGGTGAACGTGATATGCAGCGTCTTCTTCTGATTCACTCCGATGGCTGGACCTTCCTGACCGAAATCGATCTCAAGCTCAGCATCCGGAGTGTTACGAGTTCCTTGTGGCAGTAAGTAGTGATTAGCTGTTACCTTCCTCGTCCAAAGCTCCCTTATTTTCTCTTCCGTTTCGTTCGTTTCTACGGGTTGGTTCAAGGATGTCGGAAGGTCAGGATGCACCAGTATGTCCGTATCCCAAGCTGCAAGAATTTGTTTGCCCATGCGGATGGTGCGCCTGGTTAACTCGTCCAAGTTCTTAGGTGCGGGAAATCCTTTAATCGGTGGGCTAACGACGATCCGATCACCAACTGGATTTACCCATTTATCCGGCAAACCTTCTGGACCGAGCAGCATGCCTAATATAGCGCCCAGTGTAGCAGCTGTACAATCAGTATCATAACCGCAGTTGACCGCTTTCAAAATCGCATCTTCGAAATCCTCGCCATATAACCAACCAAGGATCGTAAAAGCAATATTTTGCGGGGCATCCGTAAAGTTATCGTTGCCATGATGCTCCAGAATGAGCGAACGCGCTTCGAGCCAATCCTTCCCTTCCTTATGCCAGTGGAGCAGATCTTTCAATGCTTTGGCGGTACGGCAATCCGCAGGGATATAGGTCATGCCGATCTCAATTAAGCGATCCCGATCCTTCTCATAGAAAATAGCGCTCTCGAGGGCGGCAAAAAACATTTCCCCGTATACCCCTTCCCCGCCGGCATGATCCACAATGGCGTCCTGATAAGCATAATGAGCCGCTGTACTTGGCGATCCAGGTGCAGCCATGGCCCAGATTTCGGAACGAATGGGTGAACCCATACACTCATTGAACGGATTGTTGAATGATCCAGCAACGGGCGCAAGAAGGCCTCTTCTCAGATTCGTAAGCGCGTAACCATACTCATCGAATGGGAAAAAGATATGCTCCAACCATTCCTGCCCAAGCTCGATCGCAGTCAATCCCGGACCGTATTGCTCCAAGGCATGCAGCCACACCAATTGTAAGTCCAAATCATCGTTCTCCAAAGGACCGTCCGGCAGCTCCGGATAAAAGGTCAATTCTAGCAACTCCTTAATGCCCTCTACTGGTGCACCAAGTGTTCCCCCAATATTTTTCCCAAGCCATCCCCCATATACGATTCGATAGTAATCTTGTTCATTCAGAATTCGGATACCCATGATGAAACCTCCCGTAAGTTGTTATTGTGTTCATAACTTCATCATAAGACCGGTTTCATAAAGGAGCCATGTCCATAATTATGTTTTCAAAAGAATAAATATTAGAAAATGTCATGCCCTTTGCTTTGAACAGTTGTTATGAATCGAGAATACCGGATTACTTCGTCCATTAAAGTCGTTCAGCAGCTACGTGAAGTTAGATGGGCTATATGGGTTGCAATGTTGTACCTAGCAAACATATACGAAAAAGGCACCTCGCTTTATAGCGAAATACCTTCTCTTTAATGCGTTGCTGCCGAAACACCATGCCAATAGGTTTCAATTGTCTTTCTCATCAACGTCTATCTCACCATTAAGCTGATTAGAATAGTTGCGCATCAAATCAAAATCCGGATTACAGATATCCTCCTGCACGTTGGCTTTATCTAGATCCTGCGTATTCAAGAGATTCATGTTCTCATTGTCCATCCTGCTCTCTCCTTCCTGAGAGTAGGTTTTCCATTCTTATACAATTTATCCCTTTTCGAAAATGACCGTAACAAGTGTCCCCTCCGGCACGCCGGGATAGCGGATTAGAAGCGTTCGAGATCCGGGTTCCCAACTTCGATCAATAACTTCATGACCATCCGCGATGACATGACGAGGTTCCTCTTTCAGTTGTAGTCTTGTACTAACAATTACACCTGCAGGCGCCTCGGAGACGAATTGGAACTTCCCTTTTACGACGGGTTCCTCGTCACGGATTCGCGACGAACTGATGACGACAGCTGAAGTCTGTTCAGGAGCTGCCTCAAGGTCATAGAGTAAACTACCCTTGCCTGGTTCGACAACAGGATTGCTTACAATAGTAAGTCTAGCATCGAAAAGGTCGATGTAGCTGCCATGAACGGTGACAGCTTGATCCGTAAGCGACTCCGTCATGACGCGTGTCGCGACATAGGGACCTCGACGGATTTGAAGATAATGCTTTTCACGCAAAGGCTCCTCATCTCCGCGCATGGCAAGTGCACGCTTCACACTTTCGCGGACCCAATTAGCGCCATCTTCGGTTTCAGCAAGTCGGGCTGGATGTACGCGGTAAACGATAACACCGCCTTGACCTACCCGGTACTCGCCATCCTCAGGGCGGCGTCCCATCCCAATGGCCTCGAAGAGGTGATCATCTGGCCGTTCGTAGGCTCTGGCGCCTTGGTTCCACCATTCCTTGACACCGTGGTACGGGTCACTGCCGTCTCCTACATAGATTAAGCAGCCTCCTTCTCGTATCCACTGCGACAGCACTTGATGAAGACCGGCGTGCTCCGGTTTCATAAATTCATAACTGAGCAGCAGCACCCGGTAATCGTCCAAATACCCTGGGAAATGAAGCAAATTGTCCAGCTGAACTGGGCGAAGCGGTATACCGTGCTTAACAAGCGGCAGCGCCAGTCCATAGAACGCCGACCAATTTAGCATTTCTTCGTGATGCTCGGAAGGAAGAATTAATGAACTGATGGTGCCATCATAACGAAAGTCACCGTCATCTGATTGCAAATCAACGTCACCCCGTTGGAACATAGCTGAGTTGGCAAGGAGGAGACCGATTCCATCCGTTTGTTCATCGGACGTGATTTCCTCGTGGCGGTGCATGTCACGAAGTACGTGCATAACAGTCAACAGCTCGGTCGCATAATCGGGCGGGATCATTTCTTTCCCCTTGCCGTCTTCCTTCGGATAGGCAACCTCGAACACTCTTCGCGGCCAAGGACATATCTCGTAATTGTTTACGTAAGGATGAAGCAGAGAAGCAACGACTGTATCTTCATAATTGACCTTATAGTCCGACCACGTGTAATTCGGATTATCCTCAATTGGATCATGAAGAAACCACATATCACGGCCCGTGCCGCGAACGAGCTCTTGCATGACGCCGTATTCAAGGAATGCCGTTTCGAACGTTCGTTCCTCACGGATGCCTTTGTACACATTGCGCGTGCGCGCAGTCCCTGTCCATACTTGAGCAATAAATCCGTCGCAAGCTGGCATGTTGACGAGCAGCGCTTCCGGACTCACAATCCGCCACTGCGTGTAATTGATCAGACTATGCGTCGGCACATAAAAACGGATCGCACGCTCATAATTAACTTCCGCATATTCCTTCATCTGCGCACATAAGCGATCCAGCGTTCGATAGTACAGATACGCCTTCAACTTGGACGCCCGGTACTGCGCGTCTGGCGACTCATGAGGCGGTATCCACGGCTCCTGATAAAAGATGCGCCATTCCCGCTTGAAGGCTTCCGAATATCCGCCGGCTACCCAAAACTCTGGCTCCTCTAGATGAATGGCTTCGGCCCCACTGTCGATCGCCCGCTTAATACCGGCAGCAAGGTACTCGCTAAAGGAAATCGTCGGGACCATATAAGGCACGTCTTTGCCGTGCAGTAGCTGGTCGCCTGCACGATTGGTTTGAGCTTCGTCCCAATGATCACGGCCATCATACTTTCCGTACAAATAGATTTGGTATTCTCCCCACGACACCCCTGTCATCAGGTGGATGATGTAGCCCTTTTCTTTCCACCCGGCGATTCGTTCCTCCAAGTCATCCGAGATGCCATACACCATGACAAAATCGCTGCGCAAATCGTACTTAGCCCCATACGGACGCGATTCTTGGAAACCCGTCCATTCCTTCCTATCCGATACCGGTCTCGACAAAGGTAAACCCTCCTCTAGGAGTTCCCACTCGGCAGAACAAGAACGGGAGAGTCATATTGCCTCTCCCGTCGTTCGCCACCAGAGCGGCCTCTTGTTATGTTTTAGTTTGGCATTTGAAGTTTTACCACTTCTTTGCCTTTTAGATTATCATTCGTGAATTTAATCGCTTCACGATATCCTGTTTTTACCAGTTGCCCGCGTAAATCATTGATGATTTTGAGTGCCGCCTCATCGGATTTGGCAAATATCGCTTCCTTCCAAACATCACCGGTTTTATCCATGGATGGCTTGAGAGATTCCCATTGAGGGGCTTTCGTAATAACGTCCCAAGGATTGTAAGCTGTGATGACTTTAATGCCATTCGGGCGTAAAATTTTACGAGCTTTCTCTAAAGCTGCCACGCGAGTCTGATCAGCCCAGATATCCCCGTTACCTTTGGAATTCGTACGGTCCAGACCCGTTAAACTTTCGTAGCCGACGCCAATCCCTTCGTTCTTTTTCAACTTCCCGGTTTTGTCATTCACAAACTTATCAAACCATTCTTTTTTCGCTGTCGGTTTACCGTTCTGCATATCCCAATGAACGCCTTGAACGCCGTAGCGAGTAAGCATGAAGCCTTCATCAGAAGCTAGGAAATCCAGCAGACGCAGGGCCGCATCCACGTCCTTAGCTTGCTTCGTAATAACAGTCACATTGTTGCCTTGCACGCCTAGATCGGCCGGACGGTTGGCTTCAGCGCCTGCTCTTTCCAGCGGACCTACAGGCACATAATCGCTGCCAGGGTGAGACTGGACGTAGTCCTTGGAGGCATCAAGAATAGCTGGATAGTGAGCTGCGAGGACGGCTACACGCCCTTGCTTTACTTTCTCATTCGCGATTGGATCCGTCTGCGTAAACGCTTCGGAATCCAGCAACCCTTGGGAAATCAGCTTCCGATAGTATAACGTGTAGTCTTCGTATACTTTAGTAAAGAAATTATTCTCTATGGAGCCATCTCCTTTATCGAGGAAGCCAGACCCCATAAACATCTGATCGCCGATATTAACAGCCCAACCGTTATGAAAGCCGCCGAGTGGAATGACGGGTTGACCGCTTTCTTTGAGGCCCGCATCTTTGATCTTCTTCAAGAAATTGTAAAAGTCGTCCTTTGTTTTGACGGACTGTGGATCTACCCCTACTTTTTCAGCAATGTCCTTACGTACATAGAAGCCGTATAACCAGTCCATGGCATCTTTGTCCGTTGCAGGATGATTTTGATATAGCAAATACTTTTTGCCACCATAGGCGTCGATTCCTTTCTCATAGAGCGCAGGCGGTACGTTTTCCTTAGCGATTTCTTTGGCTAGGTTGGGATAATTAGCCAGCTTGCTTGAGAGATCAACGAGTTGACCCTCCTTTGCAGCTTTGATGATACCATCCAGTTCCCCGCCCCACGCCGGTCCGGTATATATATCTGGCAAGTCCTGCGTTGCGAAGATCGTGTTAACTTTCTCCACTTCGCTTCCTTTGGTGTATTCCATTTGAACCGTTACCCCGGTTTTCTCCTTGATCACTTTGGCGACGGCATTCATGTCGCTCTCAGAACCGCTGGAACCATTCCAGTTGTGCAAAACTTTAAGCGTGACCTCTTTCTTGGTGTCCGTTTTGGCAGTTGCACTTGGACTTGTGCTTGAATTTGCACTTGGGCTTGGAGACGTTTCATCCTTCTGAGTACAACCTACTAAACCACCTGCAAGTGTTAATGCTAATACAACGGAAGCACCTCTAGACCATTTCTTTTTCATGAGAACCCTCCTTCATTTTTATATGATAAGCCCCCCAAAATCGAGGACAGCTAACCCTTAATGGAGCCTAGTAAGACGCCTTTGACAAAATACTTTTGCAGGAATGGGTAGATGCACAAAATCGGGAAGACGGTGATAACCAGGAGCGCCATCCGTAACGATTCGGGCGTTGAACCGGCTGGATTCATGCTAATCGTTTGGCCTCCTTGCTGAGCTGCCCGCTGCATCGAATTCGAGAGCGCTTCCGCTTCAGTCAGCATTTGCTGCAGCAGCGTTTGAACAGGAACCAGGTTTTTGTTGGATACGTAGTAAGCCCCAGCAAACCAATCGTTCCAATGTGCGACACCAATGAACAAACTTATTGTTGCTAGCACTGGACCTGATAAGGGAAGGATAATTTTCAAGAAGATGGTGAAATCGCCATATCCGTCAATGCGTGCCGACTCGTCCAGCTCTTCCGGTATCCCTTGCAGGAACGTCCGGATGATGACGATATGCATGAAGTTGAATAACATCGGAATGATATATACCCAGAAAGAGTTGATCAAATGAAGCTTTTGCAGCGTGATGAAGTAAGGAATGAAACCCGCACTGAAGATCGTAGGCAAAAAGATATAGAAAGTGAAAAACGTTCTTCCCGGCAGTGTCTTCTTAGCCAATGCGTACGCCATAAGCGTACACAAAAGCACGTGTAGAAATGTACCGAGGATGGTTCGCATCAGCGTGATTTTGTAAGCTTGCCAGATACGAGGATTGTCGAATACTTGCACATAGTTATCAAATGTAAACTGCCGGGGCCAGAAATACAGCGCACCCTGCATGGAGTCATTTCCATCGTTTAGTGAGTACACGAGAATGTAAATGAATGGGTAGATCATCGAGAAACCGATCAGTGCCAGCATGATATAATTTAGTGTGCTGAACAAGGAAAAATCGCGCTTCATCTCATCACTTCCTTAGCGTCTTCGTTAGTAAACTTTCTTTATAAGCATTTTTTTTTAAAAAAGGGATACGTCGCTGTATTTCTTAGCGATTCGGTTGACAACAAGTATCATCACCAGACCTATTATGCTTTGGAACAACCCAACTGCAGCCGCATAGCTTAGTCGACCTCCACTAATACCGGAAGTGATAACATGCACGTCGAGGACGCTGCCAATTCGGGCTGTTGCAGGCCCATTCAAGAGAAGCAGCTGTTCGTACCCGGCGCTCATCAAGCCACCGACGGAGAGAATAAAGAGGATCACAGCAATGTTGCGAATGCCGGGGAGCGTGACATGCCACATTTGCCGAAAACGATTCGCGCCGTCAATCTTCGCCGCTTCGTACAATTGCTGATCAATCCCGGCTATTGCCGCCATATAGATGATGGAGTTCCATCCAATATTTTTCCAAACATCAGACCCCAATATCATGGGATAAAACCATGTCGTGTTGTACAGGAATTGAATGCGCTCCAAGCCAAGTGAGGCAAGCAGGTCATTCAACGGTCCTCCATACGGAGTTAGGAGGCGCTGCATCAGCGTCACGACTACGACCCAAGATACGAAGTAAGGTAAGTAGGAAAGGGTCTGGACAACCTTTTTGAATTTCACTCTGCGAACTTCATTCAAAAGAATCGCGAGAATAATTGGCATTGGGAAACCGATGAGAAGCTTAGACAAACTGATCACAATGGTGTTACGTATGAGTTCTGTTGATTGATAATAATCAAAGAATTGGCGAAAGTACTTCAAGCCAGCCCAAGGACTTCCTGAGAAGCCGCCGGTGAATGTAAAATTACGAAACGCCACTTGAATTCCGTATAGGGGAACGTAAGAAAAGATGAAGAACCAAATGATGCCTGGCAGCATGAATAAGTAAAATACTTTATGCTGCCAAATGCGTTTCCATAGGAAACGCTTGAATGACATCGGTTTTCGGGGCTGAACTTGAGTCATAGAATTTGTAATTGATTCCATTGTAAGCGTTTTACCTCCTTATAGGACTTACTCATAGGTTTCATTTGATATATTTATCATAGCATGCAAAAATACCCACTCGTAAGTCCAAATATTTATGATCAGGTATCACTTTCTTTGGAATTATCATATTTGTTTGAATGTCACGTCATCTTAAGCCGTTCCCTGAATTGGGTAGGCGTCATCGCGTAGTAATCTTTGAATACCTTTGTAAAATAGCGGTAACTCTGATAACCAACCTCATCCCCAACTTGAGCTACGGTTAAGGCCGTTCGTTCAAGCAGTTCCAAGCTCTTCTCCATTCGAAGGCGAACGAGAAAATCAACGAAGTTATAACCCTTCTCTTGCTTAAATAAGGTGCTGAAATAAGAAGCGCTGATGCCCACATATTCAGCAACCTCCTGAAGAGAAATATCCCGAGACAGCTTGATCTTCATGTATTCTATGCCTTTGGAGACCGGCGATAGGGAAAGGGCTTCGATGGCAATCGATTGCAGCATGAACTGAATCAACTCTTTTGCCTTCTCGGTAAGCTCAACATACGTTTCCTGACAACGGATTTCCTCTATAAACATTTCCATGACTTCACTTGTCACTGGAAGAGATTTAACCTCCCTGAGCTGACGAAACAGATTAACGAGCATCTCGCCCACGATGAAACGTATGGAATCCTCCGATTCCCCGCTGCTGCACAAATTCCGCAGAAATTCGTTAAAGAGTCCATATCCCCCTTGTTCGTCGCCTTGCTTAAAGGCAATGATGAGTCTCTTTTCAAGCTCAGTCGGGTAGAAGCCCTCGTTTTGTCCTTGCGGTGATGGATGAAAAAGATTGACAGACCCTTTACCCGTGAAAAATTTATACCGAAGCGCCTTGAAAGCTTGATCATATGCCTCGGGAACATTGGAAATACCCTCGAACCGTTGACTGCATCCTACTGAAAGTTGAACGTTAAATAACCGCAAATATTTGTTTAAGCTCTCTTGGAAAGCATGACCCGCAAGAACTCCTTTGTTATCGACCTTACTTTCTGATCCGGCTTCAAGGAGGAAAACGTAACGGTTCGGCGGCATCAGCACAGAATCTACCGCTCCGTAACTGTGAGAGATTTCATCCAAAATATTATGAACGATGAAGCGGCATAGTTTCTGGTCTTCATCGTTATAATTATCGGTGAACTTGGTGTAATCATCGAATTCCGCGACAAGCATAAGAAATGAGCCATTCACGATGTCTAATTGAGCGTCAAATTGATTGAACCACCGCTCTGGAGAGATCAGAATGTCTTTACGCGTCAGCCAGCGCTCATAGATTTGCGCTTTTTGGAGCAATGCCTTCTCCTTCTGCATTTGATTGGCATATTGGATTTTCGTCGACTGCAAATGACGCTCATCGAGTCTTCGCGCGATTGTTTCGAATACTTCTGTTAATTGCTCTTTGGTCACAGGCTTCAGCAAGTAATCGCGCACGCCAAGCTTAATGGCCTGCTGCGCATAATCGAATTCCCCGAAACCGCTAAGAATGACAATTTCCACAGGTTCACCCGGCAGAGATCGAATGCGTTCCGTTAGTTCCAAACCATCCATGTAGGGCATCCGGATATCGGTCATCACCACGTCCACTTCAGGACGTTCCTTCAGGATTTCCCATGCTTGCTTCCCATCCTCCACAATCGCAATGACTTCAAACCCATTTTGTTCCCAATTAATAATCTTGGTGAACCACTTGCGAGTTGATAATTCGTCTTCCACAATAAGCAGCTTATACATGTTCAACCCCCTCAAGCACTGGCAGCGTTAATACAACTTCCGTTCCTTTCCCAGGCTCCGACTTAATGGATAAGCCATACTCACTGCCGAAATACATCCGAATTCGACTATTCACGTTGTACAACCCAATACCCTTGCTGGGCGAATGATCACTTACTAAAGTTTCTACTTGAACCTTCGTCATCCCCACGCCATTGTCACGAACAGTCACGATGACAGCCTGCTCTGTGAGCTCTCCTATCACGGTTACAGAGCCTGCCGACATTCCCTTCAACCCATGCTGGATCGCATTTTCCAGGAGAGGCTGAAGGATAATTTTCAAGGTGTAGAGACTTGGTATCTGCGGATCTATCTGCCATTCGACCGTATGTCGCGCACCGAAACGGATTTCCAGAATTTTTAAATAACATTTGGCGTGATCAATTTCTTGTTCGAAACGGATGGTGTTGCTTCCCTTGGATACCGATATTCGAAAGAGGTCCGCTAGGGCGACGACCATGCCAATGGCAGTCTGCTTCTCGTCCATGTCAATCTCGTTCTTGATTGCATCCAATGTATTGTATAGGAAATGAGGATTAATTTGAGCTTGTAAAAAATTGAGCTCCATTTCCCTTCTTTCCAGTTTTTCCACATAGTTTTGGTGAATAAGGTCTCGTAAATTATCAAGCATGTTATCAAAATTACGATCTAGTTCATCGATCTCATCGCCTCTAACATGGACTCTGCGGCTCGTAGAGAGCACCCCCCTGCCTACCCGGGATACTTTGGCGTGGAGACGTCGGATCCCGCGGGTCAGTTGACGGGTTATAAGCAAGGTCAGAAAAGAGAAAATAATCATACAAATGATACTGACTGTCAAAATGGTTTGCCGAATTTCATTCACTTTGGATTGAATCGACGCTTTGGGCACAAGTAGGTACATCGTCCAGTCAACATTCTGGAGCTTGCGGTACCACATCACGTAATCGGTTCCCTGAATATGAAGGTTCAGCTCGGATTCAGAGCTTCGATCCTCACTGGTCTGTTCGACGATTTCCTGTGGAAGTGGTTTGCCAAGTTGATCGGTGTCCGGGTTAAACATGATGGTTCCCTTACTGTCTGCGATGATTAGGCTTCCGCTTGCGTCAGCTTTGTTGCCCATCGTTTCCTGCACATAAGTTACGGAAGGGATCTGGATCGTTAGCTTGATGTAACCAATTTTCTTAAACTGCCCGATGCTGTAAATCGGACGCACCAACGCATAATAATATTTACCGTCAACCTGCTCAAGTATCCAAAACTTCGAGTCTGGTATCTCATTCAAGCCGAGAACCCTTCGAAGCCTATCTTCTGGAAAAAGGTATACGCCATCGGACATGACATCAGGAGACGTGGAGAAAAATTCGATGCTCTCGACATCGGTCGCCTGATAGGCTTGGATAAACCGGACCGCACGAGAGATTTCCCGATTCATGATAATAACGCCTTTTTCCCGGTATACTTCGGGTTCCGTAAGTACGTTTTGAACGGGCTCCGACACTGTTAAATTGTCAAGAATGCTTTCATAGAATCGGATATTGTAGTAAATGCCGTTGTTGGATTGGACTAATATCTTTTGATAAGAATCAGATACGTACCGGATAATGAGGTCCGACATTTGATTAAGGAAGTAATTCGTTAACCCTACAATCGGAAGTAGAATGGTCACCAAATATACGATCATTAATTTTTTGTGCAGCTTCATGCATGTCTGTCCCCCTTAGTTTAAGTAAGCATAACTGTCTCTTCATTTCCCTAAGGGGACAGATATTTCCTTTATGGTAATAATTAACAAATGATTTATTATGGAATACGTACTGACACATTATCAATCTGTACAGTCGCATTATCGTCGTACCACACACGGAACTGATAGGCATGCCCCAGTACAAAATCAGCCCCCATAATCATGGACTGATACGTATCAGCGGCATTGAAATCACTGCGCAGCACGGCTTTTTCGCCAGTTACTTTATTGCCTGTTCCGTCATAGATGTCGAGATTCAGCACCCGCTCGGAACCGCCTGTCGGATTGTCGATCTTAATGCGGAAGTCGACCTTAAGACTTCCGGAAGGGAGATCCACTACACCGGGGCCATGCAGCATATGACCTGCCGCATGTTCCTGCGGATTCGCATACCAACCATCTGCGGCTGCAGCTCCCGTATTATGGCCGAAGTCACGCTCCGCTTCGAAAATACGCCTCGTATAGTTCGCCGATACGTGGATCGGAATCTGCGCTTCAAGGCCATTGTACGACGCCTTCACGATGGCATCTCCGCCTTGAAGCACCTGCAGAACGCCGCCAGCACCGATAGTGACCGTAGCTTCACCTTGCGCGACGGTCCAAGTTCCATCTGTCGTCAGATTAACGTCCGGCTTGCCTTGTTCGCTCGCTTTCCCCCACAGCTGAAGCTGCTTTTGCCCTGCATCGGTTCCGAACACCAACGAGGTTACGTTCGATCCTCCGAATTTAAAATAAAGCGATTGTGTATTTGGCTTCGTTATTTCTGGCATATCCAGTCTCACGTGGTCAACTTTGACGTTCGCCTTATCTTCGAAATGCACACGGAATTCATAGGTGCTGCCAAGCGAAAAGTCGACGTCCTCTAAACTTATATCCATGTACTGATCTTGTACGGCAAAATCCCGTAACTTCAGCTCTTTTGAAGCAATAATTTGATCAGCACTCGCATTGTTAATATCAATGATAGCAATGGTATCATCAGATCCAGTCGCACCCGAAGCCTTCATGCGGAAAGTGACATCATGCACACCTGATGGTAAATCGGCCACATAAGGTCCATATAACATATGGCCGGGTCCGTGCTGCTCGATATTTGCCAACCAGCCATCTCCATCAAGCGCCCCTGTGTTATGCCCGAAATCGTTCTCGGCTTCATAGAGCCTCTGTGCTAAATTACGGTTCATCACGACGGTGACTCGATCTATTTTAACCTTGGCGTTGCCATCATACCAAGCTCTGAACTGATAAGAATGACCTGCCACAAAGTCGGCTTCAAGTGTCGAATTATGGTATGTGTCGGCGCTTTGGAACTCGGAGCGATGCACGGCTTTCTCAGCCACAACTACTCCGGCTGTATCATCATAGATATCTAGATTCAGTACACGATCATTATCGCCAGTCACACCGTCAATCATGGTTTTGAATTTGACTTGGTTGCGGCCTGCAGGAATGTCCGAGGCACCTGGTCCGAAGAGCATATGTCCGGCAGCATGCTCCTGCGGATTAGCTGACCAGCCATCACCATCCAACTTCCCTGTGTTATGGCCAAAATCGGTTTCCGCCTCATACACCTTGTTGGCTATTTCCGTATCCTCTTTCGGTACGTTATTTTGAATTAGCTTCACCATTTTTTCAGGCGTTACGACTTGAACATCGCCTTGAAGTTGATCGATAACAGCCTTTGCTTCGTCCATCGAGGATGACCAGGCGTGAACGAGAATGAGAGAGTAGCCTGCAGCACTCTTCGGATTTCTTGGAGCCGCATTGATATGCTGGGCAACCGAATTAACATCGCTTCCAGCGATGCCATGCCATAGCATTTCACGCGGAGTGACGATGGGCTTATTGTTAGACCATTTCAAGGCTCCGTTTAACGCTTTATGGTTACTGTATTCCAAATAAATAACGCCATCGATATTCGGCTGAGCCATATACTTATCCCACATCGCCTTTTTGTTGAAAGCATTAAAATCAATAACTTCAACAAGCGATAAATCAGCTTTGCCCATATAAGTGTTTAACCTATTGAGATGTATATCCAATTCCTGCTCCGGGTACATGGACGGATACATATATCCGCCGCCTGACGGACCAACGACAAAATTATCTTTCTTTGTACCATCCGTATACAAACGTTCCAGAACAGTCGGTGCCAAATCCATCATGCTGGGAGAAACAGCCCAACCCATATCGAAATTCCCACGGTTTGGGTTGCCAAACCATGGCTTGCCCTTCTCGGCCAAATCATTTAGCATCCATTGAATATTATCACCATCTGACATGACGAATGACACATAATGCACCTGATCCTGAACTGCAGGCTGCGTCTGATCCTTCTGTTTGAGCTCTTTGATGTTAAAGCTGCTTAACACTGACAAATTATAGGCATGATCTGCCGGCAGTGTATATACACCCGCTGATGAACTCGGACGTATGAAAGCGTCTTCACCATTTGACGCATCTCCCCAGCCTAAAATGACAGCATCTGGATCCGCGTCCGCAACGACGGATTGTCGGAACGCGCTGTTCCCATCATAAAAGGTGAAAGCGTTAGCCATTACAGCGTAATCTCGTAGTTTACCGCCCATACCGGACGCCAATTCTTCGCTCGTCTCCCCTTTTTGCTCGATCAAGGTGCGATGGTTGAGCTGGTTCCAGTAGTTTTGCTTGACCCATGCTTCATCCTTCGTTGAGAGATCCATCGTTTGCTTATAGCCTTTGGCTTGTTTGACATCACCTTTTTCAATTAAGATGGCTTGCTTCAAATGGGCTAGTGAAGTAGCTGCATTGATGGAGCTGTTCCCCTTTTCCCATAGTAAATAGCCGTCGAACTGCTTCTTGAATTCCTTCACGAGCTTCCAAGGATCACGGATAAATTCCGTTTTCACCCCGTATTTTCGGACCAAATCGTCCAGCCATATCTTGTAATTCCCGGAATCGGGCAGTATGTAAATTTGATTAGAGGACTTATTAGCGAGCAGCCCTTGCAGCGAAGCGATCATGACACTTTCCGTTTCCGACATATCGCCCAAACGGATCACATAAAGCTTTTTGGCTTTAACAGCAGCCTTTACATAATTAGCGTCCAATTGCGGCGAATCGCTTTGAGAAAGAGTTGTTTCATGATCTGACTCTGATTCATTAGCTGCAGCGGATGGAGACACAGATGTTCCTAAGAGTGAGATGACAATAGAAAAGCATACAAACAAGACGAATAAACTGGTTTTTCTCATTATAAACCTCCTCATAATTTGAATGTATGACTGGATTGACTTGTCATTCGAATTATACAATATATTATTAACATATTCTACATGTCATTTAGATCATTTATAATTTCTACTTACTACTAGATAGACTTGTAGGTGGGCCTCAGATCCTATGCAATCGATGGTGATCAATAAACAAAAAAAAGCCAAGCCAGGTTCCGCACAGCATCCCTGACTCAGCTTATTCAATTCATCCATATTGCATTTACATATGTCATTTTGTTTCTGGTACCAGAAACAAATCAGAAGAATTCAACATCTCAATGATCCTGTCGGCTGGCACCGGTTTGCTGATGAGAAATCCTTGAATCTGATCGCATCGGTATGTTTGAAGGATGCGAAGCTGCTCCGGCAGCTCAACTCCCTCCGCTACTACGGTTAGCTGAAGCCGATGAGCCATTTCGATCAACGACGATACGACGACTTGGCTTCGAATGTTATCTGCCAGTTGATCGATTAACGTTTTATCAATCTTCATACATTGTATGGGGAGTTGACATACATATTTCATTGAAGAATAGCCTGCTCCAAAATCATCAATGGAAATCATAAAACCCAGATTACGCAATTCGAGTAATATGTTGATCACTTCTTCAAAGTTTTCGATTGCAAAACTTTCCGTCACTTCTAGCTCAAAATGGCATGGATCGACCTCTTCCTCTGCGAACACACCGCGAATTCGGTCAACGAAGTTTGGCTGCAGCAATTGGACGCCGGAAATATTAATGGCAACGATAAGAGGCATGTTCAAGGATTTCTTTCGCCATGCGATGAATTGCCGGCATGCCGATCGCATGATCCATTCACCTATCTCATTAATGATTCCGGAATACTCAGCAATGGGAATAAATTCATAAGGAGATACATGTCCGAGTTGTCTGTTCGTCCACCTGAGCAGCGCTTCCACCCCGACAATTTGATTCCGTGCCAAGTCCAGTTTCGGCTGGTAATGAAGAGTAAGCTCGTCGTTGTCAATCGCACATTTCAAGTATTGCTCTAAAAGCATTCTTCTGGTCCGAATCGCTTCAATTGATTCCGAATACACACGGTAATTATTTTTGCCGGATTCTTTGACATCCAGCATAGCCACATCGGAATGATGAAGCAGGCTTTCCGAATCCTTACCATGATCAGGATACAGACTTATTCCGATACTGGCTGAAATTGTGGCACGATAGCCATCTAGATCGTAGGGCACATTAATCGCCTCTCTGATTACCTTCGCCAGGTGCTCAATTTGCTTGAAGTCGTGAACGTTATGGGAAACGATGCAAAACTCATCGCCCCCCAATCGGCAAAGGAATTCCCCCTCCTTCATACAAACCCGTAATCTCCCGGCAACCTCAATCAGCAGCAAGTCTCCTGTATGATGTCCCATCGTATCATTGATCAACTTAAAGCGATCCAAGTCGATGAAGATTACGGCAAAGCGGAATGGTAGCTGATGGTTTTGTTTAATGATTTTCTCCAGATACTCGAAAAAAGCTTTTCGATTGGTGAGACCGGTCAAATTATCATGATCCGCTTGATATTGAATTTCGTTTTGTGATTTCTCAAGCGACGTCATCATGTGGTTAAACGACTTCTCGAGCTGGGTAATCTCATCTTTGCCGGATTCCTGAATGCGAATCGAAAAATCCTGTTTTGTTTTGATCACATTCATCCCATTGATCGTGCGATTCAATCTAGCAAATATCGTTCGCTGAAGGACACAACTAATAATGAAAAAGAAGACCAACCCAGAAAGCCCGAAATAGAACATATAAAAAAAGATACTTCTTTGGGCTTCCTTATATAGTTCTCTTGGCTTCACGAACTTCAGGAGAACGGCTGGTTTATTATTGACGTCTGTTAGCAGGGAGAAGCCTGTGATCGTCGATTTATCAGACTCGGTCCAAAAAGGCATGACTCGTTTTCTGGAAACGGTTACAGTTGTAGCTTGAACAGGAGGAATAAAAAATGGATCCACAATAGATATACTTAAAGGCATGTCCGTTTTTTCGGAAATATACTGAACGTAATTCGAGTCTAAGAAACGCGCGAAAACCAACGTTCCATGTACGGGTCCTTCATTGTTGCTCGTTAAAATTGGGTATGAGGTTGCGATCAGCGGTTGCTTATCAACAATCAATAACCCCATCTTCCGGGAAGAAGCGTCCGACTGATCAAAGAAAGAAGCATACTCTGTCTGTAAGGTATGGATGAATGTAGTCGGATAGTCGAGAGGGCGGTTATTGCCATAATCGTAAGCTTTTCCGAAGTAAACTTGCTTCCGATTGTTCATCAGAAGCGTTATATTAAGACGACTTGACATAAATAATGAATCGGTAAAATTGACAGTGAGATAAGGATCGTTAGAAGCAGGAATCGTCGGCCTATCGATAAAGTTGTATGTATCGTCCCAGCCCGCATAATTAATTGCAATTGCACCTAGATTTGTATACTCATCAAAATAAGAGAGAAGGTTTTTCTTCATGTTTTCACGCAAATTTTCAAGCTCCATCCGCTCATAATTGTGCAAAAGAGCTCTCTCAGAAATGAAGTATAGAAGTGAAAGCATGCAAAGCGTGGTCATCCCAACGTAGATGATGATTTTCCGGCGAAGCGACATAGCAACATCAACCTCCAATGATGAATTTCTTTTTGCGATAGTCCTTAGGTTGAATAGCTGCCAATCATCTCCATTAAAAAAACCACATCAATTTAATAGAGATGTGGTTTTCTTTTACGGTAACTGGCTGTTTCTGCGGGTTTGCCCTTAACAGAATTCCTATATGTATGTATCTAATTTGATTATAATGGACTATAAATAACAACACAATAAATAGTTCTTAAGTATTATAAATTCGGGCTATCATTAGGTATTGAGCGGTTTCCCAAATCAACGAAAATAAGCTAAGTCACAGTTGTTATAACCATCTGGACTTAGCTTATTCCAAGAATTCCATTTACCTCCGCCTTGAATCCGCGAAAACTCAATAAATTAACTGTGTATGATTAAAGGCACAACTTTCCCTTCATTCACATCTATTAAACCAAAATCCGTTATTTTCAGTGCAGGACTAACTGGTAAAGAATGCGTGCTGATCGACATAATCGGATTATAATGGCAGTAGCCTAACGATTCCATGGCCTTGCGCAGCTGCTCAACTTCCTTGGCAACTTGCTCCAAAGGGACTTCAGTTAAAATACCTCCGACAGGCAGCTCAAGACTAGCGATCACCTTGCCGTTCTCAACAACACTGAAGCCCCCTTGATTCTTGATGACCTCATTAGCCGCGATCATCATATCGACGGGATTGTGCCCGACAACAAGCATGTTATGGTTATCGTGGGAATAAGTCGTTGCTATGGCTCCTCGCTTGATCGTATCCCCGCCGATTAAACCATAAGCGCGATTCCCGTTTTTTCCGTAGCGTTCAAACGTAGCAATGAGTCCATAGCCGCTATCCTGCCAGTTAAGCTTCCCTTGTCGAACTTCTACATCAACCTGATGCTCCTCTGTAAACGTGGAGCCATCCTTTACCATCATTGCTCGGCACGCATAGCGGCCATCAGCTACTTCTGTGTTCACTGAGAAGTCCGCTTCTGTTAACGGTGACATGTGAACGCTTTGATAGTAGTGATCTGGAAAAGCGGGTGAATGGTCGGTAGGTTGGTACGGTTCGTTCACGTCATAGACCTTGCTGCCATGCTTGTACACTTGGTCGATAGTCAGCTGCTCCAGATTGGATATCAGTTGAAAATCGCCAATTTTACCGGGCGCAATAACGCCGCGATCATACATCCGCATTCTTTTGGCTGGAGAAAGCGTACTGGCATAAATCGCCTGCTCAGGCTTCATCCCCATCCCAATCGCTTTACGAACAAGGTGATTCAAGTGGCCCCGGCGCTCGAAGGAGTCGGCCATCACATCATCGGTAACAAAGCAATAATGCTCGGATACCTCATGCTCCATCAAATACGCCATCACTTCAGGCGTCATGGATTTTTCTTGAATTTCAATAAACATACCCGCAGCGATCCGAGCTTCCATGCCCTCGATCGATTGATGTGTATGATCGGAATCTACCCCGCTAAAGATCATTCGATGCAAATCCAGATCTATTAATTTCGGGACATGTCCTTCAATAATGAGATGAGGATAATTACTGCGGATATGATGTAAGATGTGATTCGTTTTGCAGTCAGGATCCGTAATGACATCTACGTAGTTCATGATTTCGCCTAAACAAATGATACGTTCCGTACGAAGCAGTTCGTCCAAATCCTCAATTTCAATCGCACCTCCGGTCGTTTCCATCGAAGTAGCAGGAACCGAACTCGGGATGGCGTAGAACATGTCCGCCACACAATGCTGGCTAGCTTTAATGAATTCCTTCACCCCATCAAGTCCGAAAACATTGGCGATCTCATGAGGCTCTGGGACGATGGTTGTAACACCGTTGCGAATGAGTCCATAAGAGAACGTCTCTGGCGTGACCATCGTACTTTCGATGTGCAGATGGATATCAATAAGGCCGGGAATCATATAACGTCCTTGTCCGTCCAAGTGCTCGTCTGCTTCGAAGCTATCGGCAGCCCGTTCCCCGATATATAGAAACCTTCCATCTAAGATCGCTGCATTACCTTGGATGAATGTTTTAAAATAACTATTATAAATTCGTACATTTTCAATCAGTAAATCTACACGCATCTGCCTTCGCCTCCAAGTACATTACTCAACTAGAACTAATTTCTCGCTAGGAAAAAGAAGCCGGACCTCTTGACCGTTCAGGTAAGGAAGTTCCATTTCTTTATTCACTGTGAAATTTCCCAGCTCCGTCTCGACAACGTATTGATAGCTTCTTCCAAGGAAGGTGCTAACCTTGACGCGGCCTGTCAATCGATTCGCTCCTGCCTCGATTTCATCAGGCATTCCAATCACGACATCATCCGGACGAATAGCTCCTTGCTTGCCCAGCTGTTCTCCTTTGCTTGCGTGCTTCGTAACGGCGAACATATAATCTTTCACTTTCAACGCAATCTCTTCGTTTCCATCGAACCTTGAATCGAAAGTAATAAAATTCGTAAAGCCAATAAACCGAGCCACAAACTCTGTTTTTGGATATTTAAATATCGCCGCTGGAGCGCCAAGCTGTTCAATGATGCCTTTATTCATAATCGCAACTTGATCAGAGATGGAGAAGCACTCTTCCTGATCATGCGATACATAGACAGTAGTAATACCAAGCTCCTGCTGGATGCGGCGGATCTCCACCCGCATGTTAATGCGCAGATTTGCGTCCAAGTTGCTTAGCGGTTCGTCGAAGAGCAGCAATTCCGGCTCGATCACAAGCGCCCTGGCAATCGCGACCCGCTGTCTTTGGCCGCCTGAGAGCTCCTTCGGAAAACGCTTTTCGAAGCCGGACAAACTTACGATATCGAGGATATTTCGAACCCGCCGATCGATCTCTACCCCACTCACTTTCCGAAGACGCAGACCGAAAGCTACATTATCATAAATGGATAAGTGTGGAAACAAAGCATAGCTCTGAAACACGAATCCGAAGTTCCGTTTGTTGACGGGAACGTGCGTATAATCTTTTCCGTTTAGTGAAAATTTGCCCGCCCTTGCTTCAATAAATCCCGCAATTAGCCGCAAAGTCGTCGTTTTCCCGCATCCACTAGGACCGAGCAGTGAGATCAGACTTCCTTTTTCAACACTTAAGTTGAAGTCCTGCAGAATATATTGCTGGTCATAGGCAACCGAAATATTTTCCAGTGATAGCAATGCCATGGATGAAAGCCTCCGTTATCGTTTGGTGAAATAGGATAAACCCATCAACCGTTCAATGATGAACATAAGTACGGCAGTGAAGAGCATTAGTAAGACAGATATAGCCGCAATTGTAGGGTCAAAATGATTCTCCACATACGTCAGCATCTGTATGGGCAGCGTACTGACTCCGGGCCCCGTCATAAAGACCGAGATGTCGACATTATTAAATGATTCTAAAAATGCAATAAGAATGGCTGCGATAATACCGGACTTGATATTCGGTAAGACTACTTTGAAAAAGGTTTTAAGCTGACCAGCGCCAAGACTTAAAGCAGCTTCCTCAATCGCAAAATCGAAATTCGATAAACTTGATGCAATAACGCGGATAATAAATGGAAGCATAATCACAGTATGTCCAATCAGCAAAGCTGCATAGATCGGCAGGTGATAAGTGACGATAAGGTACTTGAGCATTGTAAACCCAAGCACGATACCTGGAATAAGTACTGGGGAAATAAAAATCGCATTAAGCGCCCCTTTCCCCTTAAACTCAAACCGGCTTAACGCATAAGCCGCTGGGATACCAAGCAGCAGTGCAAACAAATTACCGATCAACGATACGATAACAGAGGTACCCGCGGTCGTCATGAACATCTTGACTTCCAAAATGTTGCGGTACCATTTCAATGAGAATCCTGTCGGTGGGAATTTCAATACACTCCCCGGCTCAAATGAAGCAAATGCAATAATGACGAGCGGCCCGAGCAAGAACATGTAGACAAGAAGCGTAAATAAGGCCAGTCCTCGATTCTTCTCCCGCATACTTCTACCCCTTCGGATTTAATTTAGTAGCCAGTTTGTTCATAAGCGCGATAACCACGAAGGTGATCACGATCATAATCACGGCAATAACGGAGGCGAGATACCAATCGTTCAGAGTAATTGCATTCTGATATAGGAATGTAGAAATGACCCGCTGCTTGCCTCCGAGCAAAGCCGGTGTCGTATAAGCTGTCAGGCTTCCGACAAAAACAAGGATACTGCCTATAATTAATCCGGGTACACTAAGCGGCACGATGACCTTGACGAAGGCCGTAAATCGGTTAGCTCCCAAGCTCTCCGCCGCTTTGATCAGATCCGGATCTATATTCTCAAGAACACCGACCAACGTAATAATGATGAGCGGAAGAAACAAATGGAGAAGACCAATCATCATCGCAGCTGGCGTGTACAAAATATCGAGTGGCTCTTGGATGATACCAATGGCCATCAAGGCATTATTGAGCAGCCCTTTTTTACCCAAAATAATCATCCAGCTGAACGACCTGACAACCGAGCTCGTAAGCAGCGGGAAAATAGCTAATGCAAGTAATATCGCCTTTTGTCGCGGACTCTGTTTAGAGATGAAGTAAGCCACAGGAAATCCGAGCAATATGCAAAATAGGGTGGTTACCAAGCTGACACGCAGCGTCGTCCACACGATTTTGAGAAAATAAGGGTCTTTAAAGAAGCTTAAGTACCCTCCAAGTGTAAATGTCCCTTTATCAAAAAAGGTTGAACCTATCGTAAGAAGGATCGGTACCACCATGAAAACCGTCAGGAACAGTAGTCCCGGTAGCAATAATAAAAATAAGTACGTTTTTTTCATGTAGCTTTACTCCTGTTCCTGGGTTCGCTAGGCACGCAGCGCGTGTATAAAAAGCTGGAGGAATTCATCAGCCGATACTTCCGTACACACATGAACATTTGCCTCTTTGGACAAGCGGTTCTGGAAATCGCATACGGTTTGCCCGTCGCACAGCTCACTTCGGGTTTCGACATCAACGTAATAATGGCGTGTCGTGACAAGCTGTTTATTCAGAGCCACTCCAACTGCAAGTGGATCATGAAGCGCACAAGCCCGAACCCCGTTGCGTTCATAGTAACGCTTCATGTAATTCGCGGTGCTTTCCTGAACATATCGGGCTATGGGAGAATCTCCTAGCTCACGGATATGTTCTTCAGTCAGCAGCGCTTTACGTGTCACATCCAACCCTACAAGGGTTAAGGATGGAAAACCTGCCTGGAAAACGATCTTCGCAGCTTCCGGATCGACGTACATATTGTACTCCGCCGTAGGTGTTACATTGCCGAAGCCTTGAACGACGCCCCCCATCACAATCACTTCCTTGACCTGATGAATCAGATCAGGATGCTTCATAACCGCCAAAGCCAGATTCGTTAGCGGCGCGGTCATAACCAAAGTGACTTCTCCGACGTGCTTCCGCACTTGTTCCACAATAAAATCGGAGGCATGTCCAGCGGTCGTCTGCATATGAACTGACATATCGCTTAAAGCGCCGCCAAGCCCGTCATTTCCGTGGACATGATGCTCAAAGTGAGAAGCTCGCATCAAAGGCTTGTCTGCCCCTTTAACGACAGCAATCTTCTCTTCCATCCCAAGCAGTTGGAGGATCTTACATGTATTCTTGGTCGCTTGGTCCAGCGAAACATTGCCATTCACGGTTGTAATTCCGAGAACATCCATCTCTCCGCTGCGGACGGCCAACAGAATACCTAGCGCATCATCCACACCCGTGTCTACATCTAGGATGACCTTCTTTTTCATGACTAAGCCCCCTTTAAGTCCTATTGAAGAAATCAAGGGTATATCAGCATATACCCTTGATTGATATTAATTATTGAGCAACTTCCTTGTTCCAACGGGCAATCCATGCTTTGAGATTCTGATTGACGAATTTCATATCCAATTTGCGAAGTTTACTCACGACGTCAGCGCCATAGGTAATCCCCGTAGCTTCTTCAGGCGATAGCTGAAGTGTCGTATTTACAGGTGAATCTACTTTTGCTTTTGCTGATTTCTCCTGTACTTCCTTGCTCAAATGCCAGTTGATGAAATCTTCAGCAAGCTGCTTATTTTTACTTCCTTTAATCACGTTGACCGTGTTCATAACGGCGTAAGCTCCTTCTTGCGGGGAGACGAACTTCGTTTCTGGAACAGCCGCTTTCAAATCCTTCACATACATTTCCATGATAGGTCCAGCTGCAATTTCCCCTTGCGAGAACATGTTAACGAATTCGGAAGTTTGGCCGTAGTATTTAACGACTCCTTTATTCACTTCCTTAACCTTTGCGAAAGCTTGATCCTCATTAAACGTCGTGCTACCCGCGACAACAGATGCTGCATCCAAAACCATTGGACCTGTTGTTGACGTGATGTTAGGAAGTGTCAGCTTCTTGGAAAGCTCAGGGCTCCAGAGGTCGCTCCATGACTTGATCTCTTTGGTAGTTGCTTTCGGATTGTAGGCAATACCCAATCGACCTACCGTGTACGCAGGACCGTAATCTTCACCTAGTGGCGCCTTAGCCAAATCATAAATGTCTTTCAAGTTTGGAATACGACTGCGGTCGATCTTATCGAACAGTCCAGCTTCAATTCCTTGTTGTGCGTAATAGTCGGATAAATAAATGAGATCCACACTAGAGCTGCCTTGTTTCACTTTGTTCAAACGTTCTGCGTTGTTGCCTATTTCTAGAACGATCTTAGCATTATGTTCTTTCTCAAATGGTGCGTACACTTCTTTCTTAAAGAAATCATCCGCAAAACCCCAGGTGGAAATGATTAATGTTGTAGGTTCCCCTTTGGATGCCGCTGTGGCAGCTGCTGTGGGTGCTGTTGTAGCTCCACTTGTATTACCCTGGTCCTTCGCTGGCGCTGTGCCGCAACCTGTCAAGGCTAGTCCTACTACAGATAAAGAAATTAAACCACGAACCATTTTTTGTCTCATCATTTCATCGTCCTCCCAAGTTTTATCATGTATGATTTTAATGCGTGAATCCCCTGTTAAATTTTTACTAGTATTACTCAAGACCCCAGATATATGCGCGTTTCGCCTTAAATCCAGCTATACAAAAAAAAGAAAAGTACCCTTGATAGAAAGAAGCTTCTAATCAAGAGCACTCTTCATTGTAAACAATGTAAAGTGACATCTATTGGTATACATGTGGTTTCCTCTTAAGATAAATCAAAAGAGAACACCGCCCGACTAAACTATTCGGTTTGTTTAAGAATAATGTTCGTGATTGCCCATTGCGTCGGCGGATCATAGTCCCTTAATACGGCATCCATGGATAAGCCAAGTTCTTGCTCCAGCCTGTCCCGGATTCTCTTCTTGTATATAGAGGACATATAAAAATCGACTTCGTGTTTGAGCGTTGGCGCCTCGCCCTCTAATGCGGTTGAACGTGGTGAGCGGCGGTGCTTGGCATGAAAAGTAATAATGTTTTGATCAATGGAAACCTTCAGCAGTGTTGTGCCAAACCCGAACAACTCTTTGGAGATTTCGTTATAGAGGTGACACAGCTTCTTCTTGTATTCATTAGAATCTAGTTGTGGCATGGAATCACCTTCAAGATCAATTATCAACCCTTATGCGTTAAAATCTATCTTAATAATACATAGGATTTCAGAATTAATCAAGAGAATCGTTCGTCTTTCTCACTGAAAAAGGGCGTTATTGACCTACAACACATCTAAATGATCCAATTTCCCGAATGTCTTACAAATATTGCTTGATCGTAGTGACAGATAAACGTAAAAAAACGCTCAGGCAGCATAACACTTACTTGGTTAACACAAATCAAGGGCAGTCTCACCGCAACTTTAATACTAGTACTTTATTACTAGTATTAAGAGTGCTATACTTTAGAATAAATGAATAAATCGTAATTCTTCTGTTAAACGATAAGAGCAAAGCTAATGAAAATTAGTGACGCAAAGCTAAAGGAGCTAAGGCGAAATACTTCGCTATGCTTGCCAGTTACCGAAGGAAGGGACATATCCACAACTCCCCTTATTCTTCTTATAAGGGGAGTTTTCCTTATGTAACGGGTAGCCATCTATAACAGTAAATAGCTAGGTAGAAAGTCCCCCTGAAAGGTGATAATTAAAATGGCGAAACTAATGGTTGTAGATGATTCTATCTTTATGCGATTGATGATTAAGAATATCCTCTTAGAATTAGGGCATGAAATTGTAGCCGAAGCATCGAATGGACTTGAGGCAATCTCTCTGTTTTTACAACATTCACCTGACATCATTACGTTGGATATTACAATGCCCGAGATGGATGGTATTACTGCATTAAAGGAAATTAAAAGTTACAAGAGCGATTCAAAGATCATTATGGTCTCAGCAATGGGGCAACAATCCTTTGTCATTGAAGCCATTAACCTTGGCGCTAGAGATTTTATTGTGAAGCCTTTTGATAAAGACAGGGTAGCTGAAGCTGTAAAAAAAGTACTGAATACGTGAATGCCCACAAAGATCTCCACCTGAATGCCTCGCCATTCCACTTTTTGGACCTCCACATTATAATAAAACCTTAGCAATTCACATACTTAAACAGTTAGGCGGAATTTCCCATGCATTTACGATCTAAAGAAAGAGTAATCACATATTTTAGCCGTGATTATGTATTTCGATACGGATTCATTCTAACTCTACTACTGATGACGGTTTTACATGTATTTATTTTTCCAGAGTTTGATATATATGCTTTCTATCTACTATCTGTTATATTCTTGGGCATCGGCTTTTCGAATAAACCGCTGGTCTTTCTAATCATTCTTTGTACAATGGTAGTTTTGTTGAGGTCCTATGTAGAATTCAAACAATTCCCTCCCATGGATTCGTTCATTTCTCTCTGGTGTGTGTATGTGATCATGACCCTTATTGCGGCTAGGATGGAAAATAATTACCAGAAAAAGAGAAAAGTCACTTTTGACTTGATCTCAGCTCTAACGAAATCCTTAGATTCAAGAGATACATACACAGCAAGACATTCTGAGAAAGTAGCTAGTTATGCTTTAAAAATCGCTAATGAGATGAAACTTTCTAGTGAGCAATGTGATGCTATTTATGTTGGCGGCTTACTACACGATATAGGCAAAATCGGTGTACCCGAATATATACTTTCAAAAACAGGACGATTATCGGATGAGGAGTTCAAAGTTATTCAAAAACACCCGGTCATCGGCTACGAAACAATTAAACATATAACTGAATTCAACAAAAACGGAATATTGGATATTGTTCTATATCATCATGAAAAATATGATGGAACAGGGTACCCACAAGGTTTAAAAGGTGAAGAAATCCCTTTATACGCTCGCATCATGGCTGTTGCAGATTCTTATGATGCTATGACATCTACACGTGTTTATAGGGAACCTCTGAATAAAGAATTAGCTATTAGCGAAATTAGTAAAAATAAAGGTTTACAATTCGATCCACATATAGCTGATCTCTTTATTGGGATCTTAAATAGAGAAAAATAGACAAAAACCAGGTAGTAACACAAAAACTAAAGTGTTATTTCCTGGTTTTTATTGAAATTACCTTATTTGATTCCAGACGTCGCAATACCTTCGACAATATAACGTTGTAGTGTCGATGGCTGGTCAAAGGCAGAATAATCCGCGTATAGATGGTGATCGGACCACATCCGTCGACAGTAGCTGCTTTATATAGCTCGCGCGGTAACGTTCGTATAAATTGAACAATTATGTAGATAAAGAATCCTTATACCCCTTTCATGTCAATATAAATGTGGGCGCTTTCTTTTAAAAGTAGCAAATCTTATCATTTTTCCTTGCTGCACCTCGTTTATTCAAATAAGACAAGTCTTTTTTCCTGACTGCTTTTTTTAACTAACTCAATCACCTTTATGGTATTCATTGCATCGTTTGCACTTACGGGTACTGGTTTGTTATCAACAATTGCATGATATATGCCTAGATAATAAGATTCATAAGCGCCTGCTTTGGTCTCAATTTTTCCTTTTAGCGTACGATCACCTACACCTATCGTTAACTCCCCATAGTATTCTTCTTTATCTTTGCCCCAATGAACATCGCCCGGCACCTTACCTTGCTTTAATGCATCCTCTTGCGAATCCAAACCATATTTAATAAAACTGCCTTTATCTCCATGTATCTGAAATTTAGGTCCGGAGCTCTTGATGATCGAACTAGAATGTAAAATGACTCTCAATCTTTCATAACCTAGTATGATATGAAAATAATCATCAACCTCAGAATTTTTTCTTTGAGCAAACACATCGCCATAAATCGTTTCAGGAAGTCCAAATAGATGCAAAGCTTGATCGATAAGATGAGAACCGAGATCATAAAGCATACCTGAGCCCTCGATATTTTGCTCTCTCCATCGATTGGTTACTTCAGGGCGATATCGGTCATAATGTGCTTCATAGGAATATATTTCTCCCAAAACTCCTGATTCCACACTAGTCTTGACGGTCAGGAAATCATTGTCCCATCTTCTGTTATGAAAAACACTTATTATTTTTTTATGCCTAGTTGCAATTTCGATTAATTCCTGCGCTTCTTCCGAATGAATGACAAATGGTTTTTCAACTACAACATGTTTACCTGATAATAAGGCTTGCTTTGCAAAAGGATAATGGGTTGTGTTGGGTGTCGTTATGACAATAAGATCAATAGCAGGATCAGAAAATATGTGTTCAACATCTGAAACGACCACTGCATCAGGACACGCTTCATTTACTTTTTGGGGATTTGAAGAAACGATTTTTGATATTTCTAGTCCTTTAATAGTTTGTATAACCGGCACATGAAACGTTTTCCCTGAAAAACCATAGCCAATAATGCCAACCTTCACTTTTTCCATAAAATCACTCCATTTCGTTAACTTTTGAATGAATTTCTGCACCCATCATAAGTCAAAAAATGAAATGTCGCAAGCATATTTTAAGTTTAATAATTATGATTTTAAGTTTAAAACTTATATTAATGGTCATAATCCTTGAATTATTTAGGTAATAAACTTATAATTAGACATATACTTGTACTGAAAGAGGTAACATAATGAATCAGGATGAAAGAACCCAAGCCATAATCCAATATCTAAAAGATAACCATAAAATCCAACTTGAGGATATTTGTGAGCTGTATGGGGTTTCTCGCGATACGGCAAGACGTGACTTAGTAAAACTTGAAGAAGAAGGAGATATTATTCGAGTTCGAGGCGGAGCCATGCTTACTACCTTGACGAAGGATATTAAGAGCTATAAGGAACGATTACTTGATTCTGCAAATAAGAGGAGCATTGGCCGTATGGCCGCTTCGCTAATAAAAGATGGAGACTTCATCTTAATGGACACAGCAACAACCATACAATTTACAGCTGAATACATGTCTACGAAAAATAACGTTGTTGTAACGAATTCCATAGATATAGCAAGTATTTTGTGTGATAAACCCCATGTAACCACACATCTGCTTGGCGGCGAATTAAATACGTGGCATCGGTATGTCTTCGGTCCTCGTACATTAGAAATGTTAGCTGATATCAAAGTAGATAAATTAATTCTTAGCGCTTGCGGCATTACTTCCGATGGATTAACAGCACCTTCTGTTGACGAGGCCTATGTAAAATTAGAGATGATAAAAAGAGCTGATCAAGTCATTGTATTAGCGGATTCATCTAAATTCAGAAAAAGCCTTTTCCATCGGATTTGTGATTTGGGAAAGATAAATGTCCTTATTACGGATCAAGAACCTGATAGCAAAATGAGGGAAATGTTAATCCATAATGAAGTTGAATTAATCGTAGTCCCTTCGGAAAACTTAAATAACAGTTTGTGACTTCTCTTCTTTACAAACAAAGGAGCATGTTCCGATTTCACTCATGGAACATGCTCCTTCTATTATCTTTTCACAATCACTTTTTATTATTGAGCATAGACAGTATCAAAGTGACTGCTTCTGCTCGGGTGGCCTGATCATTAGGAGCGAAGAGGTTCCCATCTCTGCCTTGGACTAATTTCGCTTCGCTCGCTGCTGTAATATAAGTTTTGGCCCAAGCGGGAATATCATCAGCGTCGGCAAAGGTGGAATTTCGCGTGGTATCCAAGCTTAATCCCAGCGCCCTAACAATCATTGTCGTAATTTCAGCACGCGTAATCTTTTGATCCGAACGGAACGTATTGTCTTCGTAACCTGTCACAATGCCTGCCTTCACTGTAGCGGATATAGAGGTGCTGGCCCATTGCGGGATGCTATCCAAATCTGAAAAGGTAAGCTGCTTATCGTTAACTGGCAAATGAAGCGCCCTAGCAAGTATCACTGCGAACTCAGATCTGGTTATGAGTCCTTGAGGACGGAAGGAGCCATCTTCGTATCCGTTCACAAAACCAAGTTTTGCCGCTTTTTCTATCGCTTCTTTCGCCCAATGTCCAGAAATATCGGTAAACGTCGTCATATTCTTGATCTCGGTCGTGGCTACAGTACCCGCCGAATGCGTGACGGAGGCCAATTTGCTGTTCACAAGCTTCACATCAGTGAGCTCAATCGAAGCTTTTCCCCCGCCGATTACTTCAAAGGTTAGTGTGCATAGGGTCACTTCGCCGTTTTCCCCTGGAGTATTGCCCATCTTGGTACTGGCAAATTGCAAGTGATCCTTCTTCAGGATGGCCGGAACGGTAAATCCCGAGAACGCGCTTTTGGCTGCTTTGAATCGTAATTGGCTGTCGTCATACACGAAATTAACTTCGTAGGCGTATACATCCTGGAGATTTTTCCCTTTTACAGTGACTTCCACTTCTTTGCCAATCTCCGGTTTGTCATTTGAAATGATGAGTGAGTAGGAAGCCGTCTCTGCCGCCAACGTGGTTAGGGGAAGCAAAAGTACGAACATCAGCAAGGCGATGTTAATAATAAGAAGTTTGCGTATCATGTAGAATCTTCCTTTCCCAGGGATACGGCAGATCATTCTATGATCTTCTTAGCAATCGCCGCAATATCAACAATATCGATAACGCCATTACCGTCGAAGTCAGCTGACTTGAACCGGCTCCAATCCGGATGCTTATTGTCCATGCCATAATGAGCGGCTGCGATCGAAAGATCACCGATCGTGTACTTGTTGTCGTTGTTGGAGTCGCCCGGCAGACCAGGATGAGGTGGAGGCGTGATCACTTCAACGCGCATGGACATTGGAAGCGCCTGACTCTCATTTCCCTGCGCATCCCCTAGGGTCGCGCTCGTAACGGCTATCGATCCGCTCGCAGACTGCGTTATCTGCTTCGCACTGAAATTCAAATCGATAAACTCCGTATCGCTCGTTACGGAATGCTCCATCCCCTCGCTTACGACAAGAAGACGAATTTGTCCAGGAACTTGCTGATCCTTCGTATAGAGGCCTACGCCCTCAAGGGTTGACTTCGCATCTTTAAATTGATAGAGGTCCGTATCATACTGGAACAATAAATCCTGCGCCAGTACTGGCTTTTGCACATTCTTCAGTCCGAATCGGACAGTAAACAGATCGCCCGACCTAACAGAGCCAGGACCGCTCAATGTCGTTATCGTTTGCTGAATGACTTTTTTCTTCACATACACCTGTGCCGTCACCGTTTCCCCTTCATAAGCTGCGCTAATCGTCGTGCTTCCTTCGGATGCCCCGGTCACAATCCCTTTGTTATCGACGGAAGCGATACTCCCGTCTGCCGTCGTATACACAGCCAACGACGTTACATCCTTCACGATATTTGACCCGCTGTATGTCGCCGTGACGACAGTTTGATGCGTATCGCCTATTTCTAGATGATAAGACGGACTATCTAGGCTGAGTGTTATTGGCTCTGGTTCGGCCGCTTTGTGCAGTGTAAACTCATCCACCACCCGTCCGCCAACCGTCTTGGTCACAACCTTCAGCTCGTTACCTTTGATGTCCACAACCGCATACATTTGCGTGTTCTCGGCGTCGGTTACTTTCTGCCATTCTCTTGTTGTGAGCGAATAAAACTTAGGTCCAGTGGAACCAGCCACCATGTACGTCGTTCCTTGACCTTCGGCAACAGGCTTGCCAGCTTTCATCGGGAACGTCCGCAAGTAGATGTGGTCATGTCCGTTAATAGCAAGATCAACCTTGAACTCGTCGAACACCGGCACCCACTGCTCTCGTACGTCAGCCGAATCATAGATGCTGCCGTAAGGTCCTCTGTGAAAGCCGACCACTTTCCATTTCTTCGTCGTCTTAGCAAGATCCTGACGCAGCCACTCCTTCTGCTCTTCGTAGGCATACTCGCTATTGAGCACAGCAAAATGCATGTCTTTGTAGTCAAAAGAGAAGTTCGTACCCTTGAGCGTGCTCACTCCGTTGCCAGGCTGGTTAAAGTGAGCAAGGAAATCACTATTCTCCCGCATGCCCATTACTTCATGATTCCCGATGATTGCGACCAGCGTCGTCTTCATCAGATTCTCTTGCGCAGTGCTGAACCACATGTTCCATTCACTTTCTTTAAAGCCGCTGTCGATCATATCACCAGCGTGTACCATAAACTCCGCATCTGGATGCTCGTATACCGCTTTATTCACGGTATTGCCCCACAGCTTGTAGCCATTCAAATCTGCCGCTTGCGAATCGGCAAAGTATAAAAACTTCGTATGATCTCCGATCGATTCCGTCGTCTGGAACGTTCCCTGCGTGCTAACGTTGCCGTTGCCGTCTCCAACACGGTATACGTAACGGGTACCAGGCTCAAGATCATCTGCCGTCGCTTTATGCACCCGGATCGTACCCAGATCATACGTATTGTATACGTTGCTGGTACCTGTATACTTCTTAACGTTCGTTTGCATAAAGTCGGTAAACTCCGACTCTTTGACGATTTCCACAGCTGACGGCTCCGTTCCCGGATGAGTGTGCCATGTAAACGACCTGGATGCCGTCGGGTCTTCACCCATCGTAACGCTGATGTTGTAAGGAGCAGGTGTACCGGCCAGTGGTGATACTTTGAAGCTCATTACCGGGCTGTACATTTGTTCTTTCACCGCTTGCAGCTGGTAGGTCTTCACTACAGCAGTCAAAGCATTTGTCTCTAGCTTGCCCTGCGCGCCAGACACACCAACCTCGCTGCCGTCTGCGAGCAGCTTCGCGCCTTCTACGCCATTGCCGTTTTCATCCGTTACCGTAAACTTCGTCGTATACCCCTGCACGATGCCGAATTCATCCCAGCTTACCTTTAAATGGTTCTTGATCGTCGATGTAATTGGCAGACCAAAGAAGGCAAAATGCGTATCTCCCGAGCTTATAAACGAAATTAAGCCTGCTTGGAAGCCGATTTCATGCGATCCGGTTGCTGCCGCCTTGACTCTGTAACGGATTCGACCGAGCAGGTCATCATCTGAGAGCGCAGCGGTCTGTATGCCGGTCCAAGTTAGCCGAACCGTTCCCTGCACCGTATCTACGGAAGTTTGCCACATGCTGTCGGCCAGCTTGCTGCCTTTTACCGCTTGAAGTTCTTCCACTTTTGCCGGATCGAACCGGAATTCGATTTGACCGTCGCGGATTTGAGCCGTCTTGACCGCTTTTATGTCCAATGTGTACGTATTTCCGGCATAAGTTTCCACAGGGGCCTGATAAACAAGCTTAGGAGCACCTGTGTCCACCGTGAACGTCCATTCCTTCGTCGTTTGGTTGCCGGACAAATCTTTGATTTGAATTTTGGCCTTGTGGACACCGTCTGCCAAAGGCACATCCGGCGTATACCAAATGCGGCCTTCCGGCGGATAAAGCGCATGTGGAACAGGTACATTATCCAAATAGAACCGGATTTTATCCGGATCGATTAGCGTCGTACCCGGATGTGTTGCCGGATCATAGCCAAAGTCTTCTCCGTAAGCGCGGATCATCGGCATGTTCGTATGCACCGCAGCCCCATCTGCCGGCGTTATATTTTTCAGCACTGGTGGATCCATATCATCTTTGGCCGGTCCGTAAAGGGCACGGATTTGGTCCACGTAGATGCTGCCTGCGTCCTTCTTGGCGGCCTGCGTTTCCATATAACGGACAGGCATATCCATCGTTAGCGGAAGCGCTCTTCCTTTGGGAACCGTCGCTTCCACGTATTTCCACCCTGTCCAGTTCACGCCGATGTTCTGATCTGTGAAATCAATCGGTATCACCCCGTTGACGTCACGCATTTGTGCCCGCAGCCAGTGCGTACGGCCATCACCATACACCCACATGCTGATTTTTTCGGGGTATCCTGGAATTTGTATACGGGATGCTGTGTCTTTGGCTGTCAAATACGCACCTGAAGTGCCCGGTTTTCCGGTAAAATCATACTCCAGCTTCAACGACTTGCTCCCAAACCTTACGAAATCTTCATTTGTTTCGATACTTGCTATACTTTTAACAGCCTGTGCGGAAGAGCTTGCGAGATAATTGGTCAATCCGTTTTCAAAATCCTCAAGAATGACCGGAGGTAGACCTACATTCACATCCATAGAAGTTTCTACTCCACGATAACTAACATAGATTTTACCGCTTTTCTCCGTTTCGTTCGCAGCCATGAATGTTCCGCTAGCGTCAATCGTGCCAATGGGCCCTTCAACACGCCATGACAGCCTGCTGTTATCGGCCCGAACCACTTGACCGCTGCGCAGTGCCGTAACGGACAAGACGGCTGACTTACCGGAGGCAAACGTCTTCACCGCATCTGGAAACTTCAGCTCCGTCAGATCATCTACGACTTCAATAGTACCTTTACCAGATGCCAATCCATCGCTGCTGACCGTAATTTCAGCAGTCCCTGCTGCTGATCCTGCGGTGAACTTGCCAGTGTTATCCACTGTCCCTCCTGCAAGATCGACGCTCCAAGCAACTGGACTGGCCCAAGTGGCCGGATGCCCGTTACTATCAACAGCCCCTGCTTTGAACGAAGCGGAAGAGCCGGTCAGCACGCGTTCCAAATTCGGCTGGACCACCAGCTTCGACGCCGCACCCTCAGGTGCCTTGTTGACGAGCAGTAAACCGTTCGCCGTTTTCCGTTCGCCACCGTCAGATGGCCTGTTGAGCAGTGTCCGTGTCGTGTCTCCAGGCAGCTTAACAATGACAGTCGAAGAACCGCCTCCGTCTAAATTAAGCGCCTGAACAACACCTAGGTTTTTCATGATTTGACCTAGTTCTTGCAGCTGCACGCCCTCGCTGAAACCTGGGGCACGGCCGTCAACCTCAATCATCACTACCGAACCGTCAGTCTTCGTGCCGATCGCAGTCCGGGGATGTACAGCTGTGTCGCCATTCGGCTGCACCTCGCCGTCCTTCACCAACAGCGCAGACCCCCCGATGACCATCGACACGTCACGCCATGCCGCTTCCAGCTCGAAACTTGCCGTTAATTCATCTCCGATATGCAGGCTGCTTAATACAGATCTAGCTGTTCCCGATGCCGACAAAACAACCTTTCCTTCTGTAAGAGTACTGTTTCCTTTGTCCTTATGTATGTCAGATACGCGCAGCCTCATCGTCTGCCCGCTTTTAACATCACCTTCCAGGATATCGAGAACGACTTCATCTCCAAGATCATTCGCGGTCGTCGTCGTATGAAAATCTGACGTATAAAGCACAAGTGCATCGGTACCCCGTGTGCGGTTAATATGGGTCAAGGGTGTCGTCTTGCCTGCAATTGTAACCGTTCGGACCAGTTTCGGGCTCGGCCCGTACAGCGAAGTCCCGTCCGTTTTAAGGCCGAAGGCATACCAGTCGTTCGGCGGACTTGTCAATATCCGACCTTCTCCCATAAACATGCCAAGCGGAATCCCATTTGCCAAGTCGTAGAAATCCCCATTCATGCCCGCAATGACCCGATTTCCTGGTTTGTCCGCATCGCTGGCCATCTTAGAGACACCTTGCATCCCATACACCTTGCCGTCCGTTTTGCCTGGCTGTAATTCGAGCTGCGGATTCTTCGGGTCAAACACCACCGTATGTACCTTCTCAAGCCCCCGGTCCAGCTTCATATCGTACCAGCCATATGCAGCACCCGGGCCGATTGGTACGGAACGCTCGTCAATAATTTGGCTATTCATCACTGGAACCGCAGCTAGAGCCGTTCCGTAAGGCAGAAGAGCCGATAGTACCGTCACGCCGCATAACCATAAGGACAACCTGCTTCGAAGCTTCTTCATTCCCGAATCCTCCCGCCTACTATTTTCAGGATCAGGACACCCCCTCTCCCCGAAACCGACGGTAAATGCATCCGTTCCAGAAAAAGGGGCATGCCCTTTTCATTCAATTATCAAGCTTGCTTCTATTCCAGAATCTTCTGTGCGATCGCCGCAAGGTCTCTAATGTCAATCATGTTATTACCGTCGATGTCAGCCGTCTTGATTTGATTCCAATCCGGACTCGTGTTGTTCTTGCCATAATGAGCAGCTGCGAACGAAAGATCACCGATGGAGAACTTATTGTCGCCGTTTGAGTCACCCGGCAGACCAGGAGGAGGCGTTATCACTTCCACGTGCAATGTAGCTGGCCGCGCTTGAACCTCTCTTCCTTGCTCGTCACCAAGCAGTGCGCTCGTTACCGAAATCGTGCCGGCTGTTGTTTGCGTGACACCTTTCGCTTGGAACGAGAGCTTCACAAGCTCAGCAGTGCCGCTAACTGCGCTGCCTGGACTTGCAAGAATCAGCCTGATTTTGCCCGAATCCGCCTTCTCCGACACAATTTCAACACCTGTCTTAATCGCGGTAGAGGAGACATAATCGGCAATGGCAGGGTTGTATTCAATCGTGATATCCTGTGCATAGACGTTCGATGTGACACTGCGTAGACTGAAATTTACCGTGAACGGTTGGCCGGTCAGCACTGTGGTTGGCCCAGTTAAAACAGCTGTCGGCTGTTCATCTCGCACATGAACTTGCAGCATCGCTGTTGCTGTAAGGCTCCCGTATGTCGCTGTAATAACGCTTGTGCCTTCTTTTAGCGCCGTAATCAAGCCACCGGCTGTCACTGTTGCGATATCGGTTTGACTGCTGACGAACTGCGAGCTGCCCGTCACATCAATCGGTATTTCACTTCCCGCACGCTTGGCGAACACTCTCGTCTGCTTCGTTGCACCGATAGCAAGATCGCCTAACGGCTCAAGCTCGATACGGTTCTCGCTGTCGCCAAGGGTTACAGCATTGCTGGCCGCACTTTCGTTATGCACCCGATCTACAGCTGTAACGGCATAGGTGTACAGCTGCCCTTCCACAGCTTTGTTATCTGAGTAATGCTGCACATCACCCGATTGTTTACGTACGATTGCTGAGATTTGCGCCGGATTATCGGTACTGCCGACCTGACTGCCTTCAAATCTGTAAATGACGTAGTAGGCTGCATCGCTTCCCGCTTGGTCCCTCCACGTGATATCGATGCCTGCTGTCCCTTTGGACACCGTTTCCAGAACCGGCTTCTCAGGCGCAACATTGTCAATCCACGTCATGGCTGGAATAAGTGCCGGCAGCTTGTAGCTGTCATTCGTCAGTCTGTCTTTAATACCGAGCGGGTTTCCGAGGAGATCCTTCGCACTGAAATGCATGCTGCCTTTGACGCCTTCAAAGTTCAAATTGTACTTTAGCTGATTCGGCAGCTCATCAGGAAGCTCCCAAGCTTCGTTGTTTGCGTTAATTTTGTACACGGCATGACCGATGTAGAGATGAACATTCGTCCCCTGCGTTTCTTTCGTCCACCAATCAATCAGCTTTTCATAAGCCGCCGCCGTGAAGCCGAAATTCCAATAAATTTGCGGTGTGATGTAATCGATCCAGCCTTCATGAATCCATTTGCGCGTATCGGCAAACAAATCGTCATAATTGCGCTGCCCTGCCGTCGTATCCGATCCTGTCGGGTCGTCTGCGATGTTCCGCCAAACGCCGAATGGACTGATGCCAAATTTGACGTAGCTTTTCTCCCGCTTAATGGCGATAGACAGCTCGTGCACAAGTTTGTTCACGTTGTCTCTGCGCCAGTCTCCTTTGTCGGTAAAGGATCCGCCATAAGTGGCGAATGTCGCAGCATCCGGGAAGTCCTGACCGTTGACAACGTAAGGATAGAAGTAATCATCCATATGGACGGAGTCGATATCGTAGTTGCGAACAACTTCCATAATGCTACCAATTACAAAATCTTTTACCGCTGGCACACCAGGGTTGTAGTACAGCTTGCCGCCGTAGCTAACCACCCAATCTGGATGCTGTCTAGCCGGATGGTTCTCAACCAGATTACCAATCTGATCCTTCATACTGATCCGGTAAGGGTTAAACCAAGCATGGAACTCCATGTTACGCTTATGCGCTTCCTCGACCATGAAGGCAAGGGGATCATAGCCTGGATCTTTCCCCTGCACACCTGTCAAATACTCGGACCATGGACCGTACTCGGACGGGTAGAATGCGTCTGCGGTTGGCTTCACCTGTACGACCACGGCATTTATGCCCATTTTACCCAGATTGTCCAGCATGGTTGAAAAAGTCTGTTTCTGCTCATTCGGCGTCACAACACCTTTTTGCGGCCAATCAATATTTTCTACCGATGCGATCCAAGCTGCTCTAAGCTCCCGTTTAGGTGCTGATGTCGCTTTATTGACAACAACAGTGAATAGATCGGATTTTCCGCCAAAAGAAGCTGATATCATGCTAATCCCCACTTTCAATCCGGTCACCCTACCAGAATCGTCCACAGTCGCAACCTCTGAATTGCTGCTTTTAAACGTTACCCCACTTGTAAGTTCCACCGGATTGGGCGTTAAGCTATAAAGGCCAGTAACGCGCGTTTGCTGCGAATCCCCGATGGTCATCGCACTCAGACCCTGGATGTCAATGCTTAGCAGTACAGCCACTGGATTCGTCACAATGAGCTCGTAGGTCGACGATTTCCCTCCGTAAGCAGCCGTAATTGTGGTTTGACCAGCCTTCAGCGCACTAACCTTGCCGGTTACATCAACAGACGCCACATCCAGCCCGCTGCTGCTGAACGATACTTGGCTGTTTGCAAGCTCCACAGGATTGGGATCGCCTACAAACGTAGCGAACACTTTAGCCTGCTTCGTCTGGCCTTTCTCCATTGCGCTCAGCCCGGTTATCTCAAGACGTTCAACCACCGGAGCCTCAGCAGTCACCCTCAACTCATACACGGCTGGCTGCGCGCTTCCGAATAAAGCAGTGATGGTCGTTGTGCCCGCTTTAAGCGCCTTCACATTTCCATTACCATCAATGGTCGCAACAGTGGGATCACTGCTGTAGAAAACCGTGCCGCTTTGAATTTGCACAGGCGCTGTACTGCCTGAATACGTCGCATTTACGACGGTTTGCTTTGATTCGCCGATGATCATCGGCGTTAAGCCCGACAGCTCCAATTCGAATACATCCGTATTCGAGTACAAAGCAGTTACTTGGTCAATGTATAGCGTTCCTCCGTTTTTATTGGTGTTGCTTGTTTCAACCAGATAAATCTGATTCAGCCGAATCGGCGGCTTCAGGTTGCCCGGTAAATCCACCGTCACGTATTTCCATCCGACCCAGTTCAAACCGCCAGCTGATGTGAAATCAATGGTCGGTTTCGTCCCCGCCGAATCTTGAAACATAGACCGCAGCCAATGCTTCTGGCCATCGCCATATACCCAAACGCCAAGTTTTTTCGGATAGCCTTCCAATATGCGTCCAGTTCCTCCAAGCTCATCCTTGAAGTTCAAGTAAGCAGCAGAGGTACCTGACGTACCTGTGAAATCGTAAGTGAATTTTCCGGCATATATCCCTGCGTGAACAGGCTCCGGTCTATTAACCCGTGCCAACTGAACCGAATCCTGTACTGTACGTATACTCGAGGCCGCAATATCAGCAATGTTCTCGAAATCTTCCACAACTGCTGAAGGTTTGCCGACGATCACAGCAGACTCCGCACTCAACCCGTCGATGGCTGCTACAACCTTACCTACCGCTGCCCCATTTACAGCAGTCAACTCACCAACTTGAGAGATTGCACCGATTGAGCCCGTTTGGCTCCATACGAGCTGTTCCGCTGGAAAAGCCATTTCATTGCCGCTGCCATCAAAGCCTTTAACCGTAAATATTTGTACAGCACCTGGATTGACAGTAGCCATTTTTGGAGCAAGCTCAAGGCGTCTGAGAACAGGTGCGTTCAGATCCACAAGCTGCATTCCTTTGTAGTAAGCATCTAGAATCTTGTCATAGCTCCAGCCCAGCTTACCCAGCATTTGTGCGCCGAATTGGCTCATGCCCACCCCATGGCCATTCCCTCCACCGTAAAAGGTTACGTCGGTTAAGTTGCCCCCGCCGTCGCGAGCCAAATCGAAGGTAAGGAAAGCGGAATACAAGATGGCCGGATTCTTTAGCGTAGCTGTCGTATCATAGGTGCCAGTTCCGCCTTTAGTCCGATAAGCCAGCACGTCTGTCGTTCCGCCCGTATCCGTTTTATTAGGTTTGATCGTGAAGCGAATGTTGAATTCTTTTACAATTTTATAAGTGCCCGTACTGCCCTCAATAACAAGCTCCATCGCGTTGCCGCCGGCACCGCGTCTTGAGACATACATGTTGCTGATGGTGCCTACGCCCTCTGCCGGAATCGGCTTACTGACAAAGCTGCCGTCTATATCCTTCGTCAAAATAAATAGAGGCTCAGCCGCATAACGGAGAAGGATATTTTTGTTTACTGTATTTTCGAGCTCCTTTTTCGTTAGGCTGACTTTCCAGCGGAAATACAGCGAGTCCGAATCGTAACCCGTATAGTTTAAGTTTTTGTAAAATGCGTTAAGCGCTTGCTCGCTAGACGTATCGATTGTCAGCATACTGCTGGTATTCGCTGGATCGTAAGTATAACTCCGTCCGGTCAAATACGGCAGCGGAGTACCCGGGAACTGATTCGTGTCTATGTCGTGCCATACCTCGTGCTTCGACGCGCCATAGCCACCTGATGTCGAGTAAAATCTCGCATCCACCAGCGCGCTGCCGCTTTTCATGATTTTCCCAGCCGTTGCCTGTACGGCTTGCGTCGTCAGCGTGTTCTCCACTTGATTGTTATACACTTGGCTGAGTGTACTGTCATCGATATGGAAACCAAGATCAGCAAACCGACTCGTCATGTAATCGGTTAATGCATAAGTACGCGCTGCTATCGACTGCGCCTTCAGTGCTTCCAACCCGAAAGAAGACGGCATTTCACTTGGAACTACCTGGTACAGATATTGTTCAATATCCACTTCGTTGATAAGTCTTAGCTTGTTTTTCTCTGGATTTAGAAACAGCTCGAACTTCCCTCTATATAGCGGTTTACCATGGGCACGGGTAATGGACATTACCTGAAGTAGTGAATCCCCGCTAATTGGCTCCATATATAGTCGGTTTGCCGTTTTGACAAGCTGCGAACCGTTCTGCGCAACGGCAATCTGACCGCCCTCCACGGTAAACGAGACGAGCGTTCCTGCCGTAATCGTAAATTGCTGGTTGGCCGCTTTATCGTTGATAAGGAAGCCCTGCTCCGATTTGATATCGATTTGCGGGTGGTCAATTTGCGTCATGTCGGCGATATTCGAAATATCTTTGCGAATGCCAACGCGCATACGATTCATTGGCGTTTCGCCAACGATCACGATTTTCGCAGCTCTTCCGTCTTCGCCTAAATAAACATCCACGTTTTCAGCACCGACCATCACATCATTCAGCGATTTGGTGACCGCAGTTCCGCCAAATTGTTGTTCAACCGTCACGGTTTCACTTAACGCGACAGTTCCTTTGAACTCAAGATCTATCGTTTTGGCTGCTGTGTTTTTCCCCATTACCTTCTCATGAATGGGAACAGAAGACGATGCAGCTGCTATTTTCATCATGCCATCTTGTGCTTGAACAGTCGGTAAACCGCTTCCAAAACCGGATAAAATCGCTCCGCATAGCAGCATGAGAGCCAGGGAAGCAGATAATTTCTTGCGCAGCGAATATGTGAAGCTACTCATCAAAAGGCACTTCCTTTCTTTTTCGTCCCTTAAAAGCAACCTATTCGTTTCATCCCTCTCAAAACAATTCTGTTATTGCATCAGCATCACCATCCCAATAGAGTTCACCCATTTTTAGATACATTTTGTATCACCTGAAATGGCGTCATTTCTTTTCTTCTAATCGAACTAGAAATATTTTTTCAAAATATAATATATAAATGAAATTTAATTTCAATCTTTTCATTTTAAGTTTAGCTTGATCTTTCCCAGTTGTACATAGCGAAAAATGACTGCTTCTGTCTATTTTTACCGACTGAAAATTGCCATTTTTTAGCGAAGATTCGCAAACTTAAATGAATTCAGTTCTATCATGCAACAAAAATAATAAAGGGGATCGAATAGGTGTTTTCAGCCCATTCGATCCCTCATATTCCGCTTCTTCTAGCTGTCTACTTTCTTTCCAGATCAACACCAACTTTGCCGTCTTGCACATTCACCTTATACGTTTTCACCCAAATCTTATCGCTGAATAAAGATTTGCCGGTTCGAATATCGAATTCCCAGCCATGCCAAGGGCAGCGGATGATTTCACCCTTTTTACCGTACTCGTATTCATACACGTCCGAAGGAAGCGTAGTACCAGAAACGAGTCCTTCGCACATCGGCGCCCCCTGGTGGGGGCAATAATTGTTTAAAGCGTAATATTCATCGTTTATCCGGTAAATGCCGATGCTCTTCCCTTCGATTGTGACGACGGCGTGACCGCCATCGGAGACAGCGTCCGCATCCAGCACGTAATGTACCGTCATAAGGTCCTCCGTGAGTTAAAGGTTATATAGGCTTTTGGCATTTTCGTAAAAGATTTTACGCTTCGCCTCCGGCTTTAGTCTCCGCAGAATCATACTTGGTGAATCGAAATCCCAATGCGGATAATCACTCGAATACAGAATCATATTCTCGGCATCAATCATATTGAACAAATCGATCAAATGCTGCGGATTGTCCGGTTCCTCAATGGGCTGTGTAGTTAAATAGCAATGCTCTCGAATGTACTGACTAGGCAGCTTCTTCAGCCAAGGGACAGTGGAGCGGAGCGCTTTATAGTTCTTATCCAGCCTCCACATCAGGTGCGGCAGCCAAGCAATACCACCCTCTGTAAGCACTACTTTCAACCGCGGGAACTTTTCAAATACACCCTCGCATACCATGCTAACAAGATGAGCCATGAACATTTGCGACAAGCATGTATGCCACTCGATGTAACGGGAAGGATACCCAGCAGCGGTAGGTGCCGTGGAGCTGCCCCCTCCTTCCGCGCCCGGATGAATCGCAATAGGTAGACCATTCCGCTCCGCAGCCTCATAGATAGGATGATACATTCGCTGGCCGAGTGGAGCACGAGCCGCACTAGAAATCATGACTTCAACGATATCGGGATGGCCCCCGACACGGTCAATCTCTTTCGCGGCAAGATACGGGTCCTGCGTGGCGACAGCCATGGCGCCCTTGAACGCCTTGTGTTTACCAAGCCATTCGCCAATCAAAAAGTCGTTGTAGGCAGAGCAAATCACAGCTGCGTAATCAGGGTCGTGCGTCGTTGAAATATTGTACACAACCCCGGTCAACACGCAGTATTCAACATTGTAGCCCTCAAGCAGCTGCTTGATCATGAGGTCTGGGTCCGAGCCAGCTTTGCCGCCGCTGGCCGGAATGGCGTCCTTCTTCATTACACCTACAGGCGAATAGTAACCGGAGCCAGCATACCCTATTCCGGTATTCGCTACGCGTGACCGCCATGGTTCTGCCAGGTACGGCAGCAAGTCGGCATCATTCTGTTCATTGTGGACATCTGCATCAATGACTTTGAAATCTTCGGCCATACGAATCCCTCCATTCCGGAGTATGTATTACATTTCCCACATTGCATGCACAATTGGATTACTTCTTGCCATAGGTGCGAGTATAAGCGGAATTGTACATCTCCAGCAGTTCGTCAGACCCGAGCTTCTTCGCCTGATCGATAAATTCTTGATACGTCTTATCGTTGATCGGCGTCTTGCCTGCTACGAATTCAGTCAGCTTCTGCTCGAGGAATTTGTTCAGGTTATTCAGCTTCGATTTTTCCAGCTCCAGCTCTTCCTTCGTCTTGACGATCTGCTTCGGCGCCGGAATAATGAACGGTTCGTATCTCTTGTTAATGTCCTTGCTCTTGTCGCTTAAGCCGCGCTCCCACACCTCGCGGGATTTGGCATTATCGAGAGTAACCATGTCGTACCAAACGCCCCAATCCTTACGCAGTGTCGTGAATGGCGAAGCGCCGAAATCCTTGTTGTAGACTGCCTTGCCGTTTTCCTTTGTATACGTTTTGCCCTCAATACCAAGCGATAAGTAGTTGGAGCCTTCTTCTCCCAGTAAGTAATCAAGAAATTGAACCGCCCTGTCCTTGTCTTTCACCTTAGCCGAGATCGCGCGGCCGGAAGCGCCGACAACCGAACGGGAGAACTGGTAGTTTTTGATGCCATCTGCAGCGAACTGTGGAATCGCATCGAGTGTGTAATCCGCACTACCTGCTTTACGGCCTTTGTCCATGAGCGTTTCCAAGTCAGCCTTCCAGAAAAACGTCACAAGCGATTTACCTTTAAGAATCCGCTCTTCCCACTGTGCTTGCGTAATCATTGAGAATTCAGGATCCAACAGCTTCTCATTAAACAATTTATTCAAGTAAACTAGTGAGTCCTTATATCCTTTATGATAGGGAGCGAACGCGTATTTATCGGTGGCTGGATCGACGTTATAGAAGCCGTGTATGCCGGTGAACGCTCTTCCGAATGTCGTAAATAATCCGGTGTCGCCGACAATGGCATTATTGATGAGCGGATACGTATCCGGCTGTTTCTCTTTGAGCGTTTTGAGGAACTGGTAAAATTCATCCACGGAAGTCGGCGCCTTCAGTCCGTACTTATCCATGATGTCCTTGCGTGTATACCAGACAAAGTTAAAGCCTTTCCCTTCTGCGTCGCCCTCGATGACAGGAACGGTATAAATACCACCGTCAACGCCAGTTGCGACCGCTCTAGCCTCAGGGTATTTTTCGTAGAACGCCTTTAGGTTCGGCGCTTTATCCAAGTAATCTTTTAAGTTCAAAAACACTTTATCCGGACCATGCTGTCTTCCCTCTAACGTATCTACCTGGATGAAGTCCGTTACGGAGTTCGTCGCAATCATAATTTGCTTCTTTTCCTTCAAACCTTCCTGACTGACAACTTGAAACTCGACCTTTACGCCGGTCTTTGTTTCGATTTCCTTGAAGATGTCCCAGTCCTGGCGCACTTTTCCTTCTGGACGGTCGTAGGCCAGCCACGTGAATGTGATCGGCTTCTTGGACTCGTCTGGTTTCTTCGTTTCTCCGGCCGCAGGAGTATCATTCGGTTGGCTCGAACAGGCTGCTGCGACTAAACTGATGAGCATAACCGTAGTCAAACCTGTTGCGACATTTCTTTTTTTCATATGAAACCCTCCCTATCGTGTTAAAAAGTATCCCTCTATAGCGTTAGATTCCAGGGAATCTAGAACTATCCTTTGATGCCGCCGATCATAGTTCCCTGCACGAAGTATTTCTGGATGAACGGGTAAACGCATAGGATCGGGAGCGTTGCGATCATGATGATGGCGTACTTCATTGTTTGGAGCAGGCTCAGATCGCCTTCAGCCTGAATCGTAGTACCAGCCACCAGAATATTCCGGAGCATAATTTGCAGCGGATACATCGAGCGGTCGTTCAAGTAAATGAGTGCATCGAAGAACGCGTTCCACTGGTTCACGGCTGTGAATAAGCCGATTGTTGCCAAAACCGGCATCGATAAGGGAAGCACGATGCGCAGCAGCACTTGTAAGGAAGAACAGCCGTCGATCGTCGCCGCATCTTCAAGCTCCTCCGGCAATGCTTCAAAGAACGTGCGCATGATGAACAAGTACCACGTGCTGATCAGGGAAGGCAGAACGATTGCCCAGATCGAGTTCAACATCCCCAGCTTCTGCACAACGAGAAACGTTGGGATCATACCGCCGCTAAACAGCAGCGTAAAAGCAGCCATCATCAGAATGATTCTGCGGCCGGGCAGCCATTTCTTCGCCAGCGGATACGCCATAGCCGAGGTTACGAGCAAGGTTAGTATCACATGAACGATCGTATAACGGATCGTATTCCAGTAACTGATCCATAGATCCGGATTGCTCACCAACTGCTTATAGGCAATAAGCGTTACCCCCTTAGGAAAGATGAGCACATCCCCGCTCGATACGAGGGCATTATCACTGATCGAAGCGCTGAATACATAAACCAGCGGGTATACCATAACGATCATCAGAAGAATCATGATCACATAGTTGAAAGTATCAAATACCCTTGAAGCCATCGATTGTTTGATTTTCAAAAGGGTTCCTCCTTTACCACAAGCTCGTTTCTGAATATTTTCTAGCGATCCGGTTAGCGGCGATGACGAGGATAAGGCCGATCACTGACTGAAATAACCCGACGGCTGTGGCGAAGCTGAAATCCGCATCCAAGATGCCGCGCCTATACACGAATGTGTTGATGACATCCGATGTTTCATAGTTCATGGAATTGTAAAGCAGCAATATTTTTTGGAATCCGGTCTCCATAAAATGGCCAAGCGTAAGGACGAACAGGATGATCATGACGGGCACCATACCAACGAACGTAATATGGCGCATCTGGTGGAAGCGGTTCGCCCCATCCATTTTCGCGGCTTCATAAAGCGTCGGATCGATACCGGCAATCGCAGCCAGATACAGAATCGTCCCCCAGCCGATTTTTTGCCAAACTTCGGAGCTGACGTAGATCGTCCGAAACCAATTTGGCAGTCCTAGAAATAGGATCGGCTCCATCCCAAACATTTTGACAAGAATGAAATTGATAATCCCGGTTTGCGGTGAAAGAAATGTGACTAGAATGCCAGCGATGACAACGGTTGATAAGAAGTGCGGCATGTAGCTGATGCTTTGTACAATTCGTTTAAACGTTTTGTTCTTAAGCTCGTGAAACAGAATGGCCAAAATGATCGGTGCCGGAAAATGAAACAGCAAATCGTACACGTTGAGCATGACGGTATTGCGAATCAGCTTCCAGGAATCCGGATTTACGTAGAAGAATTCGATAAAATGCTTCAAGCCTACAAATTTGCTGCCTAAAATGCCTTTACCGATCGAATAGTCTTGAAAAGCGATGATGACACCATACATGGGTACATATTTGAAAATGATGTAATACAAAATTCCCGGCAGCATTAATAGATACAGTGCTTTATGTTTCTTCAACATGTACCACATAACATTTCGCTGTGGCATCTCATCCCCCCTCGCCTTGATAACGCTTACAACTCTGAGTTGATGGCCTAACTATACAAAGCCAGGACTGCCCCGTAAAGATCGCATAATTACGGGAAGTCTCTTTTTTTGCAGACGCAGGTTTCCAAGGGATTCCTGGTCATTTCGGGAGATCGGATGAAAAAAAAGAGACTTCGGAAAAAATGAAGTCTCTGTTCGTTCAATGGTTAATTGTGCGATACTTCGCTGGGGTAATCCCTTCATATTTACGAAACGTTCGGATAAATGAGTTGCGCCCCCAGTAACCTACCTTCTCCGCGATGTCATCGATTTTCATGTCCGTCTCCAGCAAAAATTGCTTCGCCTTCATCAGTCGGTATTTCGCAATATACTCCACATACTTCTCGCCAACCTCTTCTTTGAAGGTACGACTGAAATGGCCGTTCGACATGTTCAAGAGCCCGGCAAAATATTCGATCGACAGCTCCTCATTATAATGCGCATGAATATAGTCCAAAATCTCTGAGAACTGCTTTGCACGCTGATCAGGCTCCTCTGTCCGAAATAAAACACTGTGAATGTCCTGGAAACAGACTTTGAGCTCATCCCATGTCATACAACGATTAAGCCGCTCGAACAGGTCTGAAAAGAACGGCACGTTAAAATCGTTATGCTCGGTTTCTACTGCGCGGATCCATGTATTGAGAACGTCGGTACATAAATATTTAGCCTGGATGGCAGTGGCATTCTTGCGTATTCCCACTTCGAGCATATCGAACGCAGATTGCAGCAGCTTATCATATTCCCGCGTCTTGAATTGATTGAAGATACGGTTGACATCCTGAACAGATAAAAAGCTTTCCCACTGCGTTCGATCCCATACATTCGGTCCACGACATATCTCCACATCGGAATCAAGTCCGCGATTCTGCAGCACGGACAACGCGAGCTTATACGACTCATGCAGCTCTTCGGTAGCGTTCACCGTCTTCCCGATTCCAATCGTCGCTTTAAAGTATTCGCTGTACTGTTCCAGCAAGAGGCTCACAATGTTCGCGGCCTCCTCGGCTCCGAAGTGGAGAAACGGGTCATGCAGCACCACGCACGCCATCACGTCCGGCTTCGTCTGACAGAGCCAGATCAGCGATGGCGACGATTTGACTATACGCTCTTTGAGTTCCATGAATAGGAAAGACTTCGACGTCTCTGACAGCTGTTCATAGGCGGGCGAATTGTAGTGAAACGCAATGCAGAGAACCGTGCGCATCGCGTTCTTGTTATAGATAAACTCGATTTCCTTCGCATAATATTCGATGGACAGTGCGTCCCGATATTCACCCAGCAGAATCTTGGTTACGAAAAGCTCCTGCAGGATGGGGAACATACCGCTCACCCTTTGAGACAGCTCTTTATTTTCTTCCGTAATTTCTTTTATCGGACGATAGACGCGACGGCTTAAATAGTAAGAGACAAAGCTGCCCACCACGAGGAAAAAGACGAGAAACGCCCAACTAATCACCCGTGTGATGTAAGCTGGCTTCATCAGGGTACGCAGATCCGCGATGGTCACGTAATACCATGAATCGTCGAAGCTAGATTTCACAAGTGACATGGCAACTTCGTTTGTAATGAGAAATTGAGACCCCTTGGAATTTGCGTGTGTACGCTCCATCACCGCCTTCGCTTCCTTATCTGTCAAACCAACTTGGTTCATGATTAGCCCTTGGCTGCTCGCAATTGCCGTTCCCGTCACCCATTTTTCCGGAATGCTGATCTGCTCCTGGACCTTGTCCTCAGCGAAATCGACGACCAAATATACATCGGGCTTGTCGCTGTTAAATGGATAGCTCATTAAGGCGGACATGCCGATTGTACTCGGATCGGTAAAGTCCATCATTTTTTTGCCGGTAAAATACGACATGTACGCTTTTCTCTGCTGCTCGTCAAGCGGATAAGAAAAATCAAAGTAATACTCTTTGTCCGTATAAATATCGACATCGACAACGAGATCGTGATTCACAAAATATAAGAATACCTTTGAAACCAATTTATCGGATTGAAGCTTCATCAACTGCTCTCTGAGAGAGTGAAGCTGCTCCGTACGCTGTTGGTTTTCACGCGAATCGTCGACTGTACGGAGCAGACTCGTTAAATTGGAAGAGTTGAGCATGTTAATCATATTTGTCTTGAGCGAATCTAATGCGGTGTCCGTCTGCTTGGAAAAGTGGCTTATGATGACATCGTTGAGCTTCTCTGCATCCTTCTCGATCGTGCGGACCACGAGAACATGAGCCATAATGCTGGCAACAATAACCGGAATGAGAATAACGATGAAATAGGTGGTAAAAAGCCGCCAAAAAAGGGCTAATCGGAACTTATGTACCTTAGAAATGCTCAACACGATCGCCTCCCGCCCCCTGTAAACGTTCGCAGTGATGGCATTACGAATAACTTCTTATCGCGTTCTCTTCATATAGATGATACTGCTGTTTCAGCTGCGCGAATTCCCGGCTTTCGTCCCGAAATTGTTCTAATAACACCGAAACATCTAACGGATCTTCACGGTATACCTTATCCCCACATAATAAATCAATAAAAGGCCTAGATCCCTCTTTAAAAGGTGGCAGGAAAGAAAATTGTTCATAGTTACGCTTAATGGTATACATCAGTGTGATAGCTGTCTCCAAAGGACGAATCGCTCGGGTATCCAGCAGATGAAGCTGAACGCCGCTGCATGATTCTCCCTGAAATTTGGAAAAAGTCGGTTTAAAATAGACCGGACGGAAAACGACCCCAGGCAGTTTCTTACTGTTCATCTCATCCGCCAGTTGTTGAGCATTGACGAACGGGGCTCCTACAATTTCAAAAGGAACTGTGGTGCCTCTTCCTTCGGACAAGTTGGTGCCTTCAAATATACAGGTGCCTGGATACAACAATGCCGTTTCAAACCGGGGAATCCCCAAGGAGGGCATCACCCAGTGTCTACCGGTATCATCGAACTGCATCTTCCTATCCCAGCCCTGGGCACGTATCACATGCAGATCACAATGCCAGTTCATCTGATCGTTAGCCATCGTGGCCACCTCACCGGCAGTCAGACCGTAACGCACACAAAGCGGATAATTGCCAACAAAAGATTGATAGTCCTGCTTTAAAATGTTACCTTCTACCGTCACCCCATCCAATGGATTGATGCGGTCCAAAATGACAAATGGCTTGCCTGCTTTCGCACAGTCTTCCAGAGCATATAGCATCGTATAAATAAAAGTGTAGTATCGTGTGCCCACGTCCTGAATATCATAGACGACCATATCTACCTCATCCAGCATTTCCTGACTCAAGCGCTTGGAATCCTTACGATACAAGCTATATACCGGCACCTGTGTGATCGGATCCAGATACGTTTCTACCAGGGCGCCTGCTGCTTGATCACCACGCACACCGTGTTCTGGTGAAAACAGGGCTGTCAGATTGAAATTCTCATGCAAAATTTGAATGGTGGAAACGAAGTCATTGTTTAAGCCGGTAGGGGCCGTAATTAGTCCCAATCGTTTCCCTTTAAATAGATGAGTGTATTGCCCAATGCAATCGATCCCGTTTCTGATCATAGCTGCCTCCCAAATTTTGTTTGATAAAAGAAAAACGGATTATGGCGTCCTTGATGAGTGTGTTTGTCAATTTTGATGCCAAGCTTGTTACGCCCAAGACATCTTGCTCATCCGTGAAATGTTGTACGTTGTACAACAATAGGTAAGCGAATCCACGTAATTCTCGCTAATGTTGTAAAAAATACAATAATTCAAGCCAAAAGTGACTCTTTTGCATGAAACAAGGCAAAATTGTTGCACACCATACAACATCTTCAGCTTTTCCTGAAGAAACTTAAGGAAATTGTTGTACGAAGTACAACATGCCTTACTACTTACTACTTACTACTTACTACTTACTACTTACTACTTACTACTTACTACTTACTACTTACTACTTACTACTTACTACTTACTACTTACTACTTACTAACTCCCACTTTCCCCACACACTTCCCTCACAAACCACAAAACAAACAATAAACCAGAATAATCACTTACCGAGTGAGTTATGTAAATCTCCCTTGTGAAATTCAGCAAAGTATGCCATCGAAGATCATCATCGTTTACCCAAACGCAAAGTTAAGAAAACCTCTAGCAAGGCGCCATTCAAGAATGAGCAGCCGCATTTAGAGGTTGGTTATTGTAGGTCATAATTCAGTTTTGATAACCCGCATATTTTCTTCTGGAATCATGAAGGTTTGTGCATATTCTTTTCTGGCTTCAAGGCCGCGGACTCTCATCAAATGCTTGTAGTACTCCAAATACTTGAACGACTTACTGCCTGTTACGAACCAATGTGTAGAGACGGCCTTCACCCATAGATCAAAGGCTTCTTGGTCGTAGTCGACATACACATACGGACGATAGTCGACGGCGTCCTCCCAGTTCTCGGCATAATACAATCTCTGCGCAAAATGTGCAGGAAGCTCCCGCTCAAACGTCGGCAAGGCGGCAAAATAGCGGGCATCATTGACGATGCGGTGCGTTGTCATATGATCCTTGTGCATGCTGTTCTTCCAATGCGTAATAATCACGTTGGGACGAACTTGACGAATGACATCGCATACGCGAAAACGCATTTCTTGGTTATCCTGCAGCTCGCCGTCAGGAATATCGTCGAATACGAACGCTTCCCCGCCCAGCATCTCGGCAAAGGTTTTCGCCTCATTCACTTTCTGCACGCGATATTCGGCCATATCTTGTCCTGCCGGAACGCCGCGTTCGCCTGCTGTCAGCGCTAGGGTCGCAATGCGGTCCCCCTTCAAAGAGTGACTTGCCAATACGCCCCCTGCCGTTAATTCGGCATCACCAACATGGCCACCGATAGCTAGAATCGTTAACTTTTGCTCGCTCATTCACACAAACTCCCTTCTCATGACAGAAAACTGTTTGACGGTAGTAAAGCCTGCCTTCTCGTAGATGCGGATAGCTGGGTTCGTACTGCCCGTATAGAGCGACATGTAGTCGGTCCCGATCGAACGAAAAGCTTCGCACAGCTTAAAGAAAAGGATGCTGCCCAGACCGTGTCCCTCATGCTCGGGAATGACGCCGATTCCGGCGAAATAGCCCCGGCCGTTATCTTGACGAATGACCGGACCGGCAAATCCGATTACCTTGCCTTTATATGCAGCAATCACCACTGGCACACCCTCTGCCGTGCTTTGCCCGATTTCCTTCTGCCATAAAAGATTATTAAATCCATTCAGCATTTCATCCACGCCGTTATGCTTTTCCGGGTCGAACAATTCCACTGTGTAGCCATCAACTGCGGCCTTATTTTCCTTGGCTCTGATATCCTCTGGTATGGTGAAACCGTCCAGCTTCAAATACATGGCGCACTCTTTGGCGCGTTCCACATACCCTGCCTGCAGCAAAAACGTATACAATTTACTTTCGATTGGCACGCCCGGCGCATTGTTATGCTCATGCTTCGGTGTCCCTGGTATATACCACGGCAATAACATCGGATTAAAAAATAAGACATCGCTTTGCTTTTTGCCAAGCTGCTGAAAGCGACGCTCCAAAGCGTCTAGCATGCCTTGATAGCTCTCATCTGTTTTGAACTCATCGGCTAAAACGATGCAGGTGATGTATCCCGCCACTTCCCCAAGCGGCAGATCATCCCCTGTGCAGCCGCAAGCAAAGCCTTTGACTTCATTTTGTTCCAGTAACACAAAAGCATTTTGACTATCAAAATAAGGGTTGGCCGTGAAGATACGCTCAAAGGTTTGTTCGGTTAGCTCCTTGTAGCCTTCTTTCACGGCTTCTTCATTCCATAAGTCAATAACCGCTTGACGATATTGTTGATCCCAAGACACAATCATGCTGAAGTCATACCTCCCCCACGCGCGGCTTGTATTAGCCCTTCACCGCACCAACCGTTACACCTTCTAAGAAGTACTTTTGCAAGCTGAAGAAAAGAATAAACATCGGCAGTGCAGAGATCGTAGCACCCGCCATCATCGGCGCGATAAACGTCGTATTGGCGAAGCGGAAGTTTTTCAATCCGACTTGGATCGTCTGCATATCCATCGTATTAGTGACAAGAAGCGGCCAGAAGAATGTGTTCCAGCTATCCATAAACGTTAGAATCGCCATGACGGCAAGCACGGTTTTGGACAAAGGCAGAATGATTCTCCAATAGATCGTGAACTGGCTGCACCCTTCGATCTTGGCGCTTTCCATAATCTCGTTCGGGATGCTGCTCATAAACTGTTTAGCCAGAAAAATATTATATACAGTAACGATACCCGGCATAATTAGCGCGCTGTACGTATTTTGCAATTCGAACACGTTAACAACCAGAATATACAAAGGAACTTGCGTAACTTGGTAAGGAATCATCATGGAGACAAGCAGCACAGCAAACAGCACGCCTCTCCCTTTAAAACGAAGTTTAGAAAATGCATACCCAGCCATGCTCGCAAAAATAACATTGGACACCATCACGGTGGTCGCGACGATCAGAGAGTTTAAAATCCAACGATACGAATACTCACTGTAATCAAAGAAAAATTTAAAGGAAGCGAATGTAAACTTGCTTGGTAAAATGGAGTAGCTCACCGCTCCAGCCTCAACCGGATCAGCAAAGGATGAAATGACCATGAAATAGATCGGAAATATCGTCGCCAAAGCAAAAAGTAGAAGGGCGATAAAAATAATTGAATTTCGAATGGTTTTTACTCTAGGTTTTCCTGCATGATTGCTGTATAAAGCCATTTTTTATCCCCTCTCTCTTAATACTCGACGTCTTTTCCTGCATATTTGAACTGAATAACCGAAATTCCCGCGATAATAACAGCTAGAATCAGTGATTGCGCCGCGGCTTTACCGAATTCGAAGTAAGTAAATGCATTATTGAAAATCAGCAGCCCCACCATGGTAGTCGCATTGTTCGGACCGCCACCGGTCATGAGGTATGCGTTTTGGAACACTTGGAATGAACCGATAACACCCGTTACCAAAAGGAATAATGTAGCTGGTTTCAAAGAAGGAACAACGATGTGCCACAGCTTCTGAAAAAAGTTCGCTCCGTCCATTTCCGCTGCCTCGTAATACGTATCATCAATGCCGAGTAAACCGGCGAGGTAGATGATAATGCTTGTGCCATGACTGGACAACCAGGACATTAGAACCAAAGAAAACATCGCCGTTTTGCTTGAGCCCAGCCAGTTCTGATTGGTAATGCCAAAGAAATGAATCAACTGATTTAAAATTCCGCCTTCCATCGGATCGAAGATCCAAAGCCATACGACGGATAAAGCAACACCTGAAGCAACAACAGGCAAGTAATAAACACCTTTGAAAAAGCCCTGCGTTTTTTTCCTGAGCGGCAGAATCATAATCGCGATCACCATGGACAAGATCAAGTTAACAGGTACAGTCAAAAGCGTATAGACGACGGTATTGCGCATTGCTTGCCAAAATAAAGCATCTTTCACCGTAGCGACATAATTGTCGAACCCAACATACGTGGAACCAAGAGGCTTATATTGTTGGAGACTAATGATAAAGGCGCTAACGACCGGATATGCGGTGAACATCGCAAAAACAACCAATGCGACGGCAATGAATGCATATCCCCAAGCACCTTCTCCTTTGATTCCTTTTCTTTTCATCGGTTTAGCGATATTCGTTGCCATTTTTGTCTAACCCCCAAACCCCGTTTCAAAAAACTCGGATTAAAATAGTTCGGATAGCCGCGCAACAAGCATCACGACTATCCGAGGTTTACAACTTATGATTAATCTTTCACAACGCCGTCTGCGCCAAATGCAGCAATTGCAGCGGTTTTCACAGCTTCATACATTGCTTCAGGAGTAATTTCACCTGCGATTAGACCTTGGAACTTAGGTACGATAACTTCTGTTTCCAACTTAATCGCTTTAGCACCCAGTTCTGTCGGGATATCCGAACGAGCTGGTGTCGCATTTTTCAGCATGTAATCAACAGCAGCGATGTTCTCAGGGCTTCTGTCAATTTTCATGCTTTCAGCTGCTTTTTTACCGCTTTGCGTAATGTGAGCAGAGAACAGATCACTGTTTGTTGCTGCAGCATTTTTACCGCTAGCTAAGAAGTAAGCAGCTTTTACAACATTCGCTTTGTGCTCAGCCGTAGGTTCCTTTTTACCGCGGAACGTCATGTAACCGTCAACGACAGTAGCGAATGATGGTTTTGCACCTTGGAAAGTCGGAGCCGGCAATACCACATAATCAACCGGGATGGAATCTTTTACAGCACTTGCATCAGCTGCTTTAAGTTTTGCGTTATTGGTTTTAGCGGAATTCTCAAATACCGCAAGACCTTTACCAGTGATCATCGTTTGGCCTGTCAAGAACATGTTCCAACGTTTACCTGCATCTACGGAGCTAAGCTCTTTTGGCATGGAGCCGTCATCGATCAACGCACGAAGATCTTTCAGAAGACCTAGGTAGTTTTTGCTAGTGTACGCATATTTCAAATCTTTATTAAACGCATGAGGCATGCCGGCATTTTTCGCCATGATACCCAAGTAGTCAACGGCTGCAACGCCTTTAACAGCGAATACGAAACCATAGCGTGTTTTGCCGTTTTCAGTTACGACGCCTTTTTTGACCGCTTGACGGAATTCATCGTACGTCCAACCGCTCGTTTGTACTTTCTTCCAATCGATGCCAGCCTTTTCCAGGTACGCTTTGTTGCCGCCTAGTGCGTGAACTTCCATGTACGCTGGGAAACCGTAAAGTCCTTTGCCGTTCTTCATGTATTCAAGCGGAGCTTTCTCATAATCGTTAATCATCTCAGGAGTTGCTGAATCCGTAATGTCCATGAGCAAACCTTGCTGCAGATACTTAGGGATGCCGTCAGAGCCTCCGAACGCAATGTCCGGCGGGCTGCCCGCATTCACTTGCGTATCCAATTTCTGCTTCATATCTTCCCAGCTTGCCGGTTCGATTTTCAAAGTCAGATTCGGGTACAATGCCGTAAAGTCTTTGGACATTTGTTCGAAAGTCTTTTGGTAGTTCGGTGAAACTGGCGGCAGCAAAGCAGTAATGGTGTCTTTAGCTGTTGAGGCGCCGGCAGTAGCCGCTGGAGCAGGAGTGCCTGCTGGTGTAGTTGTTGCTTTCGTACCGGAAGTACCACCACAAGCTGTTAAAGCCATGGTTAAAGCTACGACGGATGCTAATACGGGCATTTTTCTTTTCATGTAAATAGACCTCCTAATATAGGGATCTTTGAGCGTAGCTCAAAGTCTCTCCTTTTTATATTGAGTTTTTCACACAACTTTGCTAAAAGTACGTATGGCTGTTTTCAAACGGCCGTCACATTGATTCAATGCTCGTTCTGCCTCCGCTGCATCCAAACCGGTTTTTATCATCATAATCGCCAATTTGCAATTCATGGAAGCGCTTTCCAAATGGGCAATAGCGCACTTTTCATCTACCCCTGTTGCCGCTCTAATGATACGAACAGAACGATCATACAATTTGATATTGCTTGCCTTCATGTCAACCATGAGGTTGTTATACGTCTTTCCAAGCTTCACCATCGTACAGGTCGTCAGCATGTTAAGAACCAGCTTCTGTGCTGTCCCCGCTTTCAATCGGGTAGATCCCATAATCGCTTCCGGCCCAACCACTGGCGCAATACACACATCACAGACAGGCTCTAGTTTCGAATTTTTGTTATTCACTACGCCGATCGTAGCTGCACCAATTTCCTTTGCTTTTTTTAAACTGGCAATGACGAATTGTGCGCTTCCACTGGCCGTAATTCCGATAACAGCATCCTTGTCTGTCACACCGCACCGTTCAATGAGTGCGATCCCCTCCTCCGCGTTATCCTCAAAACCTTCAACTGCAATTCTTAGTGCCCCATCGCCACCGGCGATATGACCTTGCACCAGCATGGGGTCAATACCAAAAGTAGGAGGACATTCAGAAGCGTCGAGCACACCGAGTCTGCCAGAAGATCCAGCCCCTACGTAGAACATTCTGCCACCGTTTTTAAGAACATGATGTAAAATATCAACCGCTTTCATAATTTGCGGTATTTCTGCTCCCACTGCAGCGGGAACCTCAGCATCCTGCTCATTCATTAAACGCAGCATTTGTTCCGTTGTACATTCATCCATAATCAGTGTTTTCTCGTTAATCTCTTCCGTAGTCAACCCCGACAGATACTCATCCATAGCCTTCCTCCTATCCTGTTTGTTACAATTTCTAATTTCATACTAGCGAAAAATTTCATGATGGTCAATAGTTTTTGAAATTTTATTTCTTTTTACAATAAACATTTGATTTTTTATTTTATTTTACAACAAAAAAAGACAACGACTTGATCTTGCTAAGGCGTTGTCTTTGTCTTTTATTTACGATGTTTGCTGCTGGCTATAATATCGTGCGTTTTAGCTAAATATTTCTTCACTTTCTTGTATTCCGCACTGGCTACACCCGCAAAAAGTATATCAATTACCGTCAGCATGGCAATTCGCGATCCCATGGCACCGCTTCTGATCGTTACCTCTGGTGTAGAAATGCTCAAGACGATATTCGCCTTATCTGCTAACTCGCTTTTATTATATTTGGTAATGGCAATAATACATGCGCCATTTTTTTTGGCTATTTCTAGCGAATCGAGAATTTCCACCGTACTGCCGGAATTCGAAATAAAGATGGCTACATCACTTTTGTCCATCAGCGTAGCTGCCGTGAGCTGGCTGTGCCCGTCCGTGTAGGTATGGCACATCTTGTTGATCCGTGAAAATTTCTGCTCCGCATCGATACCGACCAGACCGGAAGCACCAATTCCGAAAAATGCAATACGGTTACTTTCACGCAGGACTTTTACAGCACGGGCTATTTCATTTTTATCAATGACACTGAGGGTGTCTTCAATAGATTTACTATTATTGCGAGAAATATTAGAGATAATGACAGATAGATCATCCCCTGGTTGTATATCGGTGTACTGGTCTTTCTCATCATCGTCCATAGATCCGATTGAAGCCGAGATACTTACAATAAAGTTCCGGTAACCTTTATACCCCATCGTTTTACAGAAACGAAGAACAGATGCGTCACTGGTCTTCGTCAGCCCGGCAAGGCTTTTAATCGAAAGATGCGGGATTTCCTCTAAATTCTCCAAAATATACTCGGCTACCAACTTCTCTACAGGAGTTAGGCTTTCTTTCATATCACGAATCTTTATCAAAATATTATCATTAATTGACATATATATTATCTGTTCACCCTATTTTCTCTGAGCTGAAATTTTAATCTCATCATACGAATAATTGCTCAAAAAAACAAGATTTATATCTAAAATCGTACACAATTTTGAATATTAAGTTAAGAAATTTATTTTCAAAATAAACAATTCAAAGTAAAATTAAATTCCAATTTATATTGCAGCGTTTCTGAATGCGATGCTATAATAGCAGCGAGATTGAGCTAAATAGGAAGGGTGAATACATGGATGAATAAAAAATTGAAAATAGCGATTATTGGATCAGGAAGCACTTACACCCCAGAATTGATTGAAGGAATGATTAAGCGAAAAGACGTTTTACCAATAGATGAACTCGTACTCATGGATATTGATGCAAGAAAGTTGGAAATTGTAGGCAACCTCTGTGAACGCATGATACAGGCAGCGAATATTCCTTGTCGAGTTATCTTAACCGAAAACTTGGATGAAGCGCTGCTGAATGCGGATTTCGTGTTATCACAAATTCGTGTGGGTAAGCTGCCTGCCCGCGTACTCGACGAGACCATTCCTCTCAAATACGATTTAATCGGGCAAGAAACCTGCGGAATCGGTGGATTTTTTAAAGCCATGCGCACCATTCCCGTTATGCTTCATATTGCCGACCGTATGAAAGAACTGTGTCCGGATGCTTGGCTCATCAATTTCTCCAACCCAGCCGGAATTATTACAGAAGCTCTGCTTAACCATTCCAAGGTGAAGATGCTAGGTCTGTGCAATGTTCCTTTCAACATGTTCAAGAGCATTCGTGAAACCTTGCAATTAGACCATGCTAACTTTACCTATGTTGGACTTAACCATTTAAGCTGGATTACTTCTATTGAGCAAGATGGTAAGGATTATGTGAAAACGGCACTTGATATGGGGCTTAACAGTGAAGCGATGAAGAATATTCCTTCAAGCGGATTCAGTAAAGAGGTCGTTCAAATGGTGGGAGCCATACCTTCTTCTTATTTGGAATATTATTACTTCAAATTGAAGAAGCTGAAATTGCTGAAAGAAAGTGAATTAACACGAGGCGAGAAATGTATTCAGATCGAAGAGGAACTCCTAAACATCTACTTGGATTCCGAACTGCATTCAAAACCGGAGCTGCTTTCTACTCGCGGCGGTGCCAATTATTCGGAAGTAGCCATCAGTTTAGTCGATGCCATCTATAACGACAAACAAGAGGTTCATGTGGTCAACCTGCTTAACAACGGAGCCCTAGATTTCATGGAAAACTCCGATGCGGTTGAAGTTTGTGCGGTTATTGGTAAAAATGGCGCCACACCGATCAAAGTTAACGATTTCAATAATCAACATATCATTGATTATATGCGTATGGTTAAAGCCTATGAGCGTGAAACTGTAGCTGCTGCTGTGAACGGCAACGAAGATGCCGCTATGCGCGCCCTATTGATGAATCCATTGGTCGGTGACTACGATGCCGCGCATAACTGCTTCAATGAGTTGAAGGAAGCCCACAGAGACTACCTCCCGCAGTTTTTCGCTAATGAGAAGTAGTCATGAATGATAAAAAGTACATTATCGGTGTCGACGGCGGAAATAGTAAAACGGACTACTTTCTATTTGATATCCAAGGGAACTTTGTAGACCATATTCATACAGGCACATGCAGTCATGAACAGTTCCCCGACGCGTATCTGAGCTCTTTCAGAATCATGAATGAAAATATTCAGGATTTGCTGACGCGCAATCAGTTAACCATGGAACATATTGCAGCCGGTGCTTTCGGATTAGCTGGTGCAGACATTCCATCCCAGAAGGAAAATTTATGCCAAGTCATTGAACGCATCGGCTTTACTCACTATGCCATGGACAACGACTCATTCTTGGGTGTTAAAGCGGGCAGTGAAAAGGGCTTCGGCATTTGCTCCATTAATGGCTCGGGCTCCTCTACGGGAGGGATTTCTCCAAGTGGAAAGCGCCTTCAAATAGGCGGTGTTGGCAGTGAGTTATCTGGTGATGAAGCTGGGGGGTTCTTTCTAGCCAGAAAAGTACTACGGGCTGTATATGACTTTTTCTACCGTATGGGACCGGAAACCGAGATGACTGACCCCGTCATGAAGCTGCTGCAAATACCCAGTAAAGAATTGTTCATTGAATACACCTTGAACGGCATACAAAAGCGAACAAGTCCCACCACCAAGCTGGTGCAAATCCTGTTCTCCGCGGCAGATAACGGGGATTCCGTAGCTCTGAATATTATAGATAACACAGCCAAACAACTGGCCTACTCCACGGTTGGCTGTATGCACAATCTGGATTTTGACCATGAAGTCGATATTATTCTGGCAGGCTCAGTCTGGGTCAAAGCTGAAAGTCCTCTGCTTCTGCAAAACTTCAAAAATCATATTGCAAACTTGACCAATCACAGCTGCAATTACATCCTTCTACAAGTACCACCTGCAACTGGCGCAGTCCTATGGGCACTGGAACTTGCCTATGGTCATCCAGTGAATTTAGATACTCGTCTGAAAGTGATTGAGGCCGTAGAACAACACAATATTTTATAGTGAAATGAAATAAAGTATCGCTATAGTAACTAGAATATTTTAAGGGAACGAGACAGCGCTATTTGGACAAATAGCGCTGTCTCGTTCCTCTTATTCGATTTCATGCAAAGAATTTCCGAAATAAAGGATCTACGTTCCGCTAACTTAAGCTCAGATCTTCATACCTCATAAAGCCTCCAACAACCGTTGCCGATCATTCGATCCCATCGCTAAATGAATAAGGTGAGCCACCAATTTTTTCTGTTTTGGGTTTAAACGTGCAAATACTCTTGGTTCTAGTTGACACATTTCCCTGATGACAGATTCGAGCTCTTCTTTTCTGGTATTGTCCTCAGGTACGTCTTTAAAAGTAGGAAATGCCTTGGATTCCGCAAAGTCCTCAATAACATGATCTGCTAATAATCCCAAGTAGGGCTTCCTTTTTTGCTTAATAAACGTGTTGATTTCTTCAAGTAAAAATTGAAAGGCCTCGCTTCTTCTGCTTGCTCCAAAAGATAATTCCAGTTGTCCACCGTTGTCTTCACTATCAAAATCAAAATGATCAAATCCTTGACTTTGAATATAAACACTATGATAGAAGGAATCACCTTTATTATTAAAAGTTGTCGGCTGCTTATGCTTTTCAGCTAAATTTGAATCGATAAAGTAAAGCTTGGAATATTCATGATTGATTCGGTCATTCCAACGAACATATTTGATTTGAAACTCCGTTTGTGTAGGCTCATGAACGATTTTAAAACTTTCTTTTTCGGCTATAACGCACGAATAGTCTAAGGATACGCCATCCAATCTAACATCGAAATGTTTTTCAGAATGAAGTTCTAGGAACCACCCAAATTCCTTACATAAAAAAGTCAACAAATCCTCATATACAAAGTCTTTTATGATATTATGAAAAGTTACCGTCGTCCCTGAATCTTCATCTGTTAGTATGTTATTCGTAGCTTCATAAGTATCCAAATTTTTCGAATGAATACGAATGATATACGTATTTTTAAGAAGGCCGTCTACATATGTCGTTTCCCATGTTGCATCTGATGCAAAGTGGTGGAAGGTTAATCGACCGATTCCATTCTTTCCATGCATGGCAGAAGTCGTTCTTGCTCGCTTTTCAGGATCAACTTGCTTCTCTGATTCAAAAAATGGCGTAAACTTCCGATCTAATTCTCTCCTATCTATGCCATAACCATTATCAGAAATGACAATTTGATCTATGCCGCCTAGAACATTCTTATGAAGCTTAACATCTACAACAGTAGCTTGAGCATCGAAACCATTCCAAATATATTCAGAGATTGCTTGCAAATAATCAAACTTACGAAGAGTTTTTTCGATACCTTTTGAGGATATTTCTATTTTGCTTTTGCCCAAAACGATCAACCCCTTCAATGAATATCACTCCAATATCTACAATCTATCATATTCCAAATCTTTCAATTCGTATGTCGATTCATGCTTGCCTGATGCAAATCTTTTTCGACAAAAAACTCCTCCTGCAAGGCATGAGTCGCGCGATTTTCTCCGCCTGGGACGGACTGGATATCGAAGTGAGATATGGTCAGCCCTACTTGCGCACCGTGCTCACTCGCTTCGCTCCCTGCGTGCGGGCTGAACCCCTTACCTCATCGCTGCCAGCGAAGTGCTCTCCCGCAGTGGCTGGTTTCACTGCCCAATCGACTTGGTGATCTTATATAAGCAAAACTACCAGAATTATCGGCTTCACCTATTGTCAAGCTTCTTATTTAACGCTACACTAAAAGCAATTCGGTCGTGAAGCACACGCCGCTTCGATACTTTGTATCGGGGCGGCTTTTTGCTTTTGCCTGTGAATAAAGGAGAGGGAAGACATGTCAAGATTTGACCTAAAATATGAGGAATGGTTACAATCGAATATTGTGCATGAGACAAATCACAGAAGGCGTGAGTTGCTTGAAAAGGGCTTAGGTCATGGCACCATGGAATTTTTGCGATCCGTTTGGTTCCCAACTGTCAACAATTTCGATCACCTTTATCCCGAATGGGAGGTGCGTGATTTTAACAATGGATACCGTTATGTGGATCTTGCATATTTACCTGGAGGTGTGAAGGGTGGCATTGAAATTCAGGGCTACGGTTCTCACGCCAGGGATCTTGATGTAAAACGATTTAAAGATTTATGTTGGCGGCATTGTTTATTGGCGCTTGATGGCTGGATATTTTTACCCATTGCTTATCTTTCCATTCAAGATGAACCTCAACGATGCCAGCAACTGGTACTTTCCTTCATTGGAAAATTCATCTCAACAAATGTGCAGCCCGAATTAAATTTTCTCGAAGCGGAAACAGTACGATTTGCTCGGCGCCTGCTTCGTCCATTCACACCCATAGTGTTGGCTGGCCATCTGCGAATTACCGACCGTCATGCCCGGCGGATTCTGCACAATTTGGTTGAAATGGAAATCTTATTTGTAACGAGCGGAAAAATGAGGTACCGCATGTATTGCTTACGGACTCAGTAGACGTAATTTGGATAAAATGGAGCACGTAAAAATTCTAACGGACTCCGCTGCTACTATTCATTGAAACAGACAGAAAATTGATTTTTTTTTATCTAATAACGATTATAGAGTCCGTTAGATAAGAGGAAAGCTCAAATAACCGATAATAACGGCGATTAGGTCCGTTAAGGGGCAACCAGCAGGGAACTTTCCTTCAACCTGCAGCTATCACTTTTCTGACAATAGTGTTAGCTATTAACGAAGGTCACGGTAGATGTCAACGATGCCTTGCTCAACCCTACAAAGTGAAGCATCCCTCCGGAATGTATCCCGATTACTTTGAGGGTTGAGTGAACCCAAATCTAAGCCCCTTATGGTGTTTCACAATAAATATGGAGTAAACTTCGCTTACCCTAAAACATATAAATTCCTATCTATCGACAAAAAAAACGACACCTCAAAGGTGCCGCTTTACATTATTTCTTGATTTCTTCCAGTGGAGAATGATGTCCGTAAAACGTTTTTTCTCTTATAACTGGGGCTGTCCATTTTACAGCATTGGCGATCACGCGCTGAACATCTTTGTTGTGATAGGTAGGATAAGTCTCATGTCCTGGACGGAAATAGAAAATTCGGCCTTGACCGCGACGGTACGTGCAGCCGCTGCGGAACACCTCGCCCCCCTCAAACCAACTGACGAAGATTAATTCATCAGGTACAGGAATATCAAAATGCTCTCCGTACATCTCCTCTTCCGCCAAATCGATATAGGGGCCAATTCCCTCAACGATTGGATGCGATGGATCAATAACCCAAAGCCGTTCTTTCTCGTCCGCTTCTCTCCAAAGCAGGTCACAGGATGTCCCCATTAGCTTGCGGAACATCTTGGAATGGTGGCCTGAATGCAAGACGACCAGCCCCATCCCCTTATGTACACGGTCACAAATACGATCGACGACATCATCCTGAAAGCCCTTGTGATCGACGTGACCCCAATAAATGAGAACATCGGTAGCATCCAGCTTTTCTTGGGTTAGTCCATGCTCAGGCTCATTAAAAGTTGCAAAGCTAATCTCAAATCCATCCTGCTTGATACCATCAGCAATGGCTCCATGCATCCCTTTGGGATATATCCGGGCTACCTCTTCTTTTCTTTGCTCTTGCAGAAATTCATTCCATATCGTTACTTTAATCATACAACTCGCTCCTTTTTTAACAATGAATGCAGTTATATGGTTCTCGTTACTCCGTCTTTAGCTGAATCTATGATCGCTTGCAGCACTCGTTGATTACGGTATCCGTCTATGATTGTAGGGAGTAATGGAGAGTTAGCCTGTTCCAAATAATCCACAAAATCCTGCAGCATGGGCTTCATCGTTTTCTCGTCCAAATGAATGACTTTTTCTGTTAGCTCCAGCTTTTCGCCTTCTCTAACCGTCAAATGAACTTCATTCGGTTGTTCAACTGAAATCCTGACGGTGCCTAGATCGCCAAACAACGTAACCTGAAATTGATTTTTCGTTCCAATGGCATTTTTATGGGTATAAAACGTGCCCATGACCCCGCCTTCAAGCACACACTGGAATCCTGTAAAGTCATCCACGTCTACTTCCACGAGTTGATTCGTCCGCGAATCTGTTCGGTGATCGATAAATGTGCTCATCATACCGGCCACTTGCGTAAATTCTCCTACAAAAAAGCGTGCCGCATCCACCATATGAGAGCCAATATCCGCTAATATACCTGACCCTGCCATCTCTTTGTTAAATCGCCAGGTGTACTCCTTGTTAAACATGGGCGCGTTTTCCTCTTGCAAGTAGTGAGCGGCAATATGCCGAATACGCCCTAAAGTCCCTTGTTCTACAAGCTTCTTAACGTATTGAAAGCAAGGTCTATAACGGTAGGAAAATCCAATCATGCAGGGTATCGGATTCTTTTCATACAAGCTTAATAATTCATCTGCTTCTTCCATCGTTCGTGTGAAAGGTTTTTCAGAGAATATCGGTTTACCGCATACAATCGCATATTTTAAAATGTCATAATGGAATTTATTCGAAACACCGGATATGATAAAGTCAACATCGGTATCAGCAATAATCGCTTTATAATCGCTATAGCGCTTCTCAGCCGATAAGTTCAATCGATCACCGACCTCTTGAACCGCCTTCGTATTCACATCACAAATGGCTGCAACTCTCGTATTCACAATTCTCGAAAGATGGTTCATATGATAATCGCCAATTCCTCCAAGACCAATAATGCCTACGTTCCATATGTCTTTGTTCATCCTGCTGCCCTCCCGATATTGTCTTCAACTACTTATTCAATCGTCAGACAAGAATTTCTTTCTATAATTTTGCTTTCTATAATCATATTTTCCGAGAAATCCCCTTGCAGAACGCCTAGTTGGTGCATTAACAATCGGACCGATTGAGCCCCTAATTCCGAAGGCTGCAAATCCATGCTCGTCAAAGACGGGTTCGATTGAACCATCATAGAGAGATCTCCGCATATGACAAACAAAGATACATCTTCTGGTACCCTGAGATTCAGATCCTTGAGTGCATTAAGGACACTGAATGCCGTGCGGTCGTCATCTGCAATAATCGCGGTCACTTTCTTCTTCTGGTTACCAAGGATTTCAATCGTCTCAGCATAGCCATAGTCCATGTATTCACTTGTATTTAAGGCAGGCTTATGATGAATCATGTGTTCTTCCACGTCAAGCAGATGATCATTCATCGCCTTGATGAAGCCGGCTTTTCTATCGATGGACACGGTCATAAGCTCATTTGCATTTAAAAACATAATGTCTTTATGACCCTTGTCGATCAGATACTTGCATATATTGTCAATAATCTTATGATTGTCGTTATCCACGCTGAAAGATTTATGAATATTGGTATTCATGACTCTGCCGACAGTAACAAAGGGGATTTGTTCACCATGCATGAGGTTGATACGGTCATCATCGGTCGTTGGACTCATCACAACAGCACCATCAATCGGATAACTCGACAGGAATGGTGTTTTCACCTTTTGTACAGGAATCATATCCAGCAGAACCCTGTATCCATAAAAGGAAGCTTCCAAAATAACGCCATTAATAAACTGTGTATGAAATGCGCTAAAAAAGAAGCTGCCATGCGGGATTGTCAACCCGATCGCCATGGTTTTCTTCGTAGCCAAGCTTCGCGCAATATGATTAGGCACATAATTTAATTGTCTGGAGACCGTCATGACTCTCTCTTTTACTTCGTCACTTGTAGGTCTTTTTTGGCTAAAAACATTCGACACTGTCCCTTTTGAGACTTTCGCTAATTTTGCTACTTCATCAATTTTAGCCATATATAATCAAACATCCCTTCAGAAAACCATCCATTTATCCTAATTCTTCATTGAGTTTTTCCACTAAATCGATTAATTCCAGCGGATGGTTGATCGTATAGTCGGGTATTTCACTTTCGTCTGCGTGCAATTTCGGGTATCTAGGCGTCCAGCTCAAGAAGACACTCGTAATCCCCATAGCATTGGCTCCTTTAACATCGCGGCTCAGGTTGTTGCCAACCATGACAATACGGGAGCAATCCTGCTCGCTGAGATCCAATGCTCCAATCGCGGCTTTAAACATACGGGAACTTGGTTTAGAAGCTTTAATCGTCTCTGAATAAATCATCGTAGTAAAATAATCATACAATCCATTTTGCGTTAAAATATTTTTGAACGATTGCGCCCTACCGTCGGCTACAATGGCTAGTATATATCCACGTTCGGCCAGCGTCTTCACCATAATATCGGCCCCTGGAATCACATTCGCCTCAATGACAATATCGTTGTCATCTCTAATTTCGGTTCCTTCATCAATGATGGTATCTCCGCAGTCCAGAAAAACAATAAGCTTCTTAGCATTAGGATCAATCGTTGTCGTATCATTCGTTGTCTTAAGACTCATGGATTACACCTCTTAAGTTTAATTGATTTGCATAGTGGCATGCAGCATAATGATTTTCGCCGACGGCCTGCAGCTCTGGTTCTTCCTGTATACATTTATCGGACTTATACGTACACCTTGGATGAAAGTGACATCCGCTTGGAGGATTAGCTGGATTAGGAACTTCTCCTTCGAGAATAATTCGATCCTTCTTATAATTCGGGTCTGGCTCAGGTACAGCCGACAATAGCGCCTCCGTATAGGGATGCTTGGGATGATCAAATAACGAATCCACTGGCGCCAGTTCTACAATTTTCCCTAAGTGCATAACAGCTACTCTATCGGATATGTTTTGAACGATGGATAAATCATGAGAGATGAAAATATAAGTGATCTGCAGCTGCTCTTGCAGGTCCTTCAGCAGATTAATGATTTGTGCCTTTATTGACACGTCTAACGCCGAAACAGCTTCATCACATACAATTAGTCTCGGTTGAGAAATAAGTGATCTCGCAATAGCGATACGTTGTCTTTGCCCTCCGGAAAAGGCATGAGGATATCGTTTGAGATAGCTGACATTTAATCCCGTCTTCTCTGCGATTTGGGTAACTTTGTCATCCAATTGTGATTTCGTCAGCTTAAAGTTGGCGAGCAGCGGCTCAGCTATAATATCGTATACGCTCATTCTCGGACTCAGTGATGAATAGGGATCCTGAAAAATCATCTGAATATCTTTTCTATATTTCTTGAATTCTTTACCTCGCAACCCTAAAAAATCAACTTGCTCCTCACCTTCAGGTTGATACATCACTTGCCCTGAAGTAGCATCCATCCCTCGCACAATACATCGGCCTAACGTCGTTTTGCCACAGCCTGATTCGCCGACAATGCTTAGAGTCTCCCCTTCCAATAGCTCAAAAGAGACGTTGTTCAAAACACGAATGGATGAAGGCTTGCTAAACAGCTTATTCTTGGATTTTACTTGAAAATCCTTATTTAGATTATTTACTTTCAGTATAGGTTTAGACATCCTTATTCTCCTTCGCCCTCATCCTTATAAAGAAAACATCTAACCATATGGCTATCGGATATTCGAGTTTTCGGCACGGCCTGTTTATTGCATACACCTTCAATCCTATCCTTGCAACGATCATAAAAGCCGCACATTGGAGGCATATTGAATGCCATCGGAACTGTTCCTTCAATCGATTCTAGACGTGTATGTCTATTTCCGCCTAATCTTGGCATCGATTTGAGCAGACCTTTCGTATAGGGGTGTTTAGGATTATTGAAAATATCTTCTACTGTCGACTGCTCGACAATTTTCCCTAGATACATGACGGCCACTTCGTCGCACATTTCTGCTATGATCCCAAGATCATGCGTCACCAGCAGAATGGCCATGCCAAATTCCTGTTGGAGTCCCTTCATAAGCTCTAACACTTGCGCTTGAATGGTTACATCCAGTGCAGTCGTGGGCTCATCGGCAATTAACAGTTCCGGATTGCAGGACAAAGCCATTGAGATCATCGCACGCTGGCGCATGCCGCCGGAAAACTCATGCGGAAATTGGTCAAACCGCTTCTCTTGATCGGATATCCCAACTTTACTGAGCATTTCTAGCGCTATCTTCTTGGCCTCTTTTTTATTTTTGGTGCGGTGGATCAAAATGGACTCCATGATCTGATTCCCGATCGTATACATCGGTGAAAATGCCGTCATGGGTTCTTGAAATATCATAGCAATTTTGCGACCTCGAATCGATCGAATCTGTTTACCTCGCGAATCTAGAGATAATAAATCCAAATCGTTTAGCGCCTTCTCAGAAGTGGAATGATAAACAATCTTCCCTGAGGTTTCACATTCTTTGGGATTAATACTGATGATAGCTCGACTGGTCAGACTTTTTCCACAGCCGGATTCACCAACAAGGCCCAATGTTTTACCCTTTTTTATTTCAAAATCAACGCCATCAACAGCTTTCATTTCCCCATTATCCATTTGAATTCGAATTTTGAGGTCTTGAACGGATAGCAGGGGTTGTTCGGATTGTGAAACAGAAGCTTGAGATGTCATAATATCTCCTCGCCTTACGCTAATATGGATTATTTCTTGTATGGATCGGCAGCATCGCGCAATCCGTCTCCTAGAAAGTTAAAGGTTAATACGGTAACGATAACAAATCCTAAAGGGATTAGCTTCCATGGATACAAAGCGACATTCTCGATCTGTTGAGCTTCCTGAAGCAGAACACCCCAGCTGGTAGCAGGAGAGCGTATTCCAAGTCCAAGAAAGCTCATGGCTGTCTCTCCGAGAATCATGCCGGGTATGGCTAATGTCGTTGCCACAACCAAGTAGCTGATAAAACCAGGCAAAAGATGTTTAATAATGATTTTAGCATCGCTAACGCCGGCTATTTTGGCTGCAAGCACATATTCTTCATTTTTCAACGAAATAAACTTTCCTCTTGCTACCCTAGCCAGTTCCGTCCAACCAATAAAGGCGAAGATAATGACGATATAGATATACATCGTTACTACGGGCACACGCGGTGGTATGGCAGCCGAAAGTGCCATCCATAGTGGGAGCGTCGGAAATGAACGAATAATTTCAATGAAACGCTGAATGACCGAATCGATCCAACCTCCGAAATACCCCGATACGCCCCCGATAAACAAACCTAAGACAAAACTGATCGTTACGCCAATGAGAGGGATGCTTAATGAAATCTGACTTCCCATCACAATTCGCGATAATAAGTCTCTGCCCATCCCGTCCGTACCGAATATAAATACACGACCAGGTTGATCTACGCCAAATAGATGTCTATTCGTTGGAATCAAGCCAAGGAATTTATAGCTTTCACCTTTGACAAAAAAGCGGATCGAATGGCGAACCTTTTCATCCGGAACAAAGACTTTACGAAGTGTAACCGGGTCTCTGGCTGACTTTAGGTCATATACAAACGGTCTAAATTGAAACTTTCCCTCGGCATCTATGAAGCTCACTTTAGCTGGAGGCGCATTCACATATTTACTGTCGTAGCTCTCCAACCCGTAAGGCGCTATAAACTGAGCAAATATGGCGGCTATGTAGAACAAGGATAGAATCACTAAGCTGATCCGGGCTAATTTATGCTTCTTTAACCTGTGATACATAAGACGCCATTGTGAACTGTAATAGACATCGCTGTTTTTTTGTGGCTTGATCACGTTTAATTTCTGTTTCCCTGCTATCGGAATTGTTTTCATAGGTTATGTACCTCTGAACTCTGTGCGAATTTTTGGATCGAGCCATGCCAATAAAATATCCGAAATCAATGTCCCTATAACCGTTAACACAGCCATAAACAATAACCAGGTGCCTGCCAAATACATATCCTGGGCTAATAATGCGTTATACATAACGGGACCTTGAATGGGTAAATTCAATACGATTGCCGTAATCGTTGAACCTGTGAAAATGGAGGTTAGTGACCATCCAATGGTACTAACGATCGGATTCATAGCAGCGCGCGTCGGATATTTAAGCAATATTTTCGTTTCCGATAAGCCCTTTGATCTTGCGGTTACCACATTCGGCTTATTCAATTCGTCCAGCATTTGACCTCTCATGACTCGAATCAGCTCTGCCGTGTTCGCCAAGCCAATTACAAGAACAGGGATAATCATATGCTTCAGCAAATCAAGAACCTTGTCCATCGACCATCCTGCATTGACGAATTCATTCGAAAATAGCCCTAGCAGGGGATCGCCAAAATATACATAAGAGAGGTACATTAAAATAATAGCCATTAAGAAGTGAGGGGTAGCCATGCCAAGGAAGCCTATGGCTGAAAAAATATAATCACCTATCGAATATTGTCTTACCGCACAGTAAATACCGATGGGAATCGCTACCGCATAGGTAAAGGCCATCGTTACCAAAGAGACGATGATCGTTAACCCCATGTACTGCGCTATGACGTCCATAACAGGCCTGTTATAGCTGAACGAATACCCGAAATCGAAATTAAAAACAATATTTTTCATCCACGCTAGGTATTGCATAAACCATGGTTGATCCAATCTTAAACTTGCTCTCATTTCATCCATATCTTGCTGCGTCATGACATCGCCTGCCACGGACATCTTTGCCGCATAAGTCGATACATAGTCACCGGGCGGCAGTTGAATGATGTAGAAGACGATCATTGATATAAAAATAACGACGGGTATTACCAATATAATTCTTCTTAAAATATATTGGAGCATCTCTATTCAATCCTCTCCGCTTCATTCGAAGATGCTGCTGAATGCAATAAGGGGAAGCTAAGCTCCCCCTATTGATTACAGGTTTAACTTATGGTTTGATATAAAATTGCGATGGATGACCATGCCCTAAGCTGCGGAACTCATCTGAAAAAACCAAATCTTTCGGTATGTTACCCATTTTATTTGAGGCTACAACCAGCGTAGGCGTTGGACCGGCATAACCAATAATCCATTGATTCTTTTGATGAAGCTTAATGATCTCATTACTCCATTTATTGATTTCCTCTTTACTTGTAGATGATTTCACTTTGTTCCAGTAGTCCAGAATTAAGGCTACATCACCTTCTGGTTTGACGCCTTCTTTGCCATTGGATGAAGTAAACAATCCGTAATGTCCGAACCATGGGGTCAGCACTCTCAGAGGAACAAGCGTATCAGGCCGGAAGGCTACATTGACTAACGAAATGTTTTCCGTGGTCGCTGGGATCTTATTCGAGTACTTGAGTTCCTGCTGAGTTCCTGCATCCACAACCTTAACGTCCATCTTAATCCCGACGGCTTGATAATACTTTTTAACTAATTCTAGAAAAGTTGCCGTGCTCGTGCTGCCTTCAATAACCGTTATCGTTAAATCCGAGCCGTCTGCATTCAAACGGAAATTATTTTTATCCCGTTTCGTCAAACCTAACTCATCCAATAATTGATTGGCACGATTCACATCGAATTTGCTCCACTGGTCCGACCAGCCTTTTTGGAAACCAACTAAGCCCTCCGGAACCGATGCTTGCACAGGAGCACCTAAACCATTTGTAACGATCTCGGAAATTTCTTTACGATCAACTGCAACGGACAGTGCTTCTCTAAATCGAATATCCTGAAACAGCTTGCGCAGGTTAGGGTCTGGCGTGGTCTGATTGAGTTGAATGCCAGCACTTGACCAAGTTGGCGTGGTCCAAGGCATCACCCGGAACCCTGCTTTCTTCTCATTTTCTTTCAATACGGTGAAATCTTTAAAATCAAAGGTAAGAAGATTATAATCTCCCGCTAGTGAACCAAGAACTCTTTGAGCGGGGTCTTGAACTTTGGTAGCGACAATGCGGTCCATATAGGGTAGTTGGTTGCCTTCGCTATCCACTTTCCAATAGTAGGGATTGCGTTCCATAATAAATTGATCACTATTCGGATCGTTTTTAGCGACCCAAGCTCTTAAAGTCGGGATTTGTGGGTTTACCCAATAATAATAGCCCGTTGCTACCAAGAAAGACTTAACATCTTCAAATCCCCATTTTTTAGCAATCTCAAGTGCTTTATCTTGGCCTACAAATTCAGGCAGTATCGTTTTTTGGAAATGTGCCGGTGCAAAGAACCATTTGTTGTCAATGGCAACGCGTTCCAGGAACAGCACACTTGGATATTTATGTACAACTTTAAAGGTGTAATCATCAATTTTCGTAATTTTAGCTAAAGCTTTTTCCCCTGTCACAGGATCGACGGAGTAATAAGCATCATATATTTTTTTGCCGAAGGTTTCTTTCGTTAGCATGTGCTCCCAGTAGAACAGGACATCATCGGCTGTGAATGGCATGCCGTCTGACCACTTCATGCCCTTCCTTAAATAAATGGTGAATTCGGTTGAATCTTTATTCACGTCAAAACCTTTGGCCACATTTGGTTCAACAGCGCTTCCATCCTTGTTAAAACGGAAAAGCGCCTCCTCTGTCGGTTGACCGACTGCCCAACGATCATTAGGCCCTGACCAGGGCATTTTCCAGTCGCCGCCGTATTTGCCGATCTCTTCGGTTACTTTTTCCACCATGATATCTTCCTTAACCGGCATACGTTCAATCACAGGTTTCAACGTGCCTGCACCGACGAGCTTAGTTAACATCGGAGCCTCTTTGTAGCCGTCAGCCTTCACTGGTGCAGATGCAACAGGCGCTTTCGTTGCCTGAACGGCTGAACTTGGCTTTGGATCACTTTCACTCTCACATGCTGTAAAAACAACGGCAAAGATCAACATCATCCCTACAAAAAACAACTTATTCTTGTTCAAACCTATCCCCTCCATGATTATACTGGTACTTCAATCTTCTTCATCAAGCTCTGAAAATTGTTTCCCTTCACCTCCTAGGTAGATCACGCATTAAACCGGTTTAATACAGGTAAGTGAGCAATATGTAGGTCGTAAATCAAGTTAAGTATATATGGTGTTAAACCGGTTTAATTGAATTTACAAAAAAAAAAAATTGTAGGCGCTTAATAATCTATGAGTTAGAGGGGACATAATCCACTCTCACTTAAACCGGTTTAATACAGGAACAGCATACGTGTAAGCGCTTTATCTTTTGTAATATCGTACATCGAATTTACGTCTAATGCAACACTTTTTTTGGAAGAAATTAGGGGTAGTAAAAAACAGGAATGCCACTTTCCAAAGCTAAAACAAGTAACCTCGCTTCTCGACATGCTGTCCCGCGCGTCCGTACTGAATAAGCTCGAAAACCGCGCTTATTCAGGAGCGCCTGAGTAAGTAACGCGAAAACCGCGCTTACAGCGAGAGCTCTGCGAGCCGAAAGAGTCTGAGAAGCTGAAAATCGACTTCTCAGCATACTGTCTTGCGCATTCGTTCTGAATAAGCGCTGAAAACGCGCTTATTCAGGAGTACCCGAGCAAATAAGCGCGAAAACCGCGCTTACAGCGAGAGCTCTCCGAGCCGAAAGAGTCTGGGAAGCTGAAAATCGACTTCTCAGCATGCTGTCTTGCGCGTTCGTTCTGAATAAGCGCTGAAGACGCGCTTATTCAGGAGCACCCCAAACCCAAAACATATAAATTCAAAAAAGGCCCTGAGGGTATACCTGCCCACAGAGCCTTTCTAATGAATCCTTCATATTTCATAGAACTTTGACTTTTCCTTTTTTATGGGTATACATGCGATGATCCGCTTGGATAATTAATTCGCCTAAGGTTACGGGCATAGCTGGATTATAATGAAATAATCCAAGACTAATCGAAAGTTGATAGATTCGGCCAGCGCTCAAATTAAAGCTATGTAACCTTTGCTGGATTTTCAAGATGATTTCCTGTTCAAATGTATCTAAGCTGGGTGAAAATCCATGCGTATCCGGTAAAATAACGGTGAACTCATCTCCACCCATACGGGCAATAATATCAGAATCAAAGAAAACTTCTTTCAATATATTGGCCGTATCCATTAAGGCCAAGTCTCCCATATGATGACCATGGGAATCGTTAATTTGTTTCATACCGTCCAGATCGGCAACAATCAAATAAAAGCCATTGCCTTCCTGACCATTCACATGCATAAACTGCTGCGCCTGGTTAAAAAAACCTCGACGATTGTAGAGACTCGTCAGCTCATCAATAATCGATAAGTTATAAAGCTCGTCCTGAAGACGATGACGTTCAATTGCATAACGCATTGAACGCATAATGACCGAACTGTTGACTTGTCCTTTAATCAAATAATCCTGAGCTCCATGCTGTACGGCATTTATTGCAACCTTCTCATCATCAAGCCCGGTCAGTACAACGATTGGGATAGCAGGCGCTTGCTCCCGAAAGCTGATGATTGTTTCCATGCCATGACTGTCTGGAAGTGAAAGATCAAGTAAAACAACGTCAAATGCATCCTTGTTTATCAGTTCAATGCCCGTTTCCAACTGATCGACCCATTTCAACGCAATATTCTGATTATCTGTATCCGATAAAACTTCTCGAATCAATCGAGCATCTCCCGGATTATCTTCAATTAATAAAACCTTGATCAATAGTTCTACCTCCTAGGCAGCTTAACAAGCGTAAGCCAAAAATTTTCAATCGATCGTACAACTGTTAAAAACTGCTCTAGGTTGACTGGCTTGGTGATATAACAATTCGCATGCAGATCATAAGCTCTTAAAATGTCTTGTTCTGCTTCGGAAGTCGTTAAAATAATGACTGGAATATACTTCAGGAGCGGATCATTTTTGATTTCGGCAAGTACTTCGGTGCCATTGATTTTAGGAAGATTTAAATCTAATAAAATAATGTCCGGCACAATCGCATCCTGGTAGCTGCCTTCGCGCTTGAGATAAGCCAAAGCCTCTTCGCCATCCTCAACTACACTTAAATTATTGTGTATCTTCCCTTCTTTTAGCACTTCGACAATCAAACGAATATCTCCGGGATTATCTTCTACTAAAAGAATTTCTACATTTTGACTCAGTTTATTATCGATCATGTAATATGTTCTCCTCTGTCTGGCAGCGTAAAGTAGAAGGTTGTCGAATGACCCACTTCTGAATCAACCCATATTTTCCCGCCATGTCGTTCTACAATTTTTTTGCAAATGGACAACCCTATACCAGTACCCTGGTATTTTGTTTTATTATGGAGCCTTTGAAAAATGAGGAAAATTCGGTCCCGATACTTCGGATCAAAACCAATCCCATTGTCACGAATTGAAAATAACCACTCATTATTTTGCTGTTTAATCCCGATATGAATGATGGGTGCGCGGTTGGCATCGCGAAACTTAATGGCATTACCAACTAAATTTTGCAATAATTGTACCATTTGTGTAGGATCAACCAGCAAAGTAGGCAGTGGATCATGTGTGACCAAAGCATCACTTTCTTGAATAGCATGCTGTAGATTAGTCAATACATGATGCAAAACCTCTTCAAAGTCAACAGACTTAAGCTCCTTACCCTTCGTACCCACCCTGGAAAAAGCTAATAAATCGTTAATCAAATTCTGCATGCGCTGCGCACCATCAACTGCATAATGAATAAAATCATCCGCGTCCTGATCTAATTTACCTTGGTATCGCTTCGCCAATAGCTGTACATAACTGGCTACCATCCGCAAAGGCTCCTGTAAATCGTGCGAAGCGACATAAGCAAATTGCTCTAATTCCGCATTGGAACCAGCCAAATCTTCCTTTTGCCTCTTAAGCTCAAGTTCATTGTCTTGAATATTTTGCGACATTTGATTAAATGCCTCACATAGCTGCAGCAGCTCAACGGGAGCTGATTTCATACTGCTATAATCGATTTTATAATGATAATCGCCTTGCTTTAGTCGCTGAACCCCTTTCAATAAATGCTGAACGGGATGTTCAATATGGTACGATATTCGCAGCATCAAGATAAACCCAAATGTAAGCACGATACAAATGATGATCAACATTACAATTAATTGCCTATTAAAGGTTCGATACACTTCATCTCGCTCAATTTCGTTAACAGCGATCCATTTCCCGTTATTCACCAACTGGTAAGTCCCGAAAACTTGCTTGCCACGGTAACTCTCATAGGTCGAGGTTGCTTGTATCCCTTGCTTCGATCGTTCGAGAATATCGCTGTTCAATTGAAATTCCAGCCGTTTCCAATTCCCCTTGAACCGCGATTCAGTGACTAGATAACCGTTTCGATCAATCAAATACGATTCACCGCTGTCTCCATAACGAAATTGCTCCATGAGCTTATCAATTGTCTTTAACGTAACCGTTCCATAAATAACACCCTCAAGTTGCTTCTTTTTATTCATAACAGGAGCAGAAAATAAAATCATCGGTTGATTGGTGACCTTACCGAGCATCACATCAGATATATATTCACGGCCTTTAGAGGCTTCTTCCAAATAGGTTCGTTCGGTAAAATAAGCGCCAATTTGGTTCATGGTACTAAATTCAACAATTCCCTCTTTATTAGCAAAAGAGACCGCTTCAAACTCCTGTTGATGTGACGCAAAGAAGGTAAGGTTATTTTGAATACCATCCGTATCCAGCTCTACAGTCGATTGTAAATTAGCTAGATTGCGGATTTCAGAAGCTCTTGCAGCTACCCAACTATCAATGGCCGTTTGCTGAATTGCACTGTCTTTGCGCATCGAATTAATCTGATTGCTTTCCGTTTGGCGATACTCTAAAAAGGAATAAGATGAAATAGTAAGCAGTCCAACCATAAGCACTAAGGATATTCCAAAAAATCGCAATCGTGCTTTTAAGCTGTGAAGCCGAAGCAATCGCAATATGAGGTTCATTGGTCCTTCACCCTCAATCTAGAATAAGGGTCGCCTTATCCTTTATATAATTCACATCGGCTTCTTTCAATTCATTTTGAAGCACTTTCCCTGACAAAATATGATTTAACGCCGCATTTATGGCGTCATTCGCTGAATTGGTAAACAAATGTCCCGGGTTGATCGATGTTGGATAAAGCTGCAGCGCTTTCTGCACATCCTTCATCGCCGGATTGGAGTATTCAGCAATCACATCTTTAAAAGCAGATAAGGCAACGTTCTTGCTATAAAGCGCCAACATATCTTTATCGAGCAGAAGGGACAATAAATATTTAGCTTTTACTGGGTGTAATGTCTTTGCATTAATCGATACCTGCTTGTCCGGCGCTGCAGCCATTACCGTTTTTCCATTCTGATCCGGCAGGGCGAAAAAACCCATTTTGAAATCAGACGTATTACTATCTACAACCCCAGGCGTCCAACTACCCATCACCTGCATAGCGCCTTTTCCGTCAATAAATTGCTGAGTCGACTCCTCATAGCCTATTAGTAAAGCATCCGGATTAAAATAACCATTGTGCGCAAGATCAGCAAATTTCCGCATCGCGGTGTTGACCTCAGGACCGTCAATTTTCACCTTACCCGCATATAAATCCAATTCAAAATTAGGGTTTTGGAGAAACTCTGACGTTGCGGCAATGGGCAGATAAACACCCTGAATCGTCCATACATCTTTAAATCCGCCTATAATCGGCGATAACCCAGCCTGCTTGATTTTGGCGTTCAACGCCATAAATTCATCCCATGTTTTGGGCGGCTGCAATTGCAGACGATCAAAAATAATTTTATTGTAATACACGCCAAAAGTGCTCACATCAAGAGCCGCTCCATAGGTTTTCCCTTTGTAGGCAACCGTTTGCTTCGCGGAATCAATCATTCGCTGGGTCCAAGGCTGATCCGATAAATCCAGCAGATAACCCGCTTTGGCGTATTCTTTGATCTTCTGATTAAATAGGATATCGGCAGCTTGACCTGATTTTAATTGGTTTTCTGTGACCTCGGCAAAATTTTTCTCATCTAATTTGTCCCACCGGATAGTAGCTTTCGGATATTTTTCTTTAAACTTTTTTTCTACCGAATCAAAATATCCGTTTTTATCCTGAGCCCAATAGGATACGCGCAGCGTAAACGCCTCATCGGTTCGATCTTCCTGCTTTTGAGCTTGTCCATTCGAAGGAACTGGTTGCTTCGCTGCATTACTGCACCCTGCCGTAGTGATTATAAAGGACAATGCCGTCAGACCAATGATCCATTTACGCATCCGTTCATTCCTCCTGATTAGTTATAAACTTCGATCTCATAAATTCTGGCGGACCCGTTTCTTGCATATCCGTCATTACCGATTTGTGTTCCTTGCGTTATATACAGGAGACTGTCGATTGATTCATTATGTCTCTCAACAAAACTCCAAAATCCGATTTTAGAGTCATTCAGCTTTCGTTAGGGCAAATGGGCTATAGTGGTTACCAATGTTGTATTTTATACAACAATTTGCACGCCTAAAGGCTATTTTGCAACTTGAAGTTGCAGTTTGTACAACATTTTTAGCCCAGTTGTTGCGAAATGGCCTTTATAGGACCAAATTATTGTACATTATGCAACAACTTATGGAAAAAGGCGAGATTTAGGTAGTAATTGTTGCACTTTCTACAACATCATTCAACCGCGAATAGGGATTCATTCATCTAGCAACCTCAATTGAGCATAGTTGAAGATTGAACCCGATCTAAGACACCTCAATGCAGAGCAAGATTAGATGAATGAATCGACGGTCTCTACAGTCTAACATATCTGGCGTTCGTATTGATGCTGCGATCTGTTAAATTTGTCGAATTTCCCATTACCGTGTCGACATCCGTGAAATTTGTGCCGTCACGACTTACCTGCAGCTTAAAATCACGTGTATTATAAATCGCTGATTCTCCGCCCGCTCCCGCATGTTTAACAACCCAACGCTTCAAATGATAAGACTTACCTAAATCGATTGTCAGCCAGTTGGGCGATGCCGCGACGGATGCCCATTTGGTAGCTGTTGAACCATCTGCAGCAAATTGCGGCGTCGGTAGAAATCGTAAATCGGCGCGATCACTGAGTTAGGATCGATCAAACGGTTATGTTTTCCAATACAATATTACGCTCGGCCCTTTATTTGCTATGCTCAAAGCTTTCAGTTCCCTCCCTGCAGCATCACTTAAATTCCTTGCCATTTCCAAACAAAAAAAGACCTGAAATATCCAAGTCCCAGAGTTACTCTATGAAATGTCTACTCGTGATCACATAGTCCGGATTCCTTGATCAGAGCCTTATTTAAATCCATACACGCCATTTTATGGCTTCGACCATTCGCTTTAAACCTACGATATAGGCTGCCAATCTCTTCTTCATTCCAATAATACCCCTGATTGCAGATCTATATGTTTGTTAGCCATGTTTAGTCGCCGCTCGAAATAAAGCAAGCTGTACCGGGCTTGCTTTATTTTATCCTGATTCTCTTATATGCCAAGCATCGGAACACGAACACCGCGCTCCTTAGCCGTCTCTATAGCAAGCTCATATCCAGCATCGGCATGACGGATAACACCCATTCCAGGGTCCGTATTCAAAACGCGGGACAGTCTTTCATCCGCTTCTTTGGAACCATCCGCCACCACAACCATGCCCGCATGCAGGGAATAACCCATGCCTACGCCGCCGCCGTGATGGACAGAAACCCAGCTCGCACCGGAAGCCGTATTCACAAGCGCGTTCAATATCGCCCAGTCGCCAACTACATCACTGCCATCCTTCATGGACTCCGTTTCACGATTAGGCGAAGCCACGGAACCGCAATCCAAATGATCACGTCCGATGACGATCGGTGCGGAAAGTTCTCCACTTCGTACCATTTCATTGATCGCAAGCCCTAATTTCACACGCTCCCCGTAACCCAACCAGCAAATGCGGGCAGGCAAGCCTTGGAACGCAACTTTATCCTTCGCCAATTGCATCCAACGGTGCAGCGGTTCATTATCTGGGAACAGCTTCAACACTAGCTCATCCGTCTTGTAAATATCTTCCGGATCGCCGGAAAGCGCTACCCAACGGAAAGGACCTTTGCCTTCGCAAAACAGCGGTCGGATGTAAGCCGGTACAAAGCCTGGGAAGTTAAATGCGTCTGTTACCCCTTCATCAAGAGCTACCTGTCGAATGTTATTCCCGTAATCGAATACAACCGAGCCCAATCGCTGCAGGTCAAGCATCGCTCGAACATGAGCGGCCATCGACTTCTTGGACAGCTTCACGTATTCAGCCGGATTACTATTGCGCAGCTCGGCTGCCGCTTGGAGGGAATACCCGCTAGGCACATAGCCGTTCAGCGGATCGTGGGCGGACGTTTGATCCGTCACGAAATCAGGAACAATACCGCGTGCTACGAACTCCGGGAAAATCTCAGCCGCGTTCCCAACGAGCCCGATCGAGAGCGCCTTGCCCTGCTCCTGAGCTTCGTTTGCCAGCTTCAAGGCTTCATTTATTTCATAAACCATGACATCGCAATAACGGGTATCGATTCTTCGTTGAATCCTAGTCGGGTCAACGTCCACGCCGATGACAACGCCATCGTTCATCGTGACAGCTAGCGTCTGAGCGCCGCCCATCCCGCCAAGTCCGGCCGTTAATGTCAGCGTACCTTTCAACGTGCCATCGGAGTGCTGCCGGGCAGCCTCGGCAAACGTTTCATACGTCCCCTGCAAAATACCTTGGCTGCCGATGTAAATCCAGCTGCCCGCCGTCATTTGGCCGTACATCATTAAGCCCTTTTTATCCAACTCGTGAAATGTGTCCCAATTAGCAAAAGCTGGAACGAGAACGGAATTCGAGATAAGAACCCGAGGTGACAGCGGGTGCGTCTTAAATACACCAACCGGTTTACCAGATTGAACAAGCAGCGTTTCGTCATCCTCCAGCTCGGTTAAACATTCCACAATCTTATCGAAGCATTCCCAATTTCGCGCTGCTTTACCGATGCCCCCGTAAACGACCAAATCCTCAGGACGCTCTGCCACATCGGGATCCAAGTTGTTCATCAGCATCCGGAGTACCGCTTCCTGCTGCCAGCCTTTTGCCGTAAGTTTCGTTCCATGGGATGCGCGGATCGTACGACCAACTGTCTTTTGCATGCAAATATCTCCCTTAATGACCCAGATACGCCTTCTTGACGTTATCCTGCGTACGCAAATTGTGTGCGGTATCGTGAAACCTGATTTCCCCATGCTCCATCACATACCCGCGATCAGCCACGGATAAAGCCATGGAAGCATTTTGCTCGATCAATAGCGTCGTTAATCCTTGCTTCTTGATGATGCGGATTGTCTCAAAAATATCTTTGACCACAATAGGTGCCAAACCCATCGATGGCTCGTCCAAAATAAGGAGCTTAGGCTTCGCCATTAGCGCCCGACCGATGGCAAGCATTTGCTGCTCGCCCCCGCTCATCGTACCTGCAAATTGACTTTTTCGTTCGGCTAATCGTGGAAATAATCCAAATACGAAATCAATGTCTTGCGTAAGTTCCGCCTTCGATGCTTTTCGTGAAAAAGCTCCCATCAGCAGGTTTTGGACTACGGAAAGCTTGGGAAATACCTTTCTCCCTTCGGGGACCATAACGATCCCATCCTTCACAATGTCATGGGTGGACCTGCCATTCAGTTCTTTGCCGTTGTATTGAATGGACCCCTGGGAAGAAATGGTTCCGCATATCGCGTTCACCGTCGTCGATTTGCCTGCTCCGTTCGACCCGATTAATGTGACAACTTCACCAGCGCCAACCTGAAGGGAAAGACCGCGAACCGCATGAATGCTTCCGTAAGACACGTTAAGATCACGAATTTGCAGCAATGGGATTCACCTCCTCTTCAGACTCGTCAGTCTCGTCGATCTCGTCAGTCTTTCCGATATACGCTTCGATGACCTTCGGATGAGCGATGACCTGCTCCGGTTTGCCGTCCGCAATCTTCTCGCCATGATCCAGAACGACAAGGCGGTCGCACAGTCCAACCACCATTCCGACGTTATGCTCGATAAGAATGACCGTTGTTCCATTCTTCCTGATTTTCCGAACTAGATCATCCACTTCCTTGGTTTCCTGTGCGTTCATCCCAGCCGTAGGTTCATCGAGCAGCAGAAGCTTAGGATTCGCAACAAGTGCTCGGGCGATTTCCACTCGTCGTTGATTACCGTACGATAAGCTCCCCGCCAGTTCCTGTTCGAATCCATTCAAACCTACAAGTTCAATAGCCTTCAGGCTTAATTCTGCCACCTGCTCTTCTTCAACCCTTGAAGCTCGCATGCCGAGAATTGCCGACCACAGACCGGATTTTGTTCGGCCGAACATGCCAACTTTCACATTTTCCAGCACCGTTTCATCCTTCAGCAGCCGTATATTTTGAAAGGTTCTGGACATCCCGCTCTTCGCGATGCGAAACGGCGCAAGCCCTTGAATCGGCTTGTTTTCGAAATCAATCGTGCCTTCATCCGCTTTATAAATACCAGTCAATATATTGAAGAACGTCGTCTTACCGGCTCCATTCGGACCGATCAGACCGACAATCTCTCCTTGCTTTACTTCAAAATCTACCGCGTGGACGGCGGTGAGTCCTCCGAAACGTTTCGTGATCCCTTTCACTTTAAGCATGGCTGTCACCGTCCTTTGGCGTTCCCGCTTTATGCGGTTGCAAGGACTTGAGTTTGGCTCCCGTCTTGCCGAAAATTCCTTTCGGACGATAACGCACCACGAAAACCATCAACAGCCCGTAAATAATCATTTTATACATATCCAAATACTTCATATCGATAAAATCAAACTTGAACAAACGGAACATTTCAGGGAGCAAATACAAGAGGCTGACGCCGAATAACGTACCGCGAATACTCCCCAAACCGCCAATTACCACCATGCTGAGCACCGTTGCCGAGACGGAGAATCCGAAGGAATCCGCTCCGATAAAGGACACTTTATGAGCGAACAACGCTCCTGCAGCACCGGCGTAAGCCCCACCGATCGCGAACACAAGAACTTTATAGTAAGTCGTGTTGATCCCCATCGCCTTGGCAACGGTTTCATCCTCCCGAATAACCATCCATGCCCTGCCGATACGGGAGCTGGTCATTTTTTTTAGCGCATAGATGCCGACAGCCATGACAACTAGTACAAGCAGCAGGTATCCCGAGTTATCCAGCTTCCAACCGAACAAGGAAGGCGTGGGAATGGAATCAATCCCGTAAGCTCCCCCGGTAATTTCGGAGTTTTTGAAGAACGATTGAATAATCAATCCGAGCCCGAGCGTCGTAATGGCCAGAAAATCTTCCCTTACCCGCAGACTGGGCAGCCCCAATATTGCGCTGAATACGAAGGTGATCACAACCGCCAAAATCATAGACAACCATGTATCCAGCCCGCCTTTTACCGATAAAATGGCGGAAGCATAGGCTCCGATTCCGAAGAAAGCAGCATGTCCGAGCGATACTTGACCAGCGTAACCCGTAATCAAATTTAGTCCCAATCCCAATAAAATATAGATGACTAGAAAAACGACGATATCAACGTAATAAGGATTCAGTACACTGTCCATACAAGATCACCTATACCTTCTCGATGTTTTTGCCAAAGAGTCCAGATGGTTTTACCAGAAGGATAAGAATCAAAATGATAAACGCAATCGCATCTTTATCTACAACCATCCCTGTCATAAATCCGTCGCTTAGCGATTCTACAATCCCCAAGATGAGACCTCCGATAATCGTTCCAGGTATGGAACCGAGACCGCCCAGTACGACGACGCAGAATGCTTTCAAGCCGGGTATCGAGCCCATCGTCGGATACATTGAGTTGAAGTTCAATGCGACCAGTATCCCCGCAGCGGCAGCGAGTGCCGATCCGAGCATAAAGGTAACAGCCACAACACGGTTGACGTTTACTCCCATCAAAGAGGCTGCGCGCAAATCCTGGGATGTCGCCTGAATCGCCAGACCCATTTTCGTAAATTTAAGAAACGCGTACAAAGAACCTAGCCCGACAATGCCGGCAGCAATAATGATAAGTTTCATATTCGTAATCGTAATCGACTCCGTCAGTTGAATGATGGAGATTTCGATTCCCGTCTCCGGGAATGCTCTTGTGTCCGATGAGAACATGACTTGATAAACATTTTCCAACACGATGGCTATGCCGATACCACTGATTAAGGTTGTAATCGGATGAGCCCCCCGCAAAGGGCGATAAGCAAATCTTTCGATGAGTATGCCCATCACGCCAGATATGACCATGGCGAACAGAAACGCCACGAGAAAATGCATGTGTAAATACGTCATACCGACCATGGCTGAGAAAGCTCCGACCATATAAATCGTGCCATGGGCAAAGTGAAGCAGCTTAAGCACCCCATATACCATCGTGAGTCCAACCGCAATCAATATATAAATGAATCCGATGGAGATGCCGTTAATCAACTGCTGAATAAATACCAAAGGGATCCATCCTTTCCACTTACTGATTGTTAGTTATAGGTTTTGGATTTGATGAACTGGAACTTCCCGTCTTTGACAGTCATGAATATAACAGGTTTAATGACTTCGTGATCTTTGCCGAACGTAATTTTCCCCGACGTACCTTCCAAGTCTTTCGTATCATTGATGGCCTGCTTCAGCTTTTCCTTATCGGTCCCGACTTTTTGCATGGCCTCCATAATAACCATTGCGGCATCATAGCTCTGCGAGGAAAGCATATCCGGGATATCCTTAAATTTATCCTGCCATTGATTAACGAATATTTTCACAACGGATCTGTCATCAGAAGCATAAAATGAAGTCGTGAAAGTCGATCCTTCTGTATTGGTTTTCCCCAGCTCCAAATATTTCGGTGAATCGAACCCATCAACACCAAGCAGCTGAGCGCTAATTCCCGCTTCTTTCGCTTGCTTAACGATAGCCGCAGCTTCATTGTAATAACCAACTACGTACAAGCCATCCGGATTGGCGGCTTTGACTGCGGTCAGGATCGAGCTGAAATCTTTGTCGCCCATCTTAAAGGGACGTTCAATCGCAATATTCGCACCTAGCTTGCCGGCCTCTTCCTTAAATGCGGTATAAATCGATTTCCCGTAGTCGATATCGACGTAGAGTACGGCGATGTTCTTCTTCTTCAAATCGTTCACAGCATAATCGGCCATCGCTTTTCCTTGCAATGGACCCGTATAGATGACGCGATTCACATAATCGCCGCCTTTGGTCGCATCTGGATGTACAGCGTAGGCAATAACCATTGGCACTTTGAGCTCCTGAATTTTGGTGGCAATCGTTTTCGTCGGACCACTGTAAGCGCCTCCAACAATAGCTACAACTTTATCGTTATTGACTAGTTTCTGAACACCTTTTAACGCTTCTTCAGGTTTTCCTTGGTCGTCTTCTGCTACCAACTCAACCTTCTTGCCTTGGATACCTCCGGCTTTATTATATTGCTCTATCGCTAGTAACGCAGCATCTCTGCTGTGTGTCCCGTCCGTCGCAGTCGGCCCCGTTAACGGACCGATCCAACCCAGCTTGACCGTTTCGCCGGCTTTATTAACAGTACTATCTTTTTTCACTGAGTCACTCGGCTTTGCTGCGCAACCCGAAATCATTAGAGATACAGAAATCACACCTGCTGCAATCATAGAAAACTTTTTCAATTTATAACCCCCTATTTGATTTATGACTTCATCTTACTTTAAAAGCGCTTTCATGAATCTAGTCAAACTTGCGGAACACTAGCACAATTTTGCTGCGCGGTACTCTGACGGGCTGCAGCTCATATAGAGTTTAAATTTTCGCGTAAAATAATTGGGATCTGGGAATCCAACCTGAGCTGCAATGAGTTGAACGGGTAAATCCGTCGTTTCTAGAAAGTGCACAGCCTTTTCAATGCGAAGTTTGTTCAGGAAATCGACGAAGCTTAAGCCTACTTCTCTCTTAAACAAATGCGCGAAATGATACGTACTTAGATAACAATAACGTGCTATTTCCCCCAAAGTAATCTTCTCTTGCAAATGCTCTTTCATATATTCGATGGCCGAACGAATGACGGGGGATGCCTCCCGCGCATGTGCCTCCGCTACCTGTCTTGCCAGCTTACGCCAATAATCGCACACCTTCAGAACGTATTTATCGTAGCGGATCGTATTGTATAAATCTTGAATGACTCTGGCGCTGCCCGATAATAGCTCGGACGCGTCTCCCCCTACATCAAGCACTAGCCTTGATACAGTCATAATGAGGTCGAATGTTTCCGATTTGAACATGTCAATATTATGCTTGTACGCTTGCGCTAGCCGCTCCAGCAAAATTTTCAGATAAACGATAGAACCTTCTTCATCACCGATCCTTACACGTGCGAGCAGCTCCATTTTCTCCTCATGTGTGATGACCTGAACCCATTTCTTCTCATTCCTACTTCTCTTTTCATATTGAAAAATAAGCCGATTTCCTTGAAAAAAACGATCGATCATCGACTCCTTGGCTTCCTCGTAGGAATAATGCAGCATATATGGATTATCATAATAAGTGCCGATTCCGGCAGAAACAGAAAAACCTTGCTGGTCCATGATATTCTGAGTTTCGTGAACCATCTGCAGCGTAAGCCCCAGATAAGCATCTTTCGATATGATGTCAGTCTTGAGCTCCAGGAGTGCAGCTAACACGCCTTCGGATACCCATACCCATAGGAACGGTACGGTTATAGCTTTATGAAGTGCTTTAACAAGCTTATGCCCAATGTCCGCTCGCCATATAAAGGGTTGTCCTACGGCATAATCGTAATAACGGTCGATGGAGAAAACAATTACAACGTGCGGAGATATTTCAATGCCTAGACGATTTTGAATTTCGTTGAAATTAGCCTCATGCACTAACGTCCCGGAAATCAGCATCTGCGAAAATGCAGCTTGCGATGCGTTTAATTTCACTAAAAGATTCCCTCCTAACAGAAGTCATACTATTATATAACCGCTTTCATTGATTTCACAATGGGAATAAATTACCTGCATATGCGACGGCTGTTGAACGACTCGACAGTCTTTGGAAATCAATACAAGAGCAAAAAGACTGCCCCATCGGTCATCTTTGAACTGTGACCCGAAAGATGGACACTTTGAAAAAAATGAATGAATCTACATTCTCGGTCGAATGATGTTGTATAAAGTGCAACAATTCTGCCTAAATCCCACCTCATATCCCTCCGATGTTGTATAATGTACAACAATTTAGCCCCATACAGGCCATTTCGCGAAAAAATAGTTCGAATTGTTGTACAAACTACAACTTTTACTTGCAAAATAGCCTTTAGGCATGCGAATTGTTGCAGAAACTACAACATTGGTAATCGTTTTTCGGTAGCCCATCGAAGTTGCCAAGCTAACTGTGGTTAAAGCTTACTTTGAGCGCTTTGAACTCATTATATTGAAGTAGCAATCGTACTCTATGGACATAAAAAAGATGACTCCCGGCGAATACCGAATACCGGAGCCATCTTTTAACAGCTTAATCTAGGGTCTTTCTTTTAAGTATCCACGAAAGGGGGCACAGTTCACTTAATGACAGAAGGGCAGTCCTTTATTAAGTTATCATTTAAGCCCGGCGATTCCTTCTTCTATTGATGTGCTATTTGAACGAAAACCTCCGAAATCATGAGAAAGAGGAACGTCAATGCGTTATATCAGTGTTTTTTCCTAAAAATCGTTCAATTTGACCAAATAGTGCACTAACGTTCCCCTCATTCGATTTCAAGCGCAGATTTCCCAAAATAAAGCATCGACGTTCCTCTAACTAGAGGTCGCATGACATTCCCGTAATAACACTATCATTTCTTCCTTGGTTTAAACCAACTTATCAAGGAAAGAAGCAACGCCGCCGCGATCATTGTAACTGGCAGCAGCCAAGGCTTTTGGAGCATTATACTTGATTCCCATGGAAAGTGAAATCCCACTAAGCCGTCCTCCTATTTATAAATTTACCGAACAATGAAAGCAAAAGTATAATCCCGGGTAGAACGATATACATGGGGACCACGATAATCTTGGCTAAGCTTCCTAACCAGACCTGTAAATGTTCGGATAAATTATTAGCCATTGTCATTGCCATCACATAGGCAAAAATAGCAGTTATCCAGATGGCAATGCGATCATTAGCAGCATGTGTCAGATCTCGAATACAGAGAACAGCGGCAAACAAGTAGACGGATATCTTGATGAATGCCGAACACATAAAGTACATCGCACCAAGAACCTCCAGGTTCTCTAAAAAATCAGCAACACTTGATAGTTTTAATATCGTAAAGGCTGGAAAAATCATCTTCCGAAAAAGGTGCTCACTTAAAGACATTATCGCCAACACATCAAACAAAACAATGAATAATCCAGCGAATAAGGCCGCACCAACACTAATACGCCCCAAATATCCTTTCTTTTTTAACAAGCCCCAAAAGACAACCATTACAAAACATTCTCCGTATGTTGTCGTAACGCCGACCGGCCAAACGTCTTTTGCCACTCTTCCAAATCCTTCAGCTAATACAGGTCTCAGATAGTCGCTATGCAAACTTCCGGAAGCCAAAAGGATAATGGTTTCAAACAAAATAAATAAAATTAGCACGGGTAAAAGTACACCTGCGATTCTGAATAATACCTCAATTCCAGCATACATGACATATAAGATTAATAGGATAAGCGTTCCTATAAAAAACCAAGGAGGTGTTTTGGGAAGCAGCGTAATTGGGAGGAGAAACCTAAGATCACAAATAATACGAGCAGCTGTATAAATGAAGAAAAGTGGATAAAGCCAAGCTAGCGGGGTTCCGAGCCATTTGCCAAACCATTTGGTAAACCACCCCACCAATGAAACAAAATCATTTAACCTTGAGATGGTAACATAACCCGCAATGAGTATCCCCCCAAGTAAAGAAGATATCGATGCAGTGATCCAAGCATCTCGTCCGGAGTCCGTACCAAAGCCGAAAATAACGGTTGTCCCAAGTTCAAACAATACCATTAGTGAAAAAAAATGATAAGGCGAGATCGAAATCATCGCATATCCTCCTTCATAGCACCTTTTCCTATCAATCCTGTCTGTATAATCTTTATTTTCGCCAAAGTATTGACTTCAATGTCCGGAAACATCGTTCTCCAATTGTTGGCGTAATTGGTTTTCCATAGGTGAGGATCTTGTTTATACATGTTTTGTCCAATACCAAAAATATCAGACCTTAATTCTTTCTGTACCTTCGTACAAAGCATTTCGATATTTCCCTTTACTTCTTTAGCAAATAAGCTGTTGAGTACTGCCCTATCGTCGGATGAATTCAAATCAAGTCTCGATGTATTTTCATAGACGTTTAGTAAGGAAGAAATCTCGATATCCACTGTAACAGTGCCATTCTGTGCGATGGGTACTACTTTACTATGAACATTCGTCATTTCTGCACTTGCGTATCCCCCACCCCATTTCTTTGGAATTTCCAAAGTAACTACACCATCCTGCTTCTCATTCCTAAGCCATAGCAATTCCATAATCTCCATATCGTCGAGCCAACCGATCAACCGATCGTCTTGGAAAACAGCAGCACCTTTGGAGACCATTAGGTTAGTTGAACCATCCCCCCCTTTTTCTGAAGGGACAATGGAGATTTGTGGCGCATAAGCTTCCTGTCCTTCGTCCATTAGCATGGTGATAAAACGTCCCAATTGAACAGATGTACCACTATTCTCGTGCAACTCTCCTTTCATAACTTCAGAGGCTAATTTTTCAAATTTAGGTTTGAATTTAAGCACATCTGTCGCTTCAAACTTCGTGACTATAATGGTGCTCTTAAGCTGTGACTGCCTATTGCGTATAAAAAAATCAAGAGTGGGTAAGGTGCCGTTTCTGGCAAGTTTCTCACCAATAACGATGACCCGATTATGCGAAAAGAATATTTTGCGGGGGAGCTTTCCTTGCAGATTGTTGTACGCATCCATAACGGTTTTCCCTTGTTCCGAAACGACCCAACCAGCAGTAACGTCCAATTTGGAGTCCCCTCCGCCGTTCGCGGAAGATGTGCCAATAAGCCGTGGAACGGCTAAAAGCAGTGTTACACGAATAAAATCATTTTCCATCAAGTCTATACCTGTAGCAGTTACGATTGCGATATCGTTTACTTCCCTTCGTCCCCAGCAGCCGGTGAGCAGAACAACAGAAAGTATAAAGATAAAAATTCGCTTGATGTTAGGCAGCATCTGCAATTTTTCCTTTCGGAACTCTGAGACATTAGTTTCCTTTTGCGCGATACCACCAAGGTAACCGCAATAGAGCATCCTTAAGACCAATGCTGTTCATTGAAGCTACGGAGGAAAGATAGGGTACACCAAAAGACTTCAATTTCGTCAAATGAATAAGCAAGGCAAGCAAAAAAATGAAAATGCCGTAAAGGCCGAGTACTCCTGCAATGATCATGAGGGGAAACCGTAGAAATCGAATAGATAAACCAAGATTGTATGTCGGGAATATAAATGAAGCAATTCCTGTTGCGGACACGACAATGACAAGAGAGGAAGTTACGAGCCCTGCCTGCACAGCCGCTTGTCCAATGACCAATGCACCTACTATACTTACGGCTTGTCCCACTTGGCGGGGCAGCCGAATCCCTGCTTCCCTTAAGCCTTCAAATGCGGTTTCTATCATGATAGCTTCCACGATAGCCGGAAATGGCACAGCCTCTCGTGAAGAAGCGATACTTAGCAGAAGATCAGTGGGAAGCATTTCTTGATGCATCGTCGTTATGGCAATATACATGGAGGGAAAAATTAGGGCAATTAACGACAAACTTAATCGGAGCCACCGCGTCGCTGTCACAACAATAAAATTCTGACTATAATCTTCTGCGGCTTGAAGCATCTCATGTGAAGTCGCAGGTGCAATAAGGATGAACGGCGTATTATCAACGAGAATAACCACTCTCCCTTCTGCAAGCATGGCAGTTGCGCGATCAGGTCGCTCGGTAGACATCAGCTGCGGAAAGATAGAATAACGATTATCCATCATCAATTCTTCGATATACCCACTTTCAAGCACCACATCGATTTGGATATTCTGGATCCTTGCTTTCACTTCATCGACTAGATTTTGCTTTGCAATACCCTCTACGTACATGACACTCAATTTTGTTTGAGATAAGGTACCGACATGAAACGATTCACTTTTCAACTTGGACGTTTTCAACCTACGCCGGATCATTGTAATATTAATCTGCAAGCATTCCGTAAATCCATCCCGGGGCCCTCGAATAACAGGTTCTGATTCCGGCTCTTCAATGGATCTCGTTATTATCGAATACATGCCAATCAGTAGTGAGCCAGGCACTCCATCGACCAGCAGAAGTACATCACCGCTTAATACTGCTTGCGCTGCCTGATCCTCACGCATTTTTTTTGCGATTTTTTCTGCTGGTAGCACATCGTAAACCAGCCATGCCCACTTATCGTTTTCCGAATCTTCCTCCGATCGACCACATGACAATAAAGGTTTAAGTATGTCGGTCTCCACTCGCAGCTCTTCCACCATGCCATCCATGAATATTAGAAGAGCTCCCCGTTTACCTCCCAATCGAAAGCTTCGAAATACGATATCATCACACCGGTCGAATAGTGTACGAAAACGTGCTTCATCCCTCATCAAGTTTCCCGTAATCATGTTCTCTTGATATGGCTCTGTCACCCGTCCCCCCACCTCTCCAATCATTTATGAAATTAATATGCCCATTTTTACCAAATACAATCAGTCGGTTAGTTCTTTAAAAAAGACCGCTTATTGTAAGAAAAAAGCTAAGCCCTTCAAGTTCGAAGGCTTAGCGTTTTGAATAGTATATTGCATTTCGAGGAGTGTCATTTCTTTAATAGAGGTTTATTCGGCAAATAGTGTAAAGTGCGGATGTTGCGTATCGTTTTGGTTTTTGCACGCATGACAATGGAATGTGTTTCCGCCCGCTGATCCGGTAAATAGCGTACGCCTTCCAAGAACTCGCCAGGTGTTACTCCTGTCGCAGCAAAAATAACATCCTCCGTACCGACCATATCATCCATCGTCAAGATTTTGTTAGGATCTTTAATACCCATTTCAATACAACGGTCGTATTCGCTGCTGTCGGCAGGCATCAAACGTCCTTGCAGCTCTCCACCCAAACATTTTAACGCTGCTGCAGCAAGCACGCCTTCTGGCGCCCCACCCGAACCGACATAAAGATCGATCCCCGCTTCAGGAAATGCCGGAGCCATCGCGCCAGCGACGTCACCATCCGAAAGAAATTTAATCCTCACGCCGACTTTTCGCAACGTTTTAACAAGCGATTCATGACGTTCTCGGTCTAGAATCATAACCGTAAGATCAGAAACTTGCTTATTCAGCACCTCTGCTGCTTTCGCGAGTGTTATTTCCATAGGATCATTTAGACTTAGTACCCCAACTAGTGCCGGGCCAACAGCTAGCTTCTCCATATACATATCAGGCGCATGAAGCAAATTCCCTTTTCCTGCTACAGCAATTACCGAAAGCGCGTTGTTCAAGCCTTTAGCCACAATATCGGTTCCTTCGAGGGGATCAACCGCAATGTCTACCTCCGGCCCATTCATACTTCCTACTTGTTCACCTATATAGAGCATGGGTGCCTCATCCATTTCACCTTCTCCGATAACGACAGTCCCCCGAATCGATACAGAGTCGAACATAGCGCGCATAGCTGAAGTTGCCGCGCCATCCGCACTATTTTTATCTCCTCTGCCCATCCAAGGAGCTGATGCTAATGCAGCCAACTCCGTTACTCGAACTATTTCCAACGCAAGTTCCCGTTCCATGGTTTCTCTCCCTATCGTTATTTAGATTTCTCTAGTTTTCCCATATTAAAGAAGGACATTCTATACTTTAAATTTACTTATTAGGTTCTGAAGCTCTGTTGCCATCGTTGAAAGCGCTGTTGCAGATGCATTAATTTCTTCCATAGAAGCGAGTTGTTCTTCTGCAGCACCCGATACACTTTGTGTATTTGCTGCTGATTTCTCAGCTAAATTGGTAACAACAGCAATCGAGCTTGCAATTTGTTCGGCTCCAATCGCCATTTGCTTCACAGCCGTAGATACTTCTTTAGTCTGACTTTCTATTGATGTAACGGCCCCTTGAATATCTCTAAAAGATTTCCCTGCTTCATGGATAATAACCATTCCTTCTGTTACTTCCTTAGCATTCATCTCCATAGACTGTATGACTTTTTGAGTTTCATACTGATTGTTAGTTACCAAGTTTGAAATTTGTTTGGCCGACATACCCGTTTGATCGGCTAGCATTCGCACTTGATAAGCCACAACAGCAAATCCTTTGCCATGTTCGCCCGCTCTTGCTGCTTCAATAGCTGCATTAAGAGCCAGTAAGTTGGTTTGGGAAGCAATGTCGGTAATCACACTAATAATTTTGCCCACTTCTTTGGAGTTTTCACCCAATTTCTTCACAATCCCCACTAATTGCTGAACGGAGCTGTGAATGATATCCATTTGTTTCATTGAAGCCTGAATCGACTCCGTACCATTCAATGACAATTGGGTTGCTTGGTTTACCGCAATAGAAGCCTCTTGAACTCTTATGACAATTTGCTTACTACCCTCCAACATCTCGCCAATAGTATGTTTGCTATCTTCTAAATCTAGAACCTGTTTATGGACATCGGTTGCAACACTTTGTGCATGCACAGCCACATGTTCGGAAGCTGAGCTTGTTTGATCCGCACTAGCGGTTAGTTCTTCCGAAGAAGCCGCAACCATTTCAGAATGGATGCCGACTTGAAACATGATTTCTCTCAAATTAGAAGTCATATGATGAAAAGATTTAGCTAAATCTCCTAGTTCGTCTTTGCTTCTAATTTCGAGATCTTGGACGGTTAAATCTCCGTTTGCCAAACGCTCCGCCGCTGTTGTTACCCTAATAAGCGGTTTGGAAATCGTCCGAGAAATGATATAAGCTAAGCCAACGCCCGCAAGAATAGTGATTATGCTTAAAACGATGACAAATATCCTTCCGGATTTGAATGTTTGAATAGAACTTCCCGTCGCCAGATTAGAACCTGAATCGTTGAGACTAATTAACTGTGCTAAGTAATTCATGGCTTGATTAAAATGCGGTATCGACTGGGATATAAGAAAATTAGCCGTTATGAAATCATTGCCTTTTCTAGCTTGAATGACCTCCGGGAAGGACTTCAAATACTGCTCTTCCGAGTCGATGAATTGTTTAAACAATGTTCTTTCATTGTCATTCGTTGTATAAGCGGAATTATACTTCTTTTGAATCGTTTTCAATTCAGCAATTGAATCATTCATTTTGCTTTGATATTGAACCATTTTTTGATCATCGGTTTCCAAAATAATCGCCAACAATGAATGCTGTATGTCATACAAATCCGCCTGCATTGTTGCTAAAGTTTTAACACTAGGCATCCATTTGTTCTCAATCGAGACAGCCTCTTGTCCCATATCCGACATTTTCAGAACACTGATCCCGCTAACTATAGCCAATAAAAACAAAATGATTAAAAATCCCGCCAATATTTTTCTACCAATGGTAAACCTCATCGTGAGTTCCTTTCTACTATTATATCTATGCAAAAAACAAACAAAATTCCGGGCTTTGCAGCCCGGTATTGGTAGGAATTAAATATGACGGATGACGCCGGCGTCTATTAAAATAGAGTTGCCGTTAATCCCATCGTTGCTAGCGGCGAAAATGACCGTTTTCGCAACTTCTTCCACAGTTAGAAATCTTTGCAGCAGCGAGGTGCTGTCATTACCTTCCTTGAAATAATTAATCTTCGCTTGTTCCAAACTGATACCGCCACGTTCTGCGTAGCCTTGCAGGTAGGTTTCGATTCCCGGCGTCCAAGTCGTGACTGGCAATACACTGTTTACAGTAACTTTCGAACCCTTGGTAAGCTCTGCCATCGCCCGGCTTAACCCGAGTAACGCTGACTTCGTGGTCGAATAGTGGACGAGGTCGCCGTTTGGCCGGAAGCCTGCTTCACTATTAATATTAATGATCTTGCCCGAGTTTGCCTTCAGCATGTCGGGAAGCGCTCTTCGGCAAAGACGTACCGTACTCATCACGTTTACATTCCAAATATGATACCAATCGTCGTCTGTAATATCTTCAAATGGTTTTACAGGAAAGATACCTAAATTATTGACCAAAAGATCAAGTTTACCGTCTTTACTTGCTTCATCATAGAGTCGGTTGGCTTCTTCCGGAATGGCTAGGTTAGCCGCGATACCCGAAATCTTCACGTCTTTATACTTTGCTTGCAATTCATTTACCGTCTTATTTACGCGCTCTTCCGAAGAGCCATTAAGGATCACATCCGCCCCTTCTTGCGCAAAAGCTTCTACAATTCCTTTGCCGATCCCTGTTGTGGATCCTGTTACCAATACTTTTTTTCCTTTTAATCCAGTGTCCATCGTTGATATCCTCCAATTAATTATGATTTAGTTTTCAAGGGACTTCAGGAATTTCAAGGACTCTCTTATCGATACATCGAGCTGACTGTCATCTTTCCCGAACGTAAGGTCCCGATACAAGCCGATATCCCTTCCAATCTGTCCACCTGTGGTAATAAAAGATTCAATCGTTAGAACTCCACCGAAATGAATCGATTTCAGCGCTCGATACAAGCCATTCCAATCCGTTCTTCCTTCCTTACTCGGAAGGCTGCGATTGCATTCACCCAGATGCAGGCATGCTAATTGATCTCCAGCCGTAATAATGGCATCCGATAAAGTAACTTCTTCGATGTTCATATGGAACGTATCGAGTACGAGTTTGCAATTCGGACTTCCGACTTCTTCGATGAACGCTATACCTTCTGCGGCTGTATTCATTACCGTCGTCTCGAAGCGGTTTACAACCTCAAACATATACGTAATCCCGAGATCTTCAGTCGTTTTCGCCAGCTCCTTCATACTCTTGATGCTATTCTCGATATAGGCTTTGGGATCAAGCTCGCCTGATTCAAGCTTCCCTGCCCATGCGGCGTAATTGACACCGCCAAAAGATTTACCGCCCATGCTGGCTATGATCTCTAGAACGTTTTTGACGTACTCAATCGCTTGTCTGCGGACATGCTCATCCTTGGATGACAGATCGTGTTCTTTCGCTAAACCCGTTGAGTAAGTCATTTCAATGCCGCATTCGTCGGCGAGTTGTTTCAATTCTTGATACTCATGCTTGGGTCTGGTCAAAAGTGTAGGAATAAAAATTTCCACAACATCAAACCCGTTCTGCGCATGTCTTTTCACAGCTTTAAATAAGTCGAAATTCCAATCTTTCTCACCAAAAGAACTGTGTACGCCATATTTATACATGGGAATAACCTCCTCAATGATGGGGTAATCTCTATTTCGAGACTCTCCTTCTAAACGTATCAAGTGCTACTACCGTAATAATGACCAGGCCTAAAATCACTTTTTGCCAAAAAGCCGAAATATCCAGGAAATTCAGTCCGTTACTGAGCGTACCCATCGTGATGACACCAATAATCGTTCCACCAATCGATCCAGCCCCGCCAAAGAGACTAGTTCCGCCGAGAACGACGGCCGAGATTGACAGTAATTCCATTCCGTCACCCATTAATGCATTTGCGGAGTTAAGACGACCTAACATAACGATACTTGCAATCGATGCGCAGAATCCTGAGAACGCATACACGAGCGTTTTAGTCAGATTGACATTAATGCCCGAAACCCATGCTGCTTCCCGGTTTCCACCTAACGCATAGACATTGCGCCCAAACGTCGTATGCTTTAAAATGACCCAACCAATAATGGCAACTCCCACAAATACTAAGAATGAAATCGGAATCTTGGCGACATTCCCATTACCTATCACTAGCAATCCTTTGGGAAGTCCCGAAATCGGCAGTCCTCCGCTCGTCAACAAGGCAAAGCCTTGAATTGCGGTAAGCGAGCCTAGGGTCGCAATGAAATCTTGAACTTTAATTTTGGTAATAATCAAGCCAATCAGTGATCCGACAATAACTCCGCACACAATGCCAATCAAAACGGCAACGACTGGATTGACACCGCCATTGATAATAGCTACTGCAGTAATACAGCCGGTAAGAGCCATTACTGAACCTACGGCCAAATCGATTCCCGCAGCGATGATCACCATGGTTTGACCTATCGCCAAAATCCCCATAACCGAAGATTGCTTGGAAATATTCAAGAAATTGTTCACCGTAAAAAATTCGCGATTGGCAATGGCCATATAAATAATTAAAATCAGCAACGGGATAATAGGACTAATTTTGTTGATGTAATGCAGCAATGTTTTCTTTTTCACTTCGGCCTTTTCATTTTGAATAGCATTTAACTCTATGCTTTGCATGGATTACAACCCTCCTGCCGCTTTATCCATAATAAGTTCCTGACTGCACTCACGCGCATTGAAGCTGGCCACCAGCCTGCCTCTGTTCATCACGACAATGTTGTCAGACAGTCCGATTAATTCTGGCAGTTCCGTCGATACCAGGAGGATCGATCCACCCTGTTCGGTTATTTGATTTAGCAATTTATAAACTTCCACTTTAGCCCCAATGTCAATGCCGCGAGTCGGATCATCCATAATGAATATCTTGGTTTGATTGCAGAGCCATTTGGCAATGGCGCCTTTTTGCTGGTTACCGCCACTTAACTTTCCGATAGGACTGAACACGCTCGGCGTACTAATTTTCAACAATTTCTTATAGTCTTCCGATACGCCATGCTCCTTTTTCTTGTTCCTAAACCCCCATCTGCTAAAGCCAAAAAAACTGGAAACCGTGATATTTTCGGCCACTGACATGTGCAAAAGAAGCCCTTCTTTACGATTCTTCGTAACAAAACCCAGTTTACGTTCAATTGCGCTTTTTGGGTTATGAGGCAAATAAGCTTCATTGTTTAATAAAATGCTTCCTTCATCAGCTTTCCTTAGCCCGAATAAGGTTTCAACCAATTCAGTGATGCCTGAACCGACCAAACCGGCAATACCCAAAATTTCACCTTCATGCAGCGTGAAAGAAATATCCTTTATCGCTTTTCCATCTCCAAGTCCATTTACTTTCAGTACTTCTTTGGAGGTGCAATGATTGAATTTGGGGTACTGTTCATCAATGGAGCGGCCAACCATCATACTCACAAGGTTGTCTTGTGTAACGCTTGAAATATCGCTGATTGTATCAATGGAATGACCGTCTCTTAATACCGTTACCGTATCGCCTATTTCAAAAACCTCATCAAGCTTATGCGTAATATAAACAAAAGAAATTCCCTGTTTTTTCAAACGGTTGATGGCATTAAATAGAGATCTGACCTCTTTATCCGTCAAAGCGGAAGTCGGCTCATCTAGGATGATTAATTTCGCATCTCTTGAAATCGCCCTTGCAATCTCCACTAATTGTTGAATACCTAAATCATAATGAGATATTTTTTCATGAAAATTAATATCTAACCCTAATGTACTCAGTACTTTTCCGGTGTTCTCGATCACCTGTTTCCAATCCACGAACGGAAAAACTTTGTGATTAGGCATTCGCCCCAAGAAGATATTTTCCATCACGCTGAGATCTTTGATCATCGTCAGTTCCTGGTAGACCATACCAATACCTAATGCTAGCGAGTCAGAGGGACCTTTGATGGCAGCAGGTTTACCTTCCCAGTAAATCTCGCCTTCATCGGGTACATAGGAGCCGGATAGAATCTTCATCAATGTGGACTTGCCCGCACCATTTTCACCTAAAAGGATATGAACTTCGCCTTTCTTGATTTCCAAATCCACTTCAGCCAGTGCCACTGTTTCATAAAACCGCTTTTTGATTTTGCTCATTTTCAATAGGGTTGTCGCCATCTCCACCCCTCCTGTTTCCAAATGTCATTATGAAACTATTTGAGCTTCGCATTGGTGATAATTTGTTTCCAGTCGATCGGATCCAATACGGGATTCGGATAGAAATCATTAGCGTTGGCTTTATACTCTGTTCGTGGTCTGATATCGTAGGTTTTCGGCGTCTCTTCTCCCAAATGGAGCATCACTCCGAATTTCACACCGTACCAGCCCCACTCAGGGAAGCCATGCCATGTTTCCGACAGGATTTTATCTTCTCTGATTCTGTCTACGCTCTCCGACGTCCCATCATTCGTCGTAACGAATACTTTTCCTGTAAGCCCTGCGTTTTGAACCGCATTAATCGCACCCAATCCCATTTCATTAGAAGCAGCCCAGATACCATCAATATCTTTGTGCTTTTGAAGAATGTTTTCTGTGACCGACACCCCTTTTTGTCGATTCCAATCCGCTGGAAGCTTTGTAACGACTTGCACATTCGGGAACATTTTCAACACTTTATCGAAGCCTTTTTGACGTTCGTTATCGTAAAAGCTTCCGGGAACTCCTGAAAGTATGGCAATTTTCCCCTTAATCGAATTAGGATCAACGTCTTTATACACGTTCTGCCACCACTTCAAATCCAACTCTTGATGTGGCTGAACATCCACTTTTTTTCCTTTTCCATCCAAGACGCCTGGCCCGCCAAGAGCGTTTAACATGGCGTATGCGGAAACTTCTGCCGCCTGTGCATTATCAAAACCAATATAAGTATCAACTTGTGTTCCCTCAATCGGTGTTAACAGATTGACGATAATCACGGGTATATGAGCATCTTTTGCTTGTTTGAGCACAGGTTTCAGCGGTTCTACATCTGCTGGAGAAATAATAATCGCGCTGACTTTTCTTTGAATCATATCTTCGATGTTATGAATTTGAGCATTCGCATCGCCATGGTTATTGCTCGCTTTCGTAAGGATTTCAACATCCAACCCCGATTTCTTAGCGTCTTCTGCTGACTTCTCCATATAGGTAGTTGCGATTTTATAAACGCCCGTAATATCCGGCGGTACCCAACCGATCACGATTTTCCCTAGTTTTTTAGCGGGATCATCATTCGTGGAGGGTGCTTGGGTTTGTCCCGCTTTGTCATCTTTGTTCGTAGGATTTGCTTGGTTAGAACAAGCAGCCAATAAAGCCGTAATCATCGTGAAGATAAGCAGCATGTACGATTTACGCAATTGAATTTTTCTCATGTACATTTCCCCTTTTTTTGGAAATATTTTTAAAGCGCTTTCAATTTGAATTAATAAAACGGAGTTCAACCTATTCCACGATATCGTTCATTTAATATTACCTCCCTTTCATTCTAGGATGACTGATATCGCAAGTAGTTAGATTTAGACAAATCCCCCATGATGGGGGGGGACCTGAACGTTGATTCAGGTCCCTCGTTGCCATCTGTTTATTAAACTCCCCATTTGGGATTGTCTACGATTTCAACCTTACCTTCGTTTTCAACAATTAATTTTCTATAGCCTTTAGTTTCAATGGTTCCATAATCATGACCGGCATCAGCTCGGAAAACAAAGAAAGTAATCATAGGCTCATCGCCCACATTAATGCTTCGATGTGCATAGCGGCCCGGAACATACACAGCTTTTCCCGGAGTCATTTCTTCTGCTATCCAATCCCCTTCAGGATTTTCCATGAGCATATAGCCCTTACCGCCCAAGCAGTAATAGACTTCAGCGGTATCCAAAATCGTGTGAAAATGTCCCTTGGTCATGAAATACTCATTTCCTACTTTGCCTGGATATACGATACTTGTACCAAATAATAAATGACCGTCTTTTTCCGGCATTTCCAGTTCGAAAAATTCATACATCAACGAATTCTCTTTTTCGATCATCGCTTCCAACGCTTCACCGTTTGAAAACATGCCTCTCATATTAGAAAGATGTCGTTTCGTTGTACTTCTCTCGTTTGACATTCCGCTGATTAAATCAAAATACATGGAAAATGGCTTGACTGTTAATTCCTGACTCATTCTGAACACCCCTCGACGGTTAGTTTGTTATTTGATACTTTCTGCAATTTTGGCGCATTTCTCTAATACTTCACCTTGGATATCAACATGGAATACTTCCGCAATGACTTGCGTCCAGCCATGGATAAAATAGATCCATCCGTCTTCGACATGCAGATTACGTTGTTCTTTTTGTCTCAAAGCTTGATGCATAAAATCAAGTTCGCCGCGGTAGTTCAGCTCCCACACCAAGCCGTTTTGCGGATATTTACCTAGATCCGTGAGAGGTGATCCAGGTCTGTCTTTTCCGAGACCGGTCGCGTTAATAACTAACGAATAAGGCTTAAGTGCTCCCATGACTTCATCATTCTGGGCCGGATCTGGGCAAAGATGATAGTCAAATTGAACTTGGGTGTCGAGCTGTGATAACAATTCCTTGGCCGAATCCAGCCTTGGCTTGCTTCGGTTCGTAAGAATAATTTTGGATGGCAGGTTATTACCATGATCTTTTTCCGTTAAATAAGAACTGATCGCTAGGGCACTTCCTCCGCAACCGAGAATCAACACTTCACCGCCGTTGTTCCAATAATGGTCCGGAATAAATGCTTCCATCGCCAATCCGCTCGATATTGGGTCCTTAGCGTAACCTTCCAATCTACCATTTTTCTTGGAAATGGAAGAAAGCTCTTTGAACATTTGCGCATGGGGATCCAAATAGTCGAACAAGTCGCTGGCAGCGTCATATAAGTCGATTTTATGTGTTGTTACCAAGGCACCAAGGGACAATTCATCGTTCTTAATAAATTCCACGACTTCTCTGTATACTTCCGGCTTAGCATGAATGTCGATATCTATTCCTTTAATCACGGCGTCCTTCAGCCCGAGTGCCTCCGCCCAAAGCGGGAAAAGTTTCATAATCGAGGACTTTGTCGTGGTTACCCCAATGAAGTACATGGTAGGCTGAGTTGCTTTTGATGGAAGATTCATAGTTATTCTCCTTTATTAAATCTCGTAAATAACTTTGGTAAAAGGATACTTGCGTTCTACAAGATCAACGAACACGTTTGGAGCATCAGAAAGATGGAAGGTATGAGTAACTAGCGGTTGAAGCTTTAAAGCGCCGCTCTTGACATAATCGATGGTTGCTTGCCATTCTACGCCTGGAAATGGTGCACTGTAAGAGTTCCATGAGCCGACAAGGGTTAGTTCATTTCTGACGATACATTCAAAACTTTTAGGCGGTAGAACGACATCCCGGTGTGCAGTTCCCAAATAGAGAACACGTCCTTTTTTCTTAGTAATTCTCAAACATTGCTCTTGAGTTTGCACAACCCCGGCGGTTTCTACGGCGACGTTAACCCCTTTACCGCCAGTCAACTCCTTGATCTTTTGAGCAGCGTCGAGTTCACCTGAATTTATGACTACATCGGCACCAAGCTGTTTCGCTAGCTCTAGCTTATCCGCAGCAACATCTGCCGCTATGACCTGAGTCGCGCCCATAATTTTGGCAAACTGTATCGCGAACAAACCGATTGTGCCGCATCCAAGAACCGCAACCGTATCGCCAACGTTGATGCCTACACGCATCATGCCATGCAGAGTGACAGCCGCCGGTTCAACCATGGCTCCTTCGACGAAAGATAAGCTGTCCGGCAACCGAATCAGGTTTCTGGAAGGAGCAACCGTGTACTCGGCATATCCGCCGTGCGTTCGAGATCCGAGATAATTATAGTTATCACAGAGCCCGTAATCTCCCGATTCGCAAAACTCGCAGGTTCCACAAGGGAGAATAGGAGCGACGGCCACGCGGTCTCCTGGTTTGAAATCCTTCACACTAGCACCGACCGCGGCAACTTCGCCGCAAAATTCATGGCCAGGAATCGTTGGAAAGCTGTACGTTCCAGTCTTCATGACGCGTCCCAAGTCGGAGCCGCAAACGCCAGCTGCCCGGACGCGCACCAGAACTTCGTCCTCTTTATAGGACGGCACCGCTACCTGCTCATAACGCAGATCGGCAGGTGCATGTAAGACTGCAGCATTCATAAGCTTGTTCATATGCTTCCTCCTAAATGTTAAAGTTCAGATGTAATCAGAGCCTTCATGCCCGCTCCCTGAGCCGCATAATCCAAAGCTGCAACAGTATCTTCAATCGAAAATTTCGCAGTAATGAGCGATTTCACATCGATTTTACCAGTAGAAATCATGTCCATGGCCTTGTGTACATCCAGCAAACTAGAGCCTGTCGTAGCCGTTACAGTAAGTTCCTTATAGTGAATGAGATTCGTATTTAACATCACGAATTCTTTGCCTTTAGGTAATCCTCCAAATAACGATACGCGTCCGTGATAACCTGCTACTTCGAGTGCGACCTTCTGCATCTCAGGGTCAGAATTGGACGTGATCACGACATCTACGCCGCGTCCTTCCGTGATTCTATCTATCTCTTCTTTTAAGTCGGATTCTCTGTTATTAATGACAATATCCGCACCGTACTGCTTGATTTGTTCAAGACGAGCGTCCGATCTCCCCGCAACAATAATGCGGCCGCCGGCCATTTTGTTCATCATCACATGAAGGGCGCCGATAGGGCCGGGTCCAATAATAAGCACGGTATCTCCGGGAACTGTTTTATGAGCTTCATAGGCATGCAGCACGCAAGAAAGCGGTTCTGCAATGGCTGCTTCCTCGTAGCTTACATGGTCCGGAATTTTAATCACGTTGCTTACCGCAAAGGAAGGAACTTTGACATATTCCGCGAAGCCGCCGTCCATGCTAATCCCGAAAGCTTGATAGTTCGGACATAGCTGGTTATAACCTCGTACACACATATGGCAGGTGCCGCATCCCACATTGGGCGGCAGAGCAACGCGAGCTCCGACCTCAAAGCCTTTGATCGCTGAACCCACCTTGACGACTTCTCCGGAAGTTTCGTGTCCAAGCACTCGTTTTACACCCTCAGGAACCTTGAAATGTCCGTGCCTATAAATGCGATTGTCCGTTCCGCAAACCGAGCAAGCCTTAACCTTTACAAGCATCTCGTTAACTTGAATTTCCGGAATGGGTACATCTTCTACACGAATATCGCCAATGCCGTAATAATACGCTGCTTTCATTTGTAAGCTCCTCTCTGGTTAACATTTTGAATAATTGAATTACAAGGAATTTTATTCTTCAAAATATATCGTAAAATATTATTTTATTCGATTTAAGACGCAAGGTCCCCTATCAAAGTAACTTTCGCCTACTTTGACAGAGTCAACTAAGAGATATTGTTATCATTTCTCTCTTGAACTGCGCAGCACCTTAAAGGTTTCTTCCATATAATTCAACGTTTTAGTGAAATTTTTCGCTGCGTACGATGCGTAAATTAAATCTAGCACCAGAATTTGAGCCGTTTTGGATGCAGCAGCTTCCCAATAGAGCGCAGATCCCTCGTTTGACGATTTGGCTGAAGTGAACAAGGTAATATCCGAATACTTGGTTAAAGGTGAATCTTCAAAAGAAGTAATACCAATCGTTCGTGCCCCTTTGGATTGAGCAAGTCTCATTGAATCGACAACATCCTTAGAACGACCCGAGTTACTGATCCCAATCAATACGTCTTCAGGGCTTGCAATCGCCGCACTCATCAGTAGAGAGCTTTGGTCCCCGAGCAGCATACTTTTCTTGCCGGCCCTCGTGAAGCGCATAACGCCTGATACCGCCGCTGCCCTTGAAGAACCCATGCTGCTGAAGAGAATGGTATTGGCTTGCTCGATTGCTTCTACAGCTTTGCTAAGCTCCCCGATGTTTAAGCGCTGCTTGGTTTCTGTCATCGTTTGAACATTGCGGTACAGCACTTTCTCCAGAATCATTTCTGGTGTATCCGTTTGGGTAATGTCCTCATAAACATAGTTTTCTTCCGTGGACAAACTAGAGGCATCGTTCATGGTTAATGCCTCGGCTATACCGATTTTCAGCTCCTGATAGCTATCCAAGCCGATCTCTTTGACGAATCGCGTGATGGTGGATTCTGCAACATTACAAGCGGCAGCTAATTCCTTGGTGGTAATACTTTTACACTGACTCGGATTTTCTAGAATATAATCAGCGATCCGACGAAGAGCAGGATTCAGATAAGCGATTTTTTTGTTAATAAGTCTAAAAACATCCTGGTGTAGGGTATGATTTCCTTCTTCCAATGGCGGTGCACCTCGTATCATGAATATTCACCGGGATTTATGTTAATCCTAAGGAGGCGATAAGCCTATTCTATTCAAGTAGGAACTTTTTTTCAACTCGATTTGCTCCTTTTCAACAGGAAACCTATCAAGCTCGCTTTTTCTTCTTCAGTGAATCGACGTATACAGCGGTTACGATGACAAGTCCTTTGATGATCATCTGCCAGTAAGACGATACATGCATTAAATTCAACCCGTTATTGAGAACCCCGATGATCAATGCACCGATGAAAACTCCACCAATCTTACCTATTCCCCCAGAGAAGCTTGTTCCACCCAAGACTACTGCTGCTATGGCGTCTAACTCGAATCCACTGCCAGATGTTGGTTGTGCGGAGGACATTCTCGCAGCTAGAATAACACCGCTTAATCCTGCCAAAAGTCCCGAGATGGTGTAGACGATCATTTCAATCTTTGAGATTTGAATACCCGAGAACCTTGCAGCCTCCCGATTCCCGCCAACCGCATAGACATGTCTTCCAAACTTCGTTTTATTTAGAATAAATGAGGTGATAATCAGACAAATAACCATAATAATAATGGGCACTGGAATGGGCCCGATGTAGCCATTCCCGATGAAAGATAAGATCTCATTATTAAAACTCATCGGTCTGCCCCCGGTTAATACGTACGCGAATCCTCTGGCCATAATCATCATGGACAACGTTACGATAAAGGGTGGAATCTTGCCTTTTGTGATGACAAATCCGTTAATAAGTCCTAGAACTGCGCCTATCAACAACCCAACGATAAGAGCCGGAACAATCGGGACACCCATAAATAATAAACCGATGGTTATCACTTGTGAAACAGCTAGAATCGAGCCAACTGATAGGTCAATTCCATTGATCAATATGGTAAAAGTCATTCCAAACGCGATGATGGCATTAATCGATATTTGTCTCAAAACATTTAATACATTGCTAGTAGACAAAAATGTCGACGTCGTCAAGGCAAAAAATACAATCAGACTCACCAGAGCAATCAAAATTCCCGAGTTTGATACGACATAATGTACAACGGGCCATTTTCGCCATGAATCATTTTTCTTCCGTTCTATCTCGCTAAGAACTTGATTCATTTTTCACACCTCCTGTTGCGTGAATTAGAATATTCTCTTGTGTAATCTCGCTTTCCATCGTTAATTCACCGCTGATTTCCCCTTGATACATGGTCATAACGCGCGTGCTCATATTGATGATTTCCGGCAGCTCCGACGAGACCATAATGATGCTGACTCCCGACTGCGCCAAAATGGACATGAACGAATAGATTTCTTTTTTGGCGCCGACATCGATACCTCGCGTGGGTTCGTCTAGAATCAAAATATCCGGTTTCATGGCAAGCCATTTCGCGATGATCACTTTCTGCTGATTCCCGCCGCTTAGATTCATCAATTGCTGCTCTGGAGAGGGGGTGCGGATGGAAAGCCTCTCAATATATTTATCCACTAACGTTTCTTCTTTTCGTCTATCCACTTGGAAGAACTTTACCATGGAGTCCAGTACGCTTAAACTTATATTGTAGGAAATGCTTTGAATCAAAATGGCCCCTTGTTCTTTGCGATCCTCTGGAACAAATCCGATACCGCTTTGGATGGCATCCTTCGGATTTTTAATCCGTATCTTTTTCTGATTTAGATAGATATCCCCGCTGATGGACTTGTCGATTCCAAAAATGGTCCTCATAAGTTCCGTTCTTCCTGAACCCACCAAACCGTAGAACCCAAGAATCTCTCCCTTGTAGAGACTGAAACTTACATTTTTGACTCTCGTACCGCTGGAAAGATTCCGTACCTCAAAAATTTTCTCTCCCGGCTGCACAACCGGTTTGGTATAGATCTCTGACAGCTCTCTTCCGACCATCAATCGAACTAGATCTTGGTAACTGGTATCCTTCATGTCTCGAGTAGCGACATAAGTACCATCCCTTAAAACGGTCACTTTATCTGCGATTGCAAACAATTCTTCCATACGGTGAGAGATATAAATAACAGAGACACCCTTCAGTCTCAGCCCCCGTATCGTTTCCAGCAGTTTGATAACCTCCTTCTCTGTTAACGATGAAGTAGGTTCATCCATCACGATGATTCGGTTATCCTTTGACAAAGCTTTTGCAATTTCAACCATCTGCTGCTGCGCAACCGTCAAATTACTTACATACTCGCCAGCATCGATGTCCAATTCAAATTGATCGAGAATCTTCTGCCCATATCGAATAATTTCTTTCCTATTTACTAGTTGCAAGGGGCCCTTTGAGGGCTCCCTGCCTAACACAATATTTTCTGCTACCGTCATATTCGGCGCGAGACACAACTCCTGATGAATCACACTGATTCCGATACTTTCTGAAAAACTCACATCTTTAATTTCTACTTTGTTACCGTCAAAGATGATCTCACCTTCGTCTGGAACCAATATTCCGCCAAGAATCTTGATCAGTGTAGACTTCCCCGCTCCATTCTCGCCAAGCAGAGCGTGAACCTCACCTACATGAACTTCAAGATTCACGCGATCAAGCGCTTTGACTCCAGGAAAACTCTTACTGATATGTTTCATTTGCAAAAGAGGCATATTGTTTTCCATAGGATACCTTCCTTTATTACAGCGTACAGCAGGCTATTTACTTCAAATACTGTTGATAGTTGGATTGATCAATGAACAAGCTTTCGACCTTAATCCATTTTTCAACGTTTTCTTTGTTTAGAATCTTGTAAACTAGATCGCCAGCAACTTGCCCCATCTTGACAGGGAACTGGGCAGAAGTACCTGCAATCTTATTATCCTTGACTAGTTTTATCGCATCTTGTGACCCGTCAATGGAATAAATCTTGATGTCCGTTCGCTTCGCCGCTTCAATGGCTGCCAACGCTCCAACAGCTGAGGGATCATTTATCGCAAATACAGCATTGATTTCAGGGTTGGACTGCAGGAAATTCTCCATGATCGGCAGCGCGGATTCCGTAGACGCTTTACCGTCTTGTCTGGCGACAACTTTAATGCCAGGAGATGCTTTGACAGCAGCCGAGAAGCCGTCTGTTCTGTCCACAACAGCCTGAACGACAGACCAATCGATAATGGCCACGTTGGCTTTGCCGCCCGTATTTTTAACCATGGCTTCACCAAGCACCTTACCGGCCATGAAGTTATCCGTCGTTACCATCGCTGTAACAAGATCTGTGTCTTGAGGTGGAACATCCATAATAATAACCGGAATGTTGGCTTTCTTGGCGGACAGCAATGCCGTCTTGATCCCCTTGCTATCAACCGGGGCTATAAAGATGGCGTCTACCTTCTGTTGAATGAAGTCTTCGACATCTGATATCTGCTTGTTAATGTCCAATTGTGCATCGACTTCAATCAGCTTGTCGCCGTGCTTATCAACAATCTCTGACTTCAATCCTTTGCTCCAATCGATAAAATGTGGATTATTCAAGGTGAAGTAGGAGGCCGCAAACGTATGTTTTTTGGTTTCTTTTGAACTGGTTGTCGTACTCGTCTCTTGCGTCTTTCCTCCACAAGCAACCATCGTAACCATGATTAGAACCAAAGCGAGAATAAGTGATGCAGACTTCATTTTTTTACTTGATTTCATAGAAAACATCCCCTTTTTAATATAAATGGTATTAATGATCTTCCCAATCCTTCGATCTATCAACAGCCTTTTGCCAACCAGCATATAGTTGATTGCGCTTACAAATGTCAAACGTAGGTTCAAACCTGCGATCTAGTTCAAAGGTATCCAGCAGCTCGCTTTGACTCTGCCAAAACCCAGTTGCTAGACCAGCTAGAAATGCTGCCCCTCGCGCGGTTGATTCTACAACCTTCGGACGGATAACGGGTACGCCGAGAAGATCAGATTGAAACTGCATAACGAAATTGTTGCAGCAAACGCCACCATCGACCTTCAACTCACTATTCTTGATGCCGGAATCCTGTTCCATACACGTAATGACATCACGAATCTGATAGGCTATCGACTCAAGTGTTGCACGGACGATGTGGTTGCGATTCGCACCGCGAGTCAAGCCAAGGATAGCGCCGCGCGCATACTGATCCCAGTAAGGAGCCGAAAGTCCGACAAAAGCCGGAACCACATAAACACCATTGGTATCCGCAACTTCTTGTGCAAGCTGCTCCGTCTCTTTGGCATCGGAAATAAGTTTCAATTCGTCCCGCAGCCATTGTACAGAAGCACCTACCACATAAAGCAGACCTTCCAACGCATACTCTACCTTGTTGTTTAATCCCCATGCCACCGTGGTAAGAAGCCCGGAATCAGAACGGATCGGCTTAGAACCGGTATGCATTAACAGAGATCCTCCTGTTCCGTAAGTGGCCTTCACCATTCCTTCTTGAAAGCATGCCTGTCCGAAAAGGGCACCCTGCTGATCCCCAACAGCGGCTGCAACTGGAATACTTGCGCCAAATAGCGATTCGACGGTCAAGCCGTAAACGTCACTGGAAGGGCGGAGTTCAGGAAGTATGGCCCGTGGAATGGCCAATTCACGTAATAGTTTGTCATCCCATTCAATCCGATTAATGTTAAACAGCATGGTTCGTGAAGCATTGGAATAGTCGGTAATATGCACCTTGCCACCAGTCAAATTCCAAATCAGCCAAGTATCCACGGTACCGAAAAGCAGTTCTCCCTTTTCAGCCTTTTCTCTCGCGCCTTCGATGTGATCAAGGATCCATTTAATCTTCGTTCCTGAGAAATAAGAATCGATCAACAAACCTGTATTTTCTTTGACATATTCACTCAATCCCTGTTCTTTCAGTTCTTGACAAACGTCTGCTGTTCGGCGATCCTGCCATACGATTGCGTTCATGACAGGCTTGCCTGTAGCCTTATCCCATATAATGGTGGTCTCTCTCTGATTGGTGATTCCGATCCCTACAATATCCGACGCACTGGCATTTGCTTGCTTCAGAGCCTCTTTCGCTGTTTTTAATTGAGCTTCCCAGATATCCATCGGATTGTGTTCCACCCAACCGGGCTTTGGATAGATTTGGGCAAAATCTTGATAAGCCACCGAAACAATATTGCCATTATGATCGAACAAAATCGTCCTTGTGCTAGTTGTTCCACAATCAAATGACATCACATATTTCTCTGTCACGCCAACCTCCCACTTTCCTATGCATTTATAGCTTGGAGTTCACTTGATTTAACCGCTTACAATTAATGTTTTTAAATACGTGATTAGCTCAATGAACCGCTGCAACATTTCATAATTGCCATGCAGGACTTCGAGCTAATCATGTCCGTTTATCTTTTACAATGCCATCAATGCTCTATACTTCCATTCCGTAACGGTGTACCTTATGCGTCGGATAGAAGGAGAACGAAGGAATCGTAACATCAGGTGTTCTTGTTGCTACGAAAAGAGTCGCTTCGGCAACATTTTCTACATCGATGCAGCTATTATAGATTCCCTCTTTAAGTTCTTTTTCATCCAGCCATCCATCCGTATAAGCAGCAAGATCACCGTCATAAATCCCTGTATCGATGACTTTGGTCATTGGCGTCTTCACATGAGAAGGATTGATCACAGTTACACCGATATTTTTATCCTTGCCTTCCAACAAAATATTTTTGCTAAGTCCCATCATGCCATGTTTGGAAGCGCGATAAGGACTATGTCCCGGACAAGATGCGACTTTGGCTGACGAAGATCCCATATTAATGATTCTGCCGCCCATTGTTTGTTTTTCCATGTAGCGGAACGCTTCTCGGCAGCAAAGGAAGACTGCAGTTAAATTGGGTCCGAGTGTTTTGTTCCACTCTTCGAGTGTCGTCTGGCTGATAGGAGGAGATAGAGAATCGCGTCCTGCGCTATTCACAAGAAGATCAACGCTGCCCCATTTATCATTGGCATACTTGAAGAAATTAGCAACTTCAGCTTCTTCCGTCACATCGCCGACAATCCAATCACAGATGCCATTCTCAGCTTCGATCTCAGCAGCAACCTGCTTCATACGTTCTTCATCTATATCCACTAATAAAACTTTACTGGCATTGGCAGCGAAAATTTTCGATACGGCTTCACCGATTCCAGAAGCGGCTCCTGTGACGATTGCAACTTTACCTTCTAATTGAGTTCCTTTAGGATACATATAATTCTTCCTCTCTGGTTTTGAATTCTATTCTGGTTGTGTTTATGGATTGAATAAGGACTTATACTCTTATTATAGAATATTATTCTTTTATGTCAACATTAAAATAAAATTTTATTCGATAAAGGATTTACAAGAATGATTACGATATATTTTCCCCGATTATTTCCTGTATTTTCGGATCAAAAAGAAATGCTATTCGTCTATTACCTATCATCCGAAATGATGGTCTGCCGCCATTCAACAAGCCTGCTGCCGCATCTTCATCCAACAACACGATTACATTCGGATGTAATTGAAGTAAGGATGCCGGGCAACTTGTCGTTACAGGTCCCGTAAATGCCTCTTGAATAATGGTACTTTTAGCTTCACCATGCGCGATAAACAGCACGCTGTCAGCCTTCATAATAGGACCAACCCCCATCGTAATGGCATGCCTAGGAGTTTGTTCATCAGAAGGAAAATTTTTAGCATTTGCACTTCGCGTGCCTTCAGTTAATGCCACAATATGAGTCTCACTTGAAAGATGATTGCCCGGTTCGTTGAAACCAATATGTCCGTTTAACCCAATACCAAGCAGTTGGACATCCAGCCTTCCAGCTTCCCTCAGCAGCGTTTCATATCTATGGCTTTCCGCTTCAATCGAATGAGCCGCTCCATTTGGAATATGAATATGATTCGGCAGCATATCGAGATACTGGAATAAATGTTCTCGCATATAGGCAGCATAACTTTGAGGATGATCCGCTGATAGACCGACATACTCGTCTAAATTATAGGTAGATACATGTTTATAGCTGCAAGGGCTGATTCTGATCCTCTCAACCAACTCTTTATAAATCCCTATAGGCGATGAACCCGTGGCAAGGCCAAGCTTGGGATGGGCTTTTTCACGAACAATCCTTTCTAGGATTTCCGCTCCTATGCGATCAGCTTGCTGGGCATCGCGAAAAACAGCGATTCTCATGATCGTTACACCCCTCGGAAGGCTTTCACTTTATCAACAAGCTGACGGCTTTTTTCTGTAATAGAAGCATAATCCCCTTGACTGGCCGAACTAATCAAAGAACCACCGACACCTACAGCAACGGCACCCGCTTCAAACCAATCTGTAATGGTACTCAGATTTACGCCGCCAGTTGGCATGAGATTCACCTGGGGCAGCGGTCCTTTCAGCGACCGGATCATAGATGGTCCATAGGTCTCTCCTGGGAACAGTTTAATAATATCCGCACCAGCTTCCATCCCTTCAATCGCCTCTTTTACGGTCATGGCTCCCGGCATACATGGAATACCATAGCGGTTGCATAAGCGAATCACTTCTGTGTTAACAAAGGGACTGACAACAAATTGCGCGCCTGATAGAATTGCGATACGAGCAGTTTCCGTATCCAATACAGTCCCCGCGCCAATTGTAACTTCTCCAGGCGAGAAATGGTTCGATAATTTCTCAATCACTTGATGCGCATACGGCACAGTGAACGTAATTTCCAGACTGGAAATACCGCCTTGCAGACACGCTTCGGCAATCTTAATCGCTTGCTCGCTATTGTCAGCACGGATGACGGCGACAATTCCTTCCTCACACAGTCTGCTAATCACTTGCAGCTTATTCATAGCCATTTATCATTTCCCCTTGTTCTTTAATGATTACCTCAAATACTCTAGGACATTCGCCGCAGCCATGACTCCCATGTTCTCGATGGCTTGATACGTTGAAGCGGCACAATGTGATCCGATAATTAGGTTATCCAGTTCCAGAAAGCCTTTATCTTGCGGGGGCTCCTGCTCGAATACATCCATGCCTGCTCCCCATATCCGATTTTCCCTCAAAGCCTCAAGAAGCGCTTGTTCATTGATTAGCCCGCCCCTAGCCGTGTTCACAATGACAGCGGTTTCTTTCATGCTTGCGAGTTCCTTCGCGCCTATCAAATGATGCGTTTGTTCCGTTAAGGGCAAATGCAAGCTGATAAAGTCAGCTGTACGTAGAAGCTCATTTAAACCTACATAATCGATCTGATGTTCAGCCGCATAGGTTTCATCTTTGACCAAATCATAAGCAAGTATGTTCATGTTAAAACCGCGCGCCCTTGCGGCAACGCCCTTGCCTATGGCTCCAAGACCGACGAGACCCAGCGTTTTACCCCATACATCGACAGATGTGATCTTATTCCAATTCAATTGTCTGCAAGCTTTATCAATCGGAATCATTCTTCTAGCAGCAGCCAACATAAGAGCTATCGTATAATCCGCAACGGCATCCTTGTTAGCTCCGGTAGTCACGGTTACGGGAATCCCTTTCTCCCGCGCATAATTCAAGTCAATATTATCGGTACCGACACCGTATTTTGAAATGACCTTCAACTTAGGCGCATGCTCAAGCACCTCTTGATCGATGGGATCGACCCCGACAATGACCGCGTCTACATCCTTGATCAATTCAACCATTTCCTGCTTGTTCATAATGCGGCCATATGGATTAAGAATTAGCTCGCAGCCATTCTCCTTTAACATGTCAATCGGTTGAGAGTTTCCCTTTCCAAAGGAGCGAGGGGTTACCATTACTTTATAAGTCACTTGTTTTCACCTCTCTGGCTGTTCTGTTTTTTTCGTGTAAAAGCATGGGAAGGATTATGAATCATCATATCTGCAATAGCAGACTCCGAAACACCGCGCTGACGCAAAAGAGGGATAAAATTGACCTTCATGTGATCCAATCCGATCTCGCCACCGTAACTCTTCAGTCTCGCCCGGGTCGTATCCAATCCTAGGAGAAGAGAATCCCCATAGCCCCAATCCAGCATCTGCACGATTAGTTCCGCTTCTTCCTCATCGCTGTGATATTTAAATCTGCCGATCGTATCATACTCCAGATAAACACCGAGATGAGCCAGCTGTCGATGGACGCTGTAATCGTTAAGTGTCCTGTCCAAATGACAAATGATCAGATTCTCGGGAGCAACACCTAACTTCATAAAGTGTTCAGCCACTACAATCCCTTGACGATGAGTTTCTGTATGGCACATGATGGGAATCCCCGTTTCGAGAGAAGCAATCGCTGCGGCATTCAAAAGGTGTAAACAGATTAAACCCGGTGAGTCCTCATCAATTGCCGTTTTGATTTGCCCAGCTTTGGCTTTTATTTGGAGTTTCGGGTCCTGTTTATCCGCTTGGATATACATGCCTTCTTCAATTTCAGCGATAAACGTATTCGCTAAACGCTCAACATCCGCACGAAACAGCCAATGATTATCGGGATAAAAGCTTCTCTTGTGAAAACCGGTAGAGGCTATGATATGGATACCCGTCTGCTTGGATACTTCGGTCAACATGTCCGCCATCCGTCCGCATCCGACAGGCTGGGCATCCACAACGGCTTTGCCACCCAAGCTTTTGAATAGCAATAATTCTTCCTTTGTTTTGCCAAAGTCATCAATTTGCAAAACGGGATTCAGCCTTGATGGCGTTCCCTCCGCAATGAAGAGATGTTCATGACTATGACAGAATCCTAATTGTTCTTTAGAGATATCCCCTAAGACTGTTCGAATAATTCCCGTAGCGGCCACCCCCTGTAAACGCTTAATCCTTTCCGTAAATGGATGCGCTCCATCTCGATTTCATTATAGAATTAAATTCTTTCATGGTCAATATAAAATAAAATTTTATTCTATATTTGATTTATGATTATAAAAGTTAGCATTTGATCGTGCCTCTAAAAGTAAAGGTGTCAGCAGCAAATAAAATATTAGACTGGATGATCTCATTCCACGCGGCTTTTCGAATTGTACTACCGTCAGACTCCATAAAATAAGTTTTAGATTGAGCCTAGAATTTGAAACAGCGACAGCCTAGGATGAGAAAATAAAGTCCTAGACTGTCGCTATTTTATTGAACTATGTTCCCCGTTAGAATGGCTTCACCTGTTAAGAATCTTTATTTTCAATGTTAATTATTATTATTTTTCTAATTTCAATCAATACATGATTCCCTTCTAAGCTTTGCAATTGAATTCGATTCAGTAAATTCCAAATTTTTTTCAATTAAATTTCATATTACGCAATGACTCGGAGTTTAGTGGCTCTAGCAAGTCATTTAACCCTACTCCCAAAACCACGATACAATCAGGGTTGTTGTGCTTAATATTTTCCGAACCCATCCTCGCATGTAATATTCAATTCAAGAATATCGTATAAGTTTTTTTTGGAAGTATCTAATTTTTTTTGAGCGTCTTCTATTTCTGATATTTTTTCTTTAATGATGCGTGTTTGTTCATCTTTTGACATTCCATTTTTCAAGATCATAGCTTTAATGTCATTAATTGAAAAACCGACAGCTAAACAATTTTTTACAACTTCTAAATGATGAGTAACTTCTAAAGTATAATCCCGGTAATTATTCAGTTCCCTCCGTATGAAATCGTCAGTAATAATGCCTATTTTCTCATAGTAACGGATAGTTGATATAGGAAGGTCAACCCTTTTTGCGACTTCACTTATCTTTATATTAATCACCTCAATGCTTGCTATTGCTATAAAGTATACTTCATAGTTTACAATATTCATAGTGAGGTCAAACGAACACTCACAACTAATATAGATGAAGGAGAGAACATTACATGAGCACTATCGTCGGAGAATTCCACAAAACCAACAATTTCAATGAAATCGTCCTGGAGCGCCGTTCGGTTAAAGTCTACGATCCAGAAGTGAAAATTAGCCGGGAAGAAATGACCGAAATATTAGCGAAAGCTTCCCGTGCCCCTTCTGCCATTAACATGCAGCCATGGCGTTTCCTTGTCATAGACAGCGCTGAAGGCAAAGAAAAACTTGCGCCGCTGGCTTCCTTCAACCAGACGCAAACTTTGACTTCCTCGGCTGTCATTGCGGTATTTTACGATGCTAACAACATTGAATATATTGACGAGATTTTTGGCAAAGCAGTGGAACAAGGGTACATGTCACAGGACATCATGGATATGCAGTTGCAACAAGCGAAACCCTATTATGCGAACATGTCCGCATCCGAGCTACGAGACATGAACCTGATTGACTCGGGTCTCGTATCCATGCAACTCATGCTTGTTGCACGCGCCCATGGATATGACACTAACCCGATGGCCGGATATGATAAAGAACGGATTGCTGAAGCTTTTGGTCTTAATAAAGACCGGTTCCAACCGGTTATGTTGATCTCGATCGGAAAAGCAGCCAAAGAAGGCTATCCTTCCTACCGCATGCCCGTTGAAACGATTACTACTTGGGCATAATCATCCAATGCTAAAAAAGCCGCAATGAAGCTGCCGATCGGTGCCAGCAGCTTCATCCTGAGTTTATTCAACTATCGTTCCCCGTCGTATTATGAGGTCAGCCAGTTTTTACTGGTTGACCATTTTTGTTTATGGTGTATTTGTCAGTATCAGAGCAGATCGGTCGTTCCCCTGGGTCCGCAACCCGTCGCTAAAACTGATCGCCCCCTACTTGTAGAAACCATGTTCCAATACTTGCTAAGAAGGTTCTTTAGCACCTAATTTTAGTGTATTGCCTTCGCCAATTAAATTTAAGAGAAAAATATTGACAAGATATTAGCTGGTTTTAGGGAGCTTAACGAAGTACTGGCAGTCTAGCACTTTATTTTTTAAGTCTACAACTTTATTTTTCAGTCTAATACTTAATTTTCTTTAGACAACAGACAGATCTGCGATGTACGTAGATCTGCCTCTTTACAAAGTCTGTCTTGCCGATAGCTAGCGAAAATCAGGAGGTATGCGTCTTGCCATTCCTGTCAGAATAGCTGCTTCTATAACCGCATGTCTAACCTTGGTTACAATCTGCTCATTAAAAATGCTTGGAATAATATAGAGTTCGTTCAATTCCTTGTCAGAAACGACGGAAGCAATCGCACGAGCTGCTGCCAGTTTCATAGGTTCATTGATTTGCTGAGCCCTACAGTCCAAAGCACCGCGGAAAATGCCTGGGAAGACTAGCACGTTATTGATTTGATTCGGATAATCACTGCGGCCAGTCGCCAATATGCGGACATAGGGACCAGCTTCCTTCGGATCGATTTCAGGTTCGGGATTAGCCATCGCAAATACAATGTTATCAGCAGCCATTTCCTTCATATCTTCTGCTTGAAGCAGTCCCCCTCTCGACACCCCGATGAATACATCCGCACCTCGAATCACTTCCTTTAAGCGGCCAGGTTGATTCTCCACCTGTGGTTGTTCAGCTAGCCATTGCCACATCGGCTGCGAATAATGTTCGCCACGAACAATGGCCCCCTCTTGATCAACAGGAATCAGATGCGTGACACCTGCGGATAGCAGCATTTTACAGATAGCGACACCCGCGGCACCTATACCATTGACCACGACCCGAATCTGGTTGATTCGTTTCCCAACCAGCTTTAGCGCGTTCAACAATCCTGCTAGGACAACAATGGCCGTACCATGTTGGTCATCATGAAAGACAGGAATAGCCAACTGCTCGGACAATCGGGCTTCGATTTCAAAGCAGCGTGGAGAGCTGATATCCTCCAAATTAATACCGCCAAAGATCGGACTAATATGGACGATTGTTCGGATGATTTCTTCTGTATCCTTGGTATCCAGACATATGGGGAACGCATCAACATCCGCCAGCTGCTTGAACAGCATGGCCTTTCCTTCCATAACCGGCGAGGCCGCATGTGGACCAATATCGCCTAAGCCTAATACGGCTGTTCCATCCGTAACAACGGCTACCGTATTTCGTTTGATGGTGAGTGAATAAGCTTTACGGGGATCTTCATGAATGGCATTGCACACCCTTGCCACGCCAGGTGTATACACCCTTGATAAATCGTCCCTGTTCTTGATCGGCATGTTCGGATGAATCGATATTTTCCCTCCCAAGTGGGCAAGGAATGTTCGGTCGGAAATATTAATAATTTTAACGCCGTCGAGTTCCTTCAGAAATTCAGAGACTCGTGATTCCTCCTGATCCGATACCTGAACCGTAATGTCGCGAATGGAGCTTTCCTGTGTCGTCCGGATGACATCGATCGACGTCATATCGCCCCCCGCCTTACTGATCGCGGTCGCGACCTCGCCGAAATGATTCAGCTCATGGTTCAGCTCCAACCGAAGGATTATACTGTTGTACGCCACCGAGGTTTCTCCCCCCTTGTATTCAACCAATTCACTCATGAAGCGTAATTATAGTATTTTAATACCTATAAATTTGCTTTCCATCATATCTTGAATCGCATATTTTACGCCTTCCTTGCCGATACCGCTTAATTTAACGCCGCCGTAAGGATGATTATCCTGTCGATAAGTGGAAATCTCGTTAATCCAGACGCCGCCGGTAACTAACTGGTCAGCCAAGCGCAGGGCGCGGTTAATATTATTCGTAAATACGCCGGCCTGAAGTCCGAAATCCGAATCGTTCGCCATCCGAACTGCCTCCTCCTCCGTATCGAACGGAATAACGGACACGATGGGCGCGAAGACCTCCTGACAGACGACTTTCATGTTCGATTTGACGTTAGCCAACACCGTAGGCTCCATGACTGTACCGTTTCGTCTCCCGCCCGTCATAACTGCCGCTCCCTCGAGTTCAGCTTCCTTCACCCAGGTCTCAGCGCGCTTCGCTTCGTCCTCGCTGATCATCGGACCGATATCAGTCGTCTCTAACATGGGGTCTCCGATATGCAATTGTTTGACTTGTTTCACGTATTTGATTAGGAAATCGTTGTAGACTGAGGATTGAACGTAGATCCTCTGCACCGAGATGCATGCCTGCCCGGAGAAAGCGAACGCCCCTCGTACCAAGCCTGCAATAGCCGTATCCAGATCAGCATCGTCGAATATAAGGTTTGGGGAGTTCGATCCGAGCTCGAGTGTCATTTTTTTTAATCCAGCCCATTTTCGAATCTGAAGACCGATCGGAACACTGCCTGTAAAAGATACCTTGGCAACGCGAGGATCGGTAACGAGCGGTTCCCCGATTTTCGAGCCTCTACCGAGCACGACATTCAACGCCCCTTTGGGAAGACCTGCTTCCTCGAACAATCGAGCCAAGGCAATCGATGAGAGTGGCGTCTTATCAGCAGGCTTTAGTACGACGGTATTGCCGGCGGCAAAGGCCGGCGCCAGCTTATGCAGTACCAAATTCAACGGGAAATTGAACGGCGTAATGGCAGCCACTACCCCTACTGGATAGTGTCGTACCATCCCGATCCGGTTTTCCCCGCCGACGGCGGCATCCATCGGTACAAGCTCGCCGCCTAGCGTTTTTGCCTCATCCGAGGCAAATCGAATGACCTGCACGGCGCGGCTGACCTCACCCCGCGCATCGCGAATCGGTTTACCCGCTTCAACCACTAGCGTCCTGGCGAATTCTTCCGTTCGTGCCTCCAATAAATCGGCAGCCTTGCGCAAAATGGCAGAGCGCTGGTAGGCAGGGATATGGCGCATAGTCTCATGAAATACGCGTTCGGCGGTTGCGATCGCGCGGTCCAGATCGCCATCCGTCACGTAATCGATTTTGCCTACAACTTCGCCGTTATAGGGATTTCGAACTTCCTGCGTCGTACGGTTGCCACCTTTAAGCTCCTGACCATCAATAATTGAACCTACATGCATGACTTTAGCAGACATGGTTTCCACTCCATTCCTTTTTATCAATCTTCAAACCTATTGGGCCATCTTCTTTCTTGCCATCACTTTTCTAGCCTTCTCCGCCACATGTTCAGCCGTTAAACCGAATTTATTCAGCAATGCGTTGTTAGATCCCGATTCTGAATTTTTATCTTGTACGCCAATCCTCTCCATGGGAACAGGGAAGTTTTCCACCAGCACCTCTGCCACCGCGCTACTTAATCCGCCATAAATACTGTGCTCTTCAGCAGTCACGACAACTCCTGTTTTCCTTGCGGATGCGATAATCGCTTCAGCATCTAACGGTTTAACGGATGGAAGGTGAAGCAGTTCAGCGGATATGCCTTCCTGCTTCAACTGTTCAACTGCCTCCAGGCAGCGACTTGTTTGCGTTCCGGTCGAAATAATCGTAACGTCCGTTCCGGAAGCAAGGGTAACACCCTTCCCAACTTGGAATCGGTAGCTTTGCTCGTCAAACAGCACGGGATACGAATCGCGTGCCACACGAATATAAACGGGACCGTCATATTGATTGGCATACTCCATCATTTGCTGCAGTTCGACGGAATCGGCCGGCGCCAAAACGATCATCCCTGGTTGTGTACGCATAATGGCCAAGTCTTCAAGCGACTGGTGGGTTTTTCCCGTACACCCATTCAGAAGACCACTGTATGCCCCGATCATCTTTACATTCATCTTCGGCTGCGCAATGCTTACCACAATTTGATCAAAGGCGCGTTTGACGATAAAAGCTGCAAACGAGCAAACCCACGGCTGCAGTCCTACTGACGCAAGGCCAGCAGCGACACCCAGCATATTTTGCTCGGCAATGCCCATTTGCAGAAATTTACTCTCATTATTTTCTGCTACTTTATCCAACTTTGTTGAGTTAGCTAAGTCACCATCTAAGGCGAATACACGCGGATCCCTCTTCGATAGCTCGAGCAATTTGTCGCCAAATACGTCACGCATGGAAACGAATTGAGGGGAAGTTGTCATTTGACTCATTGTACGTTACCTCCTTGAAGTTCAGTTAAAGCAAGAGCCAGCTCCTGCTCAGTAGGAATCTTGGAATGCCACAAATAATTGTTTTCCATATAGTTGACGCCTTTGCCTTTGACCGTATGAGCCACGATAATCGTTGGTTTGCCGCTAATTCCCTCTGCGTCACGAAGTGCTTTGACGATCTGCTTGAAATCGTGTCCATCGATAGAAATGACGTGGAAGCCAAATGCCCCCCAGCGGGAGCTTGGACTGAAGACGGGGATTTCCCTCGTTCTTCCTTCTGTGCCCTTCCATCCATATTGCTGTAAATGGTTGTAATCCAGAATGACCGTTAAATTGTCGAGGTTATATTTTACGGCAATGTCAGCGGCTTCCCAAACCTGGCCCTCTTGGGATTCTCCGTCGCCAATCATGCAATATGTGCGAAATGACAGCTGTTTGAGCTTTGCTCCGAGCGCCATGCCTACGGCTGCTGAAATGCCCTGTCCCAGTGAACCTGTTGACATATCCAGACCCGGCAGCAAATTCATGTCCGGATGCGCCTGCAAGCGTGAATCGATTTCATCAAACGTATGAAGCTCCTCTTTTGGCAAATAGCCTCTTTCAGCTAGTGTGCTGTATAAGGCAATCGCCGAATGCCCTTTGGATAAAACAAATCGGTCCCTTTCCTCCCAAGCCGGATTTTCGTGATTGATATCCATCACTTCGAAGTATAACGCCGTCAATATGTCAATTGCCGACATGGGGCCGCCCAAGTGCCCCGCTCCTGCGTGATGGACAGTCTTGACCACATTTCGGCGGATTTCCGCAGCAATCTCTTTTAATTTCTTCACATTTTCGTTTGTCAGATGTTCCATTTTTATTCACTCCTTTAAAGGGTTCCACGTCATCTAATCGATTAGATATGTGGTAAAAAAAAAGGGGATAATCGTTTAAAACTCTTACATTCCCCTGTCTTTAGATCTTTATAAACAAGCTTTATATATTTGACGTATTTCTTCTCTAGTGACTTTCTTGGGATGACATTCGATATCGAAATAATAGCCGGTCAGAGCGATCGAAGTTGCTTTATCAATATCATTCTCCGTCATACCGAAAGTTGAGAATTTAACATGCAGATTAATATCTGACAGCAATCTACTCACTAGCTCAGGACACTTCTCGGCTCTTTGTCGCAGCGTTAACGAACTTATCGAAGGATCAATGATCGTAGAAATAGCAGCAAATTTCTCCAAATCGGACTGCCAACTAACTTCCAGCACATTTACCATACATGCAGCTATACTGTCACCGTGCGGTACCCCAAACATGCCACCAACAGGCTGAGCTAAAGAATGCGGCAAAGTCACGCCAATATGAGCAATGGCGGCACCCGCTAGCGTGCTTGCCCAAGCCAGATTTTCTCTAGCTTTAACATTGCCTCCATTTGCCACAGCCTCAGGAAGATTTCTAACAACAATGCTCATGGCTTCCTTGCTTACCATTGTCGTAAATGGATTCGCCTTTAAGCTGATGAAAGATTCAAGCGCATGGGCAAAGGCATCAAATCCTGTCGATGCTGTAATTTTGGAGGGCATAGAGATCATCAATTCCGGATCCACGATCGCAATCCTCGGAAATATCCGCTCATTGACAATCGTACTTTTCTCTTTCAAAGCAGGGTTATTTAATACAGAGAAAGGCGTAGATTCCGAACCTGTTCCCGAAGTAGTTGGTATCGCAATAAGGGGGAGGGTATCACTTCCAGGCCGTAACACCTCATGGTCATTGCGTTCTGTGTAATCCCAGGAAGAGCCTCGGCCATTAACCATTACAGCCAATCCTTTTCCAAAATCAATTGCGCTTCCTCCACCTATCGCGATTACAAAATCACATTGTTCAGCCTTGGCTCTCTTAGCCATTTCGTCCACTTTAAAACAGCTGGGATTCGGTTCAATATCTGAAAATATGACACTCTCAATAAACACCTTTTTCAATTGAGAGGCAATTCGATCCCCTAAGCCAATTGAATGCATATAAGGATCAATAGCGATTACCGCCTTCGTCCCCATTCCCTTCACATAATCCGCGATATGATTAACTTTACCTGCACCGAACTCCACTTTTGGTAAGAAACATGTAAACAATGAGATTCCTCCATTTCCGTAACGATTAATATAATTTCAGACAATTTCTAATGGCCACGCTCTTGGTTTGCGTTACTTCCTCCAGCGCTCCAATGAGTCCTTCTCTGCCGAGACCACTCATTTTATATCCCCCGAAGAAAGCCACATCTGGTCGATAAGTACCTGTACTGTTTACTGCAACAATACCTGATTCTATTTGATAAGACACATTCATCGCGCGGTTAATATCTCTTGTAAACACGGAAGCATTCAGACCGTAAATGGAACTGTTTGCAATCTCTACAGCCTCCTCATCGGTGTTAAAAGAAATGATCGGAAACACGGGGCCGAAAATTTCCAAATCACGCGCCACTTCAAAAGAAGGCATAACGTGAGTTAATACGGTCGGCAAATACCATGTATTGTCCACAATCTCTGCGCCTAGAGCTACTTTAGCGCCTTGGCTAATCGTTGTTTGAACCTGGCTATGGACGGTACGCAGCGCTTCTTCATCAATTAAAGGCCCCATGCCCACACCACGATTTAATGGATCGCCGACCTGGATTTGATTTAAGCGCTCCGTTAAAAGATCCGTAAAGTCGTTTACCTTCGAACGATGAACAATCATGCGTTTATTTGCACAGCAGGTCTGGCCATTCATTAATGTTCGGCCAAAAACCGTCTGCTCGACAGCCAATTCCAGATCGGCATCCTCGAATACAATCAGTGGATCGTTCCCGCCAAGTTCAAGCTTCAAGCGACTTAAGTTTTTGGCAGCGTTCATTGCGGTTCTTATCCCTGTTTCTGTACTCCCCGTTAAGCTAATTGCATTGACCAAAGGGCTTTGTGTCAACATTTCGCCAACCACTTTGCCCGCTCCCGTGATGATTTGCAGCACATTTTCGGGTAAGCCAGCTTCATAAAGCAGTTTGGTCATCTCCAGAATGGTTAGAGGCGCAACATTCGCAGGTTTGATAATGACCACATTGCCTGTTACTATGGCGGGAGCTACTTTTTGAGAAAACAGTTCTGCTGGAAAATTGAAGGGGACAACGCCGACAATGACGCCAAGCGGCTCTTTGCGTGTAAGATATATATCATTTTCGACGCCTGCTTGCTGGTCAAGAGGTATGTTCAGGCCGTACATCGTTTTGGCTTGCCCAACGAAAGAGTTGAATAACCTAGCAACCGATTCAATCTCACTTTCTGATTGCAGGATAGGCTTGCCTACCTCTTGGCTTAACAAGGAAGCCAGGCGCTCCTTATTTTGAAGAACGAGTTCCGAAAAACGGAGCATTGTCTCTCCCCTTTTCCAGAGCGGTGTGCGTGCCCATCCTTTTTTAGCCGACTGGGCCGCCTGTAGCGCATCTTGAACATCTTCACTCGTTGCAAAAGGCACGGTATCAATAACCTGTTTCGTTGTCGGATTGAAAACCTCAACCGCTTTACCATCTCTGCTAGCTCTCCATTTTCCATTCGTATACATGTCCATCGTTCAACTCTCCTTATCATTCATTCGATTATTAGTTGATTTTTTGTTTTGCTCCTTGGAAAAGTACGGCAAATATAATAATGAAACCTTTGATAACCTGCTGGGGATAAGCGGGTACATCCAATAAATTCATGATGTTGCCAATCATGCCAATAATTAAAACACCGATAAGCGTATTTAGCGCTGTACCTTTTCCACCATTCAAACTAGCTCCACCGACAACGACAGCTGCAATAGCGTCTAGCTCGATGCCAATGCCGACCAACGGGGAGCCTACTCCCGTTCTTGCCGTGCTGATAATACCCGCAAGCGCAGCAAACCCGCCGGAAATCATGAATACTAACAGCTTATAAGGCACTACATTAACCCCAGAGTAAGTGACTGCTGCTTCATTGCTTCCGATAGCCGTTATCATCCGTCCCCATACAGTGAACCTCAATATAAATAGAGTGATAGCGAAGACCAAGAACATAAGAATAACCGGAATTGGAATACTGAAAATAAAACCATTGCCAATGTATTCGGTCATGATCTGATTGTCACTCCTGATAGGAGCACCTTTGGAAATGATGTACGACAAACCGCGAGCGATTGTCATTATCGCCAATGTGGCAATAAAGGAAGCGATTCTTCTCTTCGACACCAAATATCCCGATAGGCTGCCTATCAAAGCGCCTGCTAGTATCGTAACCAATACAGAGACTGGCCATGACCAGGATTGATTCGTTAAAAAATAGGCACTGAGGACGCTGCCTAACGCCAAAATGGATCCGACTGAAAGGTCGATGCCGCCAATCAAAATAACGAGCAGCACACCCATACTAATAATGCCGATACCTGAAAGCTGCCGCAACAGGTTAAAAATATTGCGTTCGGTTAAAAATACGTCCGAAATCAAACTTGAAATAATAAGTAATACAATTAAAACAATGATGGTATTATATTTCTGAAAAATGCCAAGTGCCTTATGCCCAAGGTCTGACGATGAAAGCGAGTTTTTCTTCATGTCCGCTCCCGTACTCAATCCACTCATACAACTATCCTCCAATCGCATAACGCATGATGTTCTCTTCCGAGATGTCCTGTTTGTCTAGGCTGATTTGGATGGCTCCATCTTTAATGACAAGTACCCGGTCACACATGCCGATTACTTCCATCATATCCGAGGAGATCATAATAACACCTGTACCATTGGCCACCAATTCGTTAATCAAGTTGTAAATTTCCACCTTGGCGCCGACATCTACTCCCCGGGTCGGTTCATCGAAAATAACAACACTGCAGTCTGTCGTATACCATTTGGCAAGTGCTACTTTCTGCTGATTGCCGCCGCTTAAATGGCCGACTTCGGTATGGATCGTGTTCGTCTTAATCCGCAGTTTTGCCACAAGGTCTTGGGCAATTTGAGCTTCTTCCTTCTTACGGATTGTCCCGAAAAGGCCGGTCACTCTTTTCATATTAGGAAGATTGATGTTATTGAGTACGGACATGGTGAGCAGAATACCATGTTCTTTTCTGCTTTCCGGAACAAGTACGATGCCGTGCTTTACCGCATTTTGGGGTGATTTAATATGCACGGGCTTTCCGCGAAGTTTAATACTACCTTTGTCTTTCTTATCAATACCAAAAATCGTTCGGACTAATTCCGTTCTTCCGCTACCCATAAGTCCAGCGATGCCCAGAACCTCACCTGCCCGTAAGGTGAACGATGCATTTATCACCTTGTTTCCTGAGCTTACATCGTCAACCTGTAAAATGACTTCATTCTTCGGATTGACTTTCCGACTAGGAAAAAACGCTTCCAAATTTCTGCCGATCATCATTTGAATTAACGTTTCCTTTGTTGTTTCAACTGGCAGTACTGAACCTACCTTGGATCCATCCTTAAACACTGTAATTTGATCCGACAATCGGAATATTTCTTCCAGTCGGTGGGAAATATATACGATGCTTACTCCTTGCTCTTTTAATTTGAGTAAAACTTTAAACAGATTTTCCGCTTCGTTTGGGGAAAGCACCGCTGTAGGTTCATCTAAAATAAGTACTTTCGTTTGCCTTGATAAAGCCTTGGCGATTTCTACAACTTGCTGATACGCAACATTGAGACTTCCTACAACTGTTCGCGAATCAATCTTGAATCCGAGACTTTCAATTAATTCATCGGCTTGTTTAAACAACTTTTTCCAATTGACTAAACGCCCTTGCTCTTTTAACTGAGCCAAATAAATGTTTTCCGCTACCGTAAGATCGGGGGCGAGAGCAAATTCCTGATAAATAATACCAATTCCAAGTTTTCGCCCTATCTGTGGATTATTGATCGAAACCGGTTCGCCGTCAATTTTAATAATACCGCTGTCATTTTGATAGGCACCTGACATTATTTTCATTAACGTTGATTTTCCCGCCCCATTTTCCCCAACTAGAGCATGAATTTCTCCGCGTTTCAAAGAGAAGGATACGTCTTTTAGCGCCTGTAAGCCACCGAACGATTTATTAATGTTCAGCATTTCAACCACAAAATCCGCTGCCATTTTCGTTAACCACCCGCCATAATTACATATTCATCCCACTAAATTAAAATTTTGCATTCGGGTCATAATATTTGGCCACGTTTTCTTTGGTAATTGCCACTGGAGGGGTATAGGTAGTCTTGGGAAATTGACCGCCTTCCTCTAGCATCTTGACAGCTGTCTCTACGGCTGTTTTTCCGATCAATGCTGGATTATTCATTCCGGTAACGCCGTAATCACCGGATTTAATCAATTCCAATGCTTCTTTCTGTCCATCCGCTGCCGCAACGATAAGGATATCATTTTTCTTACCTGCCGCTTGGATCGCTTTCATTGCGCCTAACGCCATGCTATCGTTTTCCGTTACCAAGACATTGACATCCGGATGTGCAGTGAGAATATCTTCCATCGCTTTCAATCCGCCCTCATTACCCCAATTTCCCCAACCTTGGGCTACAATTTCGAAGCTGGAACCACCTGACATATTGATTTGTGTTTCTGTCAATCCGCGGATGACACCTTGACGACGTTCTTTACCGACAGGATTGCCCTGAGCTCCGCTAAGAAGCGCCATTTTGATCTTCTTGTTCTTCATTTGTTTGGCCAGCCATTCACCTACCAGTTCTCCATTAGCCAGATTGTTGGATTGGATGGTGGTTACGAAATCAGCAGATGGATCAATCGAACTATCAACGATAATAACAGGTACACCAGCTTTCGTAGCTGCTTTAGTAGCAGGAACCTGAGCTATCGGGTCTTTCGGATCCATGATAAGCACATCGATATTTTTGGCAAGCAAGTCGTCAACGTCGGAAAGTTGTTTGTTGATGTTGTCTTGCCCATCAATGGAAACGAACTGAACGCCCATTTCTTCTGCTGTCTTTTTGGCTGCTTCCACAATAGCCACAAAATAAGGGGCTCCCAGCGTAAATTGCGAATATCCGATTTTAATTGATTTACGATCTTTTTTCAGGACAGGCTTTTGTTCGGCAATAGCAGTTTGACTGGTTTTTTTATTTGCATCTGAGGAAGAACTGACCATTTGGCAACCCGTCATCGCAAAAGCTGTCAAAGACATAACCATAACTGTTGCAAAAAGTTTTTTATTTTTAGTCATTTCAGAACACCCCTTATAATTTATAATCAACCTTTCCCAATCACTCAAATGTAATGATTGTTTTCTTCAAGCCGCTGTTCTGACCGATCATCTCGAATGCTTCCAGAATCCGCTCGAAGCCAAACACATTAGAGACGAAGGTTTCCGGCTTCAGAACACCAGCTTCAATCCAGTTCATCACCTGCAGATGACTTTCCGATTCATCCAGCTTCGACGGCCATTGATTGAAATCCAAATGCCAGTTATATGGCGCTTTACTCCAATCTAATCGCATGTCTGTTTCGGGTGAGATGCCATAGACGCAAATATGTCCGTAAGGCGCCAGCAATTCCATGCTTTGATTGATAATTTCATTCTTACCGACGGCATCCACAGCGAAATCCACGCCATCCTTGCAAACATTCCGTACCTCAGCAACCAAATCACACTTTTTACTGTTGAAAGCGTAATCTGCTCCAGCCTCAAGAGCCTCATCAATCCTTGCGTCGCTAGTCACTAAGGCAATCACCGGTCCCATGCCGAGCAGTTTAGCAAATTTCATGAAGGTCAATCCGACGGGGCCGGCGCCAAAAACAACTACGCTTGCATTTGGTCGGAAGTTAAAGCGCTTACAAGCACCAAGCACTTCACGGAATGTGACGATCATTGGCGCAGCCACAATATCGATATCGGCCGGCAGCACCTGCTGGGCATAATAGGCTTCTGAGAACTCAGGAGCGCCTGGACCTTTGCCATCCTCAAGCAGAGACTTACTATCCGCTACGACCGCGTATTCGGAAAAAGCCCCCCAACCGGAATGAACACCTTCGATCTCACCTTCCAAGAATGGCAGTATTACCAGATCGCCCACATTCAGATGCCGTGCTTGCGCTCCTTTCTCCACTACACGACCAACCCCTTCATGCCCAAGAGCTGCGGGATACGTGTCAAAGCCTTTAAATTCTCCATGAATGAGCTTCAAATCGGTTCCGCGGCAAATACCGCAGCTTACCATTTTGACCAGCGCCTGATACTCACCGTATACTGGTCTAGCAATTTCACGAACGGATAGCGTTCCGCCATTGTCTACTATCAAACTTTTCATTCTTGTTAGCTCCCTTCCATGCCATTTTTTATTTTTCATCGTATGATAAAAGCACTTTTCCTCCGATTTTCTGCTCACAGATCTCAAACGCCTCTTTCCACTGACTTAACGGAAGTTTATGCGTAATGATTGGCTGCAGGCGTATTTTGTTTTGCTTCCATATGTTCATTACACGATCCCATGTTTCAATGGAATGCGCATAAGAAGCAACTAACTGTAGTTGTTTATACAGAATGGTGTCATAATCAATGGAGATTTCTTTCCCCACAATCCCCACCTGAATATATGCGCCTCTTTTCTTCAGTGCCCGCAAGCAGCTTGATACAGAAGGTCCCGCTCCCGCGCACTCCACGGCTACATCAACACCTTTGGACTCAGTTTCCCGATTAATGACTTCATCCAGGTTTTCTTCGCTTACATTGACAATAACGTCAGCTCCAAGTTCCTTCGCAATTTCAAGTCTTGAAGCGTCTGCGTTGGTTCCGGCCACGATGACCTTACAACCTTTCATAACGAGTAAAGATAAGCAGATCAGACCAATAGGACCAGGACCTGAAAGTAAAACGGTATCACCTACATGTATAGGCGTTAATTCTTCAATTGCTTTGACTGCACAAGCTAATGGTTCGGTTAAAGCAGCTTCCTCGAGAGATAAATGATCAGGAATTTTATAAACCATATCTTCCCGAACAACAACATATTTCGTAAAGGCCCCATCTACACCTGATCCCAATGACTTTCGTTTCGTGCAAAACATGTAGTTTCCTGTCCGGCAATGTTCGCAAGCTCCGCAAGTAACTGCCGTTGAAGGAAGCGCTGTCACTTTATCGCCAATTTGAAAACGCTGCACGTTTTTTCCTATTTCCGTAATAATTCCTGAAAACTCATGACCTAGAATGACAGGCGGATTGCTTTTATAAGTATCGTGATAAATATGTAGGTCTGTACCGCATATACCCGTGTATTTTATTTCAATTTTTACTGAGCCAGAATCACAAGCAGGTTCTTGAACATCCATTAATGTGACATTCCCATAGCCTGATTTTTCTTTTACAATAGCCTTCATATAGCCCTCCACATAAGTTAATTTGTCATCTAATCGATTAGATATTGTTAAAAGAAAGTGCATGAAGTTGGTTACAACCTTCACACCTTCATTTTATTTCTGTTTACCGCAGGTTTTACGAACGATTAATTCTACAGGAAGAACAATCTCTTGAAATTCTGGCTTTCCGCTCTTTTCCAGTCTTTCCAAAAGCAAAGAAGTAGCCAAATTCCCCATTTCATACCTAGGAATGCTAACCGTAGTCAATTGAATACTGCGCGTCCCGGATATAAACAAATCATCAAACCCTATAACCGCCAAATCGTCAGGGACCGATATGCCAAGATCTGTTGCCGCATCCAATACACCTAGTGCACCAATGTCAGTAAGACTGAGTATAGCCGTAGGCCTCTTCTCTTCAGGCAGCCCTAATAGAAACTTCGTAGTATTATAGCTTCCTGAATATCTTGCTTCTCCCGAAGTTAGCCATTCAGGATAGATGGTTAGCCCTGCATCTTCCATCGCTTTTAGATATCCATTCAATCTACTCTCCGTAATAGAAGAACCGATAATACCGGGCATGAAGGCAATCTTTCTATGTCCAAGCTGGTATAAATGATTCGTTGCCATTACAGCACCACTGAAATTATCTGCCACAACAGAGTCCACTTGAAGTCCCTTTATAAAGCGGTTTGCCAATACAATCACATAACCTTGCTCCATAAATTTCTGAAAGTGTTCTCTGTCCTGCTCCAAAGCGGAAGTCACAATAATCCCATCCACTTTACCTTCTCTTACTTGGTTTAGAGCAAGTTGTGTTCGGTCAGGTTTATCATCCGTATTCAAAATATTGATGGTAAAACCCTTTGTTTGAGCCAAATCCTCGCATGCCTTGGCTAAATCCGGATAGAACGGGTTCGTGATATCGGAAACAACAAAACTAATCGCCTTGCTTTTCTGTACCCTCAAACCTCTTGCTACCGCATTTGGCACATAGTTCAATTCAGAAATCGCTTCCAAAACTCGTTTTCTCTTTTCTTCATGAACCCAGCGCGTATTATTTAGGACATAAGATACGGTGGCAACGGAGACTTTTGATTTTTGAGCTATGTCCTTAATTGTAGTCATCGTTTATCATCACCTGTGTTCAAATTGATAGGTATGGCAATAACCATCTAATCGATTAGATTTACAATATCACACGCTTTTTCTTTTGTCTAGCGTTTATTCAATCAGGATCTTTTTATTTGCCGCAGCTCATTCAAGTGCATTTGGGCTGCGCTAAGCAGTAGTATTCCCCAAATTAATGGCACCATACTTTGTCTAACATCCTAAACACCTCATATAAGAGTAGTACTTTGGATGCGGGACAAAATAAGCTGTAACTTAGGTGGTACCTATTTGCAACTCGCTTAGAAGGGTACTTTCAGGTATCTATAGTACTTAAAAGTACGTACTTACCAAAAACAACTTAATGGTTTTATAATAGCACTTGTGAAGCGAAAGTAAAGCTTACAGCTGTTCAAAATACATTCATTAGGAGGCAAAACATGAACCAGTCATTATCACAATCTGCATCACAACATAAAGTGAAGCAAAATACAGGAACATGGGCGCTTCTTGCCCTTGCGATTAGCGCATTTGGAATCGGAACAACAGAGTTTGTTCCAGTAGGCCTGCTCGCGTCCATCGCGAATGACTTAAACATTGGCATCACGCTAGCTGGCCTTCTTATTTCTGGTTATGCGATTGGCGTCGCGGTCGGAGCGCCGATTCTCACCGCGCTCACCAATCGGATGAGCCGGAAATCCTTGCTCATGTCGCTGATGGTTGTTTTCATCATCGGTAACGCTGTCGCTGCACTTTCACCGTCATTTGAAATATTGCTTGTTGCACGTTTCATCACCGCATTTTCTCATGGCGTCTTTTTCTCCATTGGAGCGACCATTGCTGTTCAGCTCGTATCTCCAGAGAAAAAGGGCAGTGCCATTGCTCTCATGTTCACTGGTCTTACCATCGCCATTGTTACCGGTGTTCCATTGGGGACATTTATCGGGCAAGCTTTCGGTTGGAGAGCAACTTTCTGGGGCGTTGCCTTACTGGGTGTAATTGCGATCATTTCCAGTGCCGCACTCATCCCTAAAAATCTCAAGCAATCTCCGCCTGCTAAATTTTCAGACATGTTCCGTTTGCTCACCAATGGCCGTTTGGTCCTGGGCTTTCTTATTACGGCATTCGGTTATGGAGGGACGTTTGTTGCTTTCACTTATTTAACTCCACTCCTGCACGATGTGACTGGCATAAGTTCAGGCATGATTAACATTATCTTGATCATTTATGGTGTTGCTGTAGCATTCGGTAACTCTGTTGGTGGCAAATTAGCGAATAAGAACCCTTTACGCGCACTATTTTGGATGTTTATTATTCAAGCAGCCGTTCTGATCCTTTTAACATTCCTTGCTCCATTTAAAGTGGCTGGCGTGATTGGTGTTATCTTAATGGGCTTGCTTGCTTTCATGAATGTGCCTGGTCTTCAATTATATGTCGTCCAATTGGCTGAAAAGTATGTACCTTCAGCGGTCGATGTTGCATCAGCTATCAATATTGCAGCGTTCAACGTAGGTATTGCTATCGGCTCGATCGTCGGTGGGGTTGTTATCGACTCCATGGGTCTTGTTCATACCCCATGGGTTGGTGCTTTAATGGTTCTCGTTGCCATCCTACTCACTGGTATTTCTGCTAAGCTGGAACGGAAATCATAATAGGAGGCATTTATATGTTTGAGCATCATCAAACTTATCAAAGGATGTACAAAGAAGGCGAGTTAACGCTTGGCCTCCACATTCCATTAGAAAACTTTCAATCAAATACACCTACGATGGCTAATCAGGTTGAGCTTGCTCAAGCTGCTGAAGGATACGGATTTACTACGCTTTGGCTCCGAGACGTTATTTTGGAAGATCCCCAGTTTGGGGATCCGGCTGTCGGTCAAATTTATGATAGTCTAATTTTCGGTACGCACCTGCTTAGTCAGACCAAACAAATTGCGATTGGAACATCCGCGCTGGTACTTCCCCTTCGCCATCCACTGAGGTTGGCGAAAGAAGTTGCTACCATCGAAGCCCTCTTTCCCGAAAGGTTCATCATGGGAATATCATCTGGAGATAGACGAGCTGACTTCAAAGGGCTTGGCGTAAATCATTCTAGCCGCGGCAGCCAGTTCCGTGAAGCCTTCACCTATCTAGAAAAGGCGCTTTATGAATACTATCCTAGAATTGACTCCAGTTATGGTCATATCGAGCAAGCGACACTCGTGCCAAAACTGAAGAATAGAATTCCTACTATGGTTACCGGTTTTGCACAGCAAGAGCTCGATTGGCTTGGACAGAACGGCGATGGATGGATGTACTATCCACAAGGACCTATGCGGCAGCTAGAAGCCATAAGGGCATGGCGTGAGTCTGCTGCCCGCCATAACCATACAGAGTTTCGTCCATTCTCTATGCCTATGCATCTCGATTTAGCGGAAGATCCAGATGAACAAGCAACACCCATTCGGCTTGGTTTTCGAATAGGAAGAAATAAACTAATCGAATTAATTGAAGTTTACAAAACGATTGGTGTTAATCATCTCTTCTTCGCTCTCTTTGACAGTGATCGACCAGCTGGCGAGGTCATACATGAGCTTGGAGAATACGTGCTTCCGCAATTCCCACCGCATCGAATCAGTCTTTGAAATCATATGTCTAATTAAAAAAACAGTAACGGGTGGACATCGTTTTTTTCACCCCAATATTAGGAGGATAATCAAATGAAACACTTACAAGATACAATTCAATTAAACCATGGGAAAGCTTTTCCTTGGCTAGGTCTAGGCGTCTTTCAGGTCGAGGATGGCGATACCGTCATTGCAGCCGTTGAAGAAGCCATTGTCGTTGGTTACCGTCACATTGATACTGCAGCTATTTATCAGAACGAAGAAGGCGTTGGGGAAGGTATCAGGCGTGGCATGAAACGCACGGGCCTTCAACGTGAAGACTTGTTTATCACCTCGAAATTATGGAATGCAGACCAAGGCTATGATAGCGCAATAGCAGCTTATGAGAAAAGCTTAAAGAATCTGGGATTAGAAAAGCTTGATTTATACCTTATACACTGGCCTGTTGAAAATAAATATCTTGAAAGCTGGAAAGCGCTCGAGTTTCTGTATAACGAAGGACGTGTGGGGGCTATTGGGGTTAGTAATTTTCACATCCACCACCTTGAAAACCTGCTTAAAGATGCAACTGTGAAACCAGCAATAAATCAAGTAGAGCGTCATCCGCGACTCGTTCAGAATGAACTTAAATCTTTTTTAGATAAAAATGGGATTCAAGCCGTCGCTTGGGCACCTCTGATGCAGGGAGAGATTCTGCATGAACCCGTCATCCAAGCTATCGCAGACCGCGCGGGAAAATCAGTTGCCCAAATCGTCCTGCGTTGGCAGCTGCAAAGCGGCTGGGCAACGATTCCGAAATCCATTCAAGCTAAACGCATTCAGTCCAATGCAGAAATCTTTGATTTCTCATTAAATGATACGGATATGGCAGCTATTTCTGCCCTTGATCAGCATCGCCGTGTGGGTCCAGACCCTGATAATTTTGATTTTTAAGTTTAAATTGATTAAGTTTTTAAAATTAGATTTAACAAACGAGGCTGTCCCAAAAGTCATTTGGGGATAGCCTCGTTACCTTTTACTGCTCTTGATCAAATAGTGCCCTCACATTCTGCTAACTAGAAGTCAGGTGATTTTTGTGAGTAAGTAGGAAGCATATTACCTTTAAGAGCTTCTATCATCATTCTTATTTTTGGCATTGTTGAATTTTTAATTTTAAAGGCAAAGTATAAATCATTCGTTACTTTAAAAGGGTCACAAATTATTTTAACTTTGTTTGTTTGTATGGAGTTCGCCAGCATATACGTAGGCAATAAACTAATTCCAGCCCCATGCTCGATAGCAGACAAAATAATATGCAAATCGGGTAAAACATGTTCTGGTTTCATCTGAGGACGTTTTTGAAAGTTTTCTCTCCAAAATCTTCGTATAATGGGCAATTCTAGACCGTAACTAAGCCATGTTTGTGAACATAACCATGCTTCTAGCTGCTTCGAGTCATTGAAATCAGGTTCCTCATAATCATAAGGTGCTACTACAACAAACTCTTCTTCTACATAATGCAGATATTCTATCCCAGGTGCTGAATACTTTTGTGAGGTCACGATGATGTCGACCTTATCTTCCGTTAATAGGTCTAAAATATAGGCTGCCAGCCCGTAATAAGCAATTACACGAATATGTAAGCTTCCGAGATATGGAGCCATTCTTTCTCTAAAAAACTCATGCGCTGTACCGATTTTTACAACCGGAAGTGTAGGCGATGAGACGGCTTTGAAACTTAGCGTTGCCTCCTCAAGTGACTCAATAAGAGGTGCCAAATAGGAATAAAGTTCTTTGCCTCGTTCAGTCGGAACCATTTTCCTTGAGGTCCTTGTAAATAAAGGTTCGCCAACCTCAGCTTCTAATGCAGCTAGATGTTGACTCATGGCCGGTTGTGTCATAATCCTCGTTTTGGCTGCTTCCGATACAGAATTATGTTTATATATAGTAATAAAACTCCGATACCATTCAAAATTCGCCATTTACAAAATCCTCTCGTACGATTCTGTCTCATTCATCTATATTATATCCCCCCTCCATTCTGTTTTCACTTCGCCTACGATTTACCTTCAAAGACAAAGAGAGCCTCGACTCAAACTCGAGACTCCCTTTTCATTTGCTGCTTTCCCCAGAGGGTAGAGAGAATTCCTACGACAGTAACCAGTGCTGCCACCCAAGGTACTGCTTGAAGTCCGCCACCAAATTTCTGCTCAATCACAACTCCCCCAAGGTATGCACCCAGAGCATTTCCCAGGTTAAAAGCGGCTATATTCAGCGTAGATGCTAAGGTAGGCGCTTCTTTGGCCGTATTTAACATGTGAAGTTGCAACCCAGGTACGATACCAAATGCCGCTATTCCCAAAATGAAAATGAAAAACTAGTTCAGTTTGGCGATAACTTCTTTGGCTACGCTAAGTGTTGATTGCGGATTTTGACCTGTAATTAAATTTCCATCAACTTCAAAATGATCGCTCCAATCTGGTGCGGCAACAAAGATCGGGCCCGCCTGACGAAGCTTGGACTCTAATAAGAAAGGCATTTCTTGATCCAAACCAGCCGCTTTTTCTTCCGTATCTGTAAAGGCTGTAATACGTTTACCTTCGATTAGATATTTTCCGTCAGATAACTTTGCATTTACCAAACCTGCTGGTCCATGACATACTGCAGCTACGATTTTTCCGGCCTCATAAAATTCTCTGAGCAAGGATTGAAGCTTTTCGTTATCCGGCAGATCAAACATCGTTCCGTGACCGCCTGGCAAAAAAATCACATCATAATCCGCAGCCTTAACCTCATCTAGTTTGATAGTATCCGCAAGAAATTGTTCAGTATCCAATATTTCCTGATGCAAATCAGCACTCAAACTATTTTTATCAATAGGTGTTTTACCTCCCAAAGGACTAGCTACTGTGATATCAAATCCTTGCTTTGAAAACTCAATATAAGGCTCAGCAAATTCCGAAAGCCAAAGTCCTGTAGACTTTTCACTGTTTATTTGACTGGCTGAAGTGACCACGATTAATATATTTTTTTTCATTTTGTTTCCTCTCCTCTGTATCTGTTTTCTTGTTACAAGCCCTATTGTATCTTTAGATAATCTATAAATCCAATTAGATATTTGGCATTTATCCATAAAAATATTTATACGTTTAGCCAAGTAATAAACAACCAAATAATCACCAAAAAAGCATAAAAAATCCCCTCCGGTAAACAGCGTTTAGTCCATGAAATCATGAACTTTTTTCTCACTGTCTACCATAAGGGGATAATACGATTAGGCAGCCCTTCCATTGCCTGGTCAATCTCTGCTATTTTCGGCGAACCAAGATAGCCTTTCTCTTAAATGAACGACGTCACCAACCAGGATGATAGCCGGGTTGGGCATATTTTGTTCCTGTAGTGTTTTCTCTAATTTATTTAACGTACTTATTATTGTCCTTTGATCCTCGGTTGTCCCCCAAGATACGACTGCAACCGGCGTCTCAGGGTTCCTTCCATAGTGAATAAGCTGGTTACACAAATAAGTGCTATTTCCCATTCCCATATAAAATGCAATAGTATCAATGCCGGTAGCAAGCGCCCTCCACTTGTCAGGTGATATCGTGTCGTCTTGACACAAATGCCCGGTTACCATGGCAAACGTTGAAGCAACCTTACGATGTGTAACAGGTATGCCTGCATAAGCGGGTGCAGCGATTCCAGCAGTAATCCCAGGTATGATTTCAAATGCTACTCCGTGCTCAACTAATTTCTCCGCTTCTTCTCCGACACGTCCGAAAACACAAGGATCTCCACCTTTTAGACGAGTAACTATCTTTCCTTCAAGAGCTTTTAGGGCAATGATTTCATTGATTTCCTCTTGCTGAATCGAGTGATGGTTCGGCTGCTTTCCACAATAAATGAACTCCGCATCTTTACGGGCCATATTTAATAACTCCGGATTGGCAAGGCGGTCATACACGATCACATCAGAAGATTGAATACATTTTAAACCTTTGACAGTAATTAACTCGGGATCTCCCGGCCCAGCTCCAACAAAAAATACTTTGCCTCTATTATTTTCCATCGATTTGTCACCTCAATAACAAAAGTTATTATTCCTTATCCTTATGGCTGGATTACCGGTGATTGTCCATGTGCAAATATATATATCCGCTCGCGTCGTCGATCTCCACCTTGAAGGACGTTACACAGCCCTCATCCGGCGCTTGAACAAGCCCGTCATGCAGGTCGATTTTCCAATCATGCAGAGGACAAAATACGTGATGATCACAAACGATTCCTTCAGAAAGCTTGCCAGCTTTGTGCGGGCAGCGATTCTCAATCGCTTTGATAGTACCGCCCGAAAGTTTAAACATCGCGATTTCCAAGGATCCAATCCGAACAACCCTCGACCTTTTTTCAGAAATTTCTGCAATATTCCCAACGTGAACCCGTTTCATATGTGTCATCCCCCTCTATTTAAACTAATTCTGCCGCCGACTGCTCTTCCATCGGTACGAACGTCTCGCGCAGCATTTGTTGTTCAATGATTTCTTTCCAAGGATCTTTCATTAGATCCAGCGTTTTCTCAATGCGTTCCACAAGTGCAGTGCGATCTTCTTTGGTTTCTAGCGCCTCTTTGATCGTATCTAAACCGACACGTTCCACCCACTCGGAAGTCCGTTCGTTGTATTTCCCAGTTTCGCGATAGTATTGTAAGTAAGCACCTGACCATTCAAGCACTTCTTCTTCGGTCTTTACTTTGCAAAGCAAATCGGTTCCGCGAAGTTTTGTCCCCCCGTTACCTCCGACATGCAGTTCCCAACCCCCGTCAATGGCCACAACGCCAAAGTCCTTAATTGTTGCTTCTGCACAGTTCCGCGGACAGCCCGATACTGCCATTTTCACTTTTGCCGGTGTGTTCAGACCCTCAAATCTCTTCTCAAGCTGAATACCCATGCCGATAGCATCTTGAGTTCCGAAGCGGCAGAACGTTGAACCTACGCACGTTTTCACTGTACGCAGCGATTTGCCGTACGCATAGCCTGATGGCATATCCAGATCAGCCCACATACCGGGCAGGTCTTCCTTCTTCACGCCTAGCAGGTCGATGCGCTGTCCGCCTGTCATTTTCACAAGGGGCACTTCATATTTCTCGGCGATTTCCGCGATCTTCTTCAAATCCTTCGGTGTTGTTACACCGCCGTACATTCTCGGAACGACGGAGTATGTACCATCCTTCTGGATGTTCGCATGATTTCGTTCATTCACAAATCGCGACTCTCTTTCGTCCTCATGCTCTTCTGGCCATACCATACCGAGATAGTAATTCAGTGCTGGGCGGCACTTGGAGCACCCCTCCGTGTTGGACCATTCGAGCACGTTCATGACTTCTTTCGTGGTCGTCAATCTCATACCGCGAATCGCTTCTACAACTTCATCACGTCCAAGTGTCGTACAACCGCAAATGCCTTCCTTTACGGTTTTTACGCCGTCTTCTCCAAGGACATAAGTGAGCACATCAGCCACTAGCGGTTTACAACCTCCACAGGAAGCAGACGCTTTGGTACATGCTTTGATATCGTTGACGCTAGAGCAGCCTTTCTCCTGAACCGCCTGCACGATCGCGCCTTTGGAAACACCGTTACAGCCGCATACGATCTCGTCATCGCTCATGGCAGCAACCATCTCTACTCCGGATTTGGCATTGCCTCCGCCATCACCTAAGAGTACCGTCTTTTCTTTACCTGTTACGTCTTCGCCATTACGAATCATTGCAAACAAGCGGGAGCCGTCACTGATGTCTCCGAACAGTACCGCACCGATGACTTTGCCTTCTCTGATGACGACCTTCTTATAAATCCCTTCGAAATCATCCTGCACACGAACTGCGCGTGTATCTGGCTTATCTGCATATTCGCCCGCTGAAAATACATCCACACCCGATACTTTCAGCTTGGTTGATACGACGGAGCCTTGATAGCCTGCTGTCTCTACGCCGGCAAGTCGTTTGGCAAGCACAGCGCCTTGCTCATAGAGCGGGGCGACCAAGCCGTAGGCTACACCGCGATGCTCAGCACACTCGCCGATGGAGTAGACGTTCGGCACATTCGTTTCCAAAAAGTCATTGACGACGATACCTCGATTAATATCAATGCCACTGCTTTTCGGAAGCGCAATATTAGGACGAATTCCTACAGCCATAACAATGAGGTCGGCTTCGACTTCCGATCCATCAGTAAAACGAAGACCCGTTACGCGCTTTTTACCAAGAATCGATTCGCTATTTTTCTTAAGCAAAAATTTCATACCTTGGCGTTCCAGCTCTTGCTGCAGCAAGAAAGATGCTGTTCTATCGAGCTGGAGGTTCATCAAGTATTCATTAATGTGAACGACCGACACTTCCATATTCAGGTTCAATAGTCCACGAGCTGCTTCCAGCCCGAGCAGACCGCCTCCGATGACGACCGCTTTTTTGTAGTTCTTGGCAGTTTCGATCATCTTCTCGCAATCTTTAATATCCCGGAAGGCAATGACGCCTTCTTTGTCCGCACCGGGCAGTGGGAGAATGAATGGCAGAGATCCTGTCGCGATGATCAATTCATCATAGGGTACGGTTATCCCGCCGTCTGTGCTGACGAGCTTGCGCTCCGTATCAATTTTGTTAACAGTTTGGCCTGTGTGCAATGTAATGTGATTCTCTTCGTACCAGGACCAGTCGTTGATGACAATGTCTTTCATATCCGCATCTCCGGCTAAAACCGATGAGAGTAGGATACGATTATAGTTTGGATGGGGTTCGCTTCCGAAGATCGTAATTTCGTAATGGTTCGGTGCAATCTTTAGCAATTGCTCAATACAGCTGACTCCAGCCATTCCATTTCCTACTAATACAATTTTATTCTTCATCGTGCTTCACTCTCCTAGTTCGGAATAAACATGACATTAAATGATATGTAATTACTAAATTAATCATCGTTTCTGTCCTTATGAATAATTTGTGTCATGTTATCTTACATACGAATATTAATTACTAATGTACATCAAGACTTCGTATTTATCAACAATAATTTGTAATTTCCTCAGTGATAGTTACAAGAATTCGTATATTAATCGAACTATTATTTGTTTTTTCATTCGATCGTTCGGTTTATATTCCATTTTCACAGACGTTTCATGTAATTACCCGAATAATCATGTTACATTTAATCACATGTATTTAACGATATTTCTCCCAAAACAAAGAGGTTGTCCCCTCAGTCTCTGAAGACTAATGGGAACAACCTCTTTATTTCATTATTGAGCCATATTCAATTCTATCCTTTAATTTGTTTCCCCTGTCCTTTAATCAACATAACAAGAAAAAGAATGGCCGGTATGACTCCAATGAATATCTCGTTTACCCTAAATTGCTCCGCGACGATTCTCCCAATCTCCAGATGCGACTGCCAGCTTGACGGGAGAAGGGAAGTTATAAAAATAATGACTCCAACAGGAAACGCAAACCTCCGATAGTCTGTCTTAAACAGCTGAGATAGCCCAAGTACGGCAGCCAAAATGTATCCCAATTGATGTTTGACAACTTCAATATCCCTGTCTATTTTGTGGATAAAAATTCTGAAATTGTCGTGAAATGTACATGCCGGATCATCTTTATCGCATTCGAGCCCTCCATAATACTTCATAGCATGATCCCAATCATGGGAGATCGCTCTCCCGGGCATAATGCTCTTTTGGCGGCGAGCGCTTTCAGCCCCAGTTCCTTGAATTTCGCTCTTGCTGATTCCATGGGGATTTCATCCAAAAGCCGTGTCCGCTTCTGTATGTTGAAACCAATCATTTCGTTCGCCGCACGGAGCAGAGCCATAGCGATGAAAAACATTGCTAACTCGCACCTGCGGACGAGCAACCACCTCATAAGGATGAAAAACATCCTTATGAGGGGTGAAACCCTCGCGTGGCGCGCGAAAGATGAGAAACAGCGATGAAAAACATCGCTAACT
>NZ_WHOC01000177.1:0-1236 GCF_013141785.1 Paenibacillus germinis
TGTGTATTGGCCGCAGGAATAGGTCCGCGCAACAGCGATCCGCGTCTCGTTCTAGCCGTTTCTCAGTTCCCTTTGGTCCAAAGCGGAGAAGAAGTTTCCTCTCCAACCTCTGTTGTAGCGTTCGTTCCTGGGGATTGGCGGCAAGGCTCAGCCATTTACAGGCAATGGGCGGACGGTTGGTTTAGTGAACCGCAGAAACCCGATTGGGTACAAGAGCTTCCGGGTTGGCAGCGAATCATTATGAAGCATCAGTTCGGCAAAATTTACTTCCGTTATGAAGATTTACCCCGAGTCTACGAGGAAGGCAAAGCGGTCGGGGTGGAAATGATTCTGCTCTTCGGTTGGTGGAAAGGCGGCTTCGATAACGGGTATCCCGTCTATGAGCCTGATCCTGCCCTTGGCGGGGAAGAAGGGTTTAAAGCAGCGATTGCGGAAGTGCAGCGTCGGGGGGGACGTGTTGCACTTTACACAAATGGTGTATTGATCGATGTGAAATCAGACTATTACAAGGAAACCGGGCATCGGATTTGCCGCAAAAATATTGATGGCATGGAGTACAGGGAGCATTATAAGTTCAATAATGACGGCATGCTGCTGCGCAATTTTGGCTACAAAAGCTTTGTGTCTGCCTGTCAGGCGACCGATGAATGGAATAAGCATCTTATTGAGATCGGTCAACAAAAATTAAGTTACAATCCGGACTCCATTTTCTACGATCAGATCGCCGGACATTTTCCGCATCTCTGTTTCGATGCGTCGCATGATCATGGAAACCGGGGGGATAACGAGACGGTTTGGCGGCTGCGCAATTTGCAGCAAATGCGTGAATTATGCACAGGGGATAAAGCTTTCGGCTCTGAATTCGTTGTCGATTGCTATGCGCCTCTCCTGGATTTCCATCATAGTTGTCAATACGCGAGCTTTAAAGACGAGGAGTCGTTCCCTGAGCTTTATCGGCAAACGTTCCCCGAGACGATTATGTCCAATCGCTACATGCATGATGAAAGAAGCGATTTTAAACAGCAGCTTCACTTCGCTTTTGTGTATGGATACCGCCTTGACATTGCCATTTACCGCTCTAGGGCAACTGTGACTGCGGCTCCGGCCTATGCGAGCCACGTCAAGGAACTGATCGCCTTACGCGATCGCTACTCCGAATTTTTCTATCACGGCACTTTCTCACTGGATACTGATATGGAACTGCCTGAGGGAATCGTCAAAACGGAATACGTTCAT
>NZ_WHOC01000178.1:0-567 GCF_013141785.1 Paenibacillus germinis
TTAATAGTTTTGTCTCTTCAGTTACTATTTTGGGAACGATCGTTCTCAAAATAACAAAAAAATTTAGTTGATCTTTAAAATTGACATTGTTGTTTCAATTATTTTCTTTAATTTCTCTCTGTCGTCTGTCGTCTTCGCCAAAACCCGAAGCCCAGTTAATGCATTATTAAAATAACACGAAAGCCATTCTGCATTGAGCGTTTTGTCAAGTTCACCCGATTGTTGACCCGCCTCTATAAGCTCACGTATCAAATGCTCAAAATAGGTCAAGCTCTGATTGACCCAAGCTCTGGACTCAGAATCATGTAGGGCCAACTCGACAGCGGTATTTACCATCAGACAGCCTTTTGGAAACTCGTCCTCATCCCGTCTGATCGCCATTTCTAACACCAACCTAATAGTTTCTTCTGCAGAATTGGTGCCTTTTATAATGCTTTTAACCGATTTATCTATCAAATCACTATATCGCTTTAACGCCTTGATATACAAGGAATGCTTATCGCCAAAGGAGTCATACATACTTCTCTTGTGAACTCCCATATGAGAGACTAGGTCCATCATGGACGT
>NZ_WHOC01000179.1:0-1634 GCF_013141785.1 Paenibacillus germinis
TTACTTGAATGAAGAAAAAAAGGAATTGCCGCGAGGCAATCCCCTCAACTGGTGTTCGCTGTTACGCACTTTTTACTTACCGTAAACAACGATTATGTTTGTGCCGCCGAACAAGAAAAAAAACCCGCAGCATGAAGCATGCCGCAGGTCTCTAACTCGTATTACTTTAGATCGTTCCATGCCGAAGCTCAACTTAGGAACTGGCATCCGTATCAATGATTTCATCCAGTTCTGAACTATGTTCGTTTGCGGCTGCAATAATTTCTTGATCGACCTTATTACTTCCTTGAATTTGCTCCGCGGCTTGGGCTTGATTGTTCAGTTGCTTAACAATTTGTCCTGTGCCATGAGCTCCTTGATGTCCTCTACTGGATGTCATTGTATTTATCCTCCAAATTCGAAAGTTGATCTCCCTACTATATTATTATGCTATTTTCCACCCTTATTCCACATAGAGCCTCATTGGTTCGTTTTCGCCTCATGCAATTGTGTAATCAACACCAACAGATTCAGCTACTTTTAATTGAATGGTTAGCTGAAATGTTTTTAAGCATCACCTGGTTGATCGTGTGTATTATTTTGTGCAGACTGGTCAGGCGATTTTCGAGTTCGAGATTGCAGTTCCTTATCAACGGTTCGCTGAGATTTGGTTATCTTAGTTTTAGTTTTATCGGACATTGAGATTACCTCCTTTCTATCTTGATGAAATAAGCTAAAAAATTTAGCCTGTTCTGTGGGAAAGTATCCTCAAGCTTTTTTAGGGCTTTATATATGAACCATTTTGTTAACTAACCACCTTAATTAATATTTGCCTCATCAATTTTACCCTTTTGATTTGGTTTTTGGTTTTTTTGCTTTTCGGATTTCACGCTTTTCTTTTGATTAGTCATAACTCGAGCACACCCCTTTGAGTAATTTGAAACATATATATTGTACTCACTTAAGAAGTAATATAAGCAGGCACATTGTGCCAATCACTTAGTTGGTCGGCGAAATTAAACAATAATTTCTTACTGGGAACTAAGGCTTTTCAAATGAGATTATTCTTGCATAATCCTCCCTTAATCTCCACAAAATAAAGCACATTGAGAAAAGGAGTGATTTTATCCCATGGCAAATAACAGCACTTTACTCGTACCACAGGCTAAAGCGGCAATTAACCAACTAAAGTATGAAGTAGCTCAAGAATTGGGCATCCCTCTTCAGCCAAATGGCTACAATGGAAATCTCCTTACAAGGGATGTAGGCTCTATCGGAGGAACAATTACAAAGCGTCTTGTACAAATTGCTGAGCAGCAGTTAAATGGATTTAAACGCTAAATCTATAATGTAAGCCTAGTAAAAAAGACTACGATCACCTTTCGTTCAAACTGGCAAACCTTACATTGCTATCATTGAACAAACGTTCGCCGTTAGCGTAATGTTATTTATCTGGAACTTGTATAATATGTTCTTCAATTGAACTATCCGTAATAATTGCACTTTTGTATCGAATAGTCCAAACATCTGAATTTTCATCATAAACTACTTCATTGATAACAAAGTTGTTGATACTTGAAATATCTTTGTTTAAGAGGGCTTTGCGTATTACTTCGTCTTGAGACAGGATTGCTTTTTCAGGTTTTTGTATTTTG
>NZ_WHOC01000180.1:0-1087 GCF_013141785.1 Paenibacillus germinis
TTATATGATGTGTCTTTTCGATCATCAAATAATAAGTAAGGTCTCCTTATAATTAGTATTAGAAAGTCATCGCACTGATCAGCAAACAGCAGCAGCAGCCTTGGAATAAAATATTCCAGGCTGCTGCTGTTTTTATTCAACTAACGTTAACCGTTAGTTCAACCTAATGTCATTTTCCTTTACTTGTATCAATTTTAGCCTTTTCAATTATTTGTGTTATAAAGGGATGTTTAGCTTTCGTATAAGCCGCTCGATCATTAGGATATTCTTCAGCAAGCTTTTTCTTCAAATTACAGTATTGTATTAATACATCTGGATAAGTTTTTAAATAATCTCTAAACAAAATATTATTATTCCAATCTTCACCACCGAATTTATACATATGAAGATGATGTGTACCAGCACCTCTTTCACCTTTTCTAAAAAACCTTCTATTGGGAAGTTCCTTGTGAAAAACGTGCTCATAGTTAATTTTGTGTAATGGTTCAATGAATTCATCTACCTTGTTTAAATCACTTACTCCAACCATAAAATCAATAATCGGTTTTGCACCTAATCCTTCTACCGATGTACTACCAATGTGTTCAATTCCAAGAATTCTATCACTTAATACTTCTCTTACTTTCATAGCTTCTTTTTGATATTGAAAAAACCAATCCGAGCTATACTCCTCAATAACTACGCTTTTCTCCATACACGCCTCCAGAAAAATGAATATTTCATTTATTTTAACATTTTTTATCGTTACCCGTTAACGTGTCACTTGCGTAAATCTAGAGACGTTCCCCAAATAAGTTTAATTACAGGCTTGGTCTGTAGTTCCAGCGGCAGTACGAAATTCTCCTTATCAAACTCTGAGACGAGACATTCAAAGTTACCCTTGCGTTTAATTTGGACACCGTTGATATTCTCTAAGTAGAATTTGCTTATTTCGTCTGTTCCAGAATACAGTCTTAATTGACCACTTCGACTTGCTTCTTCAATATCAAACTCAGCCTTGAAATCCCCCCTAACTACTTGGAAGGAAACTGATGTATATTGCCACGGAACACTTTTATCGCTAAGCTCTGCTTCACACTCAAATAGG
>NZ_WHOC01000181.1:0-46194 GCF_013141785.1 Paenibacillus germinis
TTATCCCGAAGGATAAATCCGCTCGACTTGCATGTATTAGGCACGCCGCCAGCGTTCGTCCTGAGCCAGGATCAAACTCTCCATAATAGTGGACAATTGCTTGTCCGTATATCTGAAAGCTGAAATGCTCATTGACTTGCTAGCGAGATTTTGCAATCTCTTTTTGAACGATTTCTCGTTCGTGCTTACTCACTCGTTGTTCAGTTTTCAAAGATCAATTTCTTTCGTATTTCTTCGCCATCCGTTTAGCGGCGACTTTTATAATATATCACATCTAGGCTACTCAATGCAAGCTTTTTTTTATTTTTCTTTTTTCTTGCTTCGCTTACACCTTGGTACTGCGTTGGCTTTCGAATGCGAACCGTTTTTAGCGGCGAGAGTTAATTTATCATAGAATCGCAATCAAAGTCAAGCAATAAAATAAGAATAAAAAAAGAACCAGAATAATACCTGATTCTTCTTGGGGTTGGCTCGATTAAACACTCGTATATCTTAACTCTATTTCTGAATTCTCTTCATCAATGAGAACGGCCACTTCTTTAATCAATCCTTTTTTGACAAGCTTATTCAACAGCAAGGGAAGCTCCGTCCTAAGCTCAACTAACTGAGCATGCTGCTGCAGTTCATCTGTGCTTAAAGGTATTTCATTTTCTCTTAGGATTTGAATAAACGCCTCACAGCAACGCTCCATTTTCGACATAACCGAAAATTCACAAGCGAGTAGAACGAGCTGGACTCTCTGCTTCAACGTTTCCTTACTCATTGTCAGTTCCTCATATAGCTTATACACGCCAGGATTAATCGCACGGATCTGCCTCCATACGGTGATTTCCGGGTGATAGCCATCTTCGATAATAACAATGCGAGCCCAGTGATGAAGTGCTTCTAGAATATTATTGTACGCATCCAGCAAATGCTCATCTAAAATGTATTCCTTGCTCTGAAGGTATTTACGTAGAAATAGGGAGAATTCAACAAGTAGTTTGTGCTCACGCAAGTCCCCCGGAAACTCGAGTATTCGATGACGCAAGCCTTCTAAATAAGTGTTCTGATCCAGAAGTATCTCCCCTTTTAGCAGCCAGTGAAGGATATTTCGGTTGACGCCATGACGTATCCATTGCTCTATGGAAGATGGATCTATCCATCTTTCTTGTATCCTCGAATCGTCTCTTATATAATTAGTCGTATGATTGTTCAGGCTCAGGTCGTTCGTTACTATAAGAAGTAGCGTATCAAAACCATCCGTCAGTGAAGGAAGTTGCTTAGGATTATCTACCGCCATGACACTAATGATCCTCTGGTCATTTCGGAACTTAAGCAAAAACTGCTCTTTATCGATTCCCATGGGTATCCGAAGCTCCTGTCTCCAAATTGTTTATATCTATTTCTACATCGTAGAAGGAGTTTCCTGCTGATTTCTGTGACAATTCATACAAACATGATAGCAATTGAATGGGGAGGAACAACGCGTGCGTTTCAGATCAAGTAAAGTAAATGAATTCCGCTTATGGGGTCTCGGCATGACCATGGGTGGAATGCTGCTTATGATTATAGGACTAGCGGGCATCGTTTTTGACTGGGGGAAGGCTGGGCGAATCATCGCTGTAGTCTTCATGATCATTGGTATGATAAGTATGATGGTTAGCATGGGTATATACTTCTGGGCAGGGATGCTTTCCACATCGGCAACTGTCATTGATTGTCCGGAATGCGGAAGAAGAACGAAGATGTTAGGGAAGACGGATCGCTGCATGTTTTGCAAAACGATTTTAACAGTTGATCCACAATACGAACCTACAGCCGAGAACGAAACAGCCGCTACACAAACTGTTCAACTTGAATTGGACAGAGCTCACGAACATAAGCCTCATTGATTGTAAAAAGCCGTAACCCTCTTGGGTTCGGCTTTTTGTTTTGTTATTGCTTAGCTTGTTGTAATGTATCCTGAATGACTTTCCACGTTGTCGGCTGTTCAAAGCCTCTTCTCCATGAGGCCACTCCTGCTAAATCGTACTTCTTCACGAGTTCAAGCCTTGCTTTCATCGATGTTTCATCTTCTAACCAGATACGTATGAGTTTCTCTCCATCTTTGTACTCCACATAGTTCTGACCTGTATCAGCTAAGAAAGTAGGGGTTAGTTTCTTATCTTTAATAATCGTCTGGGCGGCTTCCATCGTTAAAGTTTTGGAGGTGACAGTCGTTTTACCATTCTTCGTCTCTTCGGTCCACTGACGCGTATAGAATGGCACACCTAGGACAAGCTTAGATGGTGGCACCTTCTCGCTCCCCAAGAGCTGGGTAACAGAGCGCTCTGTCCACGGCAGCGATGAAACGGAGCCAGATTTGGGGCTAGAAGCCCAATATTCGTCATATGCCATCAACATCATATAGTCAACAACTTCGGCAAGAGCAGGTCTGTCATAAAACATGGACCACATCTCATTCGTTGATTTTGGTGTTACATCGATGGAAATGGCAAGACCTTGTTCATGCATAAAAGGTGTCAATTCACGGACGAATTGGACTAAATTTTCTTTATCTTTGAGATGCACATTTTCAAAATCAATATTGATGCCCTGCAAATTGTACGTTTGTGCAAAGCCGAGCAACTGTTTAATCATTTTCATACGACGATCATAGGAGGACAGCGCTTGAGACGTCCGATCGGGTTCAAAGCCGTTGCTAAACAACGCCCAGACTTGATAATTGCGCGTTTGCGCCCATTTCACATAGGAAGCGTCGGCCAAGTTCTTAATGCGCCCCTCACCGTCAGCCAGAGAGAACCAGGTAGGGCTAACAACATGTAAGCCGGGCATATCGCCAAGTTTAGAAGTGTCAGGATTCTTCGTAATGACGTGTTCCCAAGTGAGATTTAGTTTACCGTTAAGCGGCTTCCAAGGTACATAAGCTGATGCCTGCTCCTGAGCTGGTATAGTTTCTTCATGATCCTCCAAAATATCAGCTTTACGCACAAAGCCTATAGGACCACTCTGCTGCTGTACGCGATACCATTCTCCCTCTACAGCTAGCACCATAACTTGCTCATTGTTTGCAATCGTGGAGACTATCGGTGCTTTTATAGAAGCAAATGTCCGCAGTTGGGCATCTTCGGTACCCATATGCTTCCCCCATTTTACGAGGTCGCCCTTTTTGAATAAAAGAATGGCACCTGACTTCTCGGACTCTCTTATTTCAAAAGGATACAGCTGCCGAAGAGGCTCAATAGGCACGTAAATGTCATTCCCTTTCTTTTCAACAGGAAAAGATAAGGTGATTGGTTTCTCGTTCATTAAAGCTGAAAGCTCCGTAGTCTTTAACCGCAATACTTTATCTTTCGTTGTGATAATAACGGAATCACTGCTTTTTTCATATATAATCGATGGGTCCATCCACTCCTGTATGAGTGTAAGCGGAAGCTTCAGTCCCTCTTTTTCCCCAATCGCGCTTGTCTTATAGTAATTACCTTGATAAAAAACCGGCTTGCTTAACTCGTTATATTCTAGCTCTACCTTCGTCCGGTTCGGCGCTAACTGCTGCCATAAGAAAGTAGCTGCTCCCGCGGCAAACATTCCAATACAAAGGCCAAATAATAAGAGAATTCTCTTCGTAGATCTTCTGCGTTTCGGTTGCAGATCTGTAGGTGATGAATGCAAGGTTTCACTTCCTTTATTTGATATATAAAAAGAAAAAACGTGTTCTTACCTCTCTACATCCGAAAGGAAGGATCACGTTTCATTATACATCATAGGTACAGATAATGAGGAATTCTGCTTAAGTTAATGCTTGGTAATCCCTGTACAATCCGGGCAAACGCCATAAACCTCTAGTCGATAACCGCCAACTCGGAAGCCTGTTTGCTCAGCAGCGGTAGTCTCTATATCCGAAAGTGGCGGATACTCAAAATCCGAAATCTTCCCACACAACTCACAAACAGCATGATAATGGTCCGTCATATCCGCATCAAAGCGACTCGAGCTGTCTCCATAAGTCAGTTCCCGAACGAGTCCCGATTCAATAAATACTTTAAGATTATTGTAAACAGTCGCAACGCTCATGTTAGGAAATTTCGATTCAAGAGACTTGTAAATGTCATCTGCTGTCGGATGAGTCATGGAGTCCAGCAAAAAGGATAGAATAGCATGCCGCTGCGGCGTCATCCGAACACCTGTTGTTTTCAACTTAGCTAAAGCCTGTTCTAATTGTGCTGCCATGGTACTCACCACCTGATGTTAGTCATTAAAACCTTACATTATATTGTACGTGTGTTAATTGACTTTTGTCAATGATGGTTGCGCATATAGCACCATTTGGCTATTTATTTTTACGGGAATCTAGTACATACATAGCCAAACCAGCAAGGACGAGGATAACCGATCCAATATACGAGCCCATGAGATCAAAGAGCCCTGTGAACCAACGAGGTTTGTTGCTGAGAAGAAAAAATAATACACCAGCCGCAATAAGAATAACACCTAAGTTTGTGCCTTTGATTAGTTTCTGTAAAGGATCTTCATTGTTATAGAGTTCAGCCGCAAATTCCCCAAGCTCATTACGCCGGTTCACATTGTCCGTGGTTTGAAGCGCATCGAATAGATTGTAGAAGTATATGACTGGAATGAACAATGCAAAAAGCGTTACCATAGGTACACTTGTGTCAGACCGAGTAGTGATAGATGTGATAATAAAAATATCGAGAATGAGAAGCATCATAATAAATAGACCGCGCTGCATAAGGCCTAAGTAAAAGTGTCCAGTTCCCGGGACAATGAACGATAGAATGCCTGCGACCCATTTGCGCTTCTTAGGAGCTTGATAATAAGGAGCATAGTGTTGAAAAGATGGATTGGGCGAATACTCCGGAATGTGCGAATTGTCTTTGGGAAGATTCACTTAAATACCTCCTATATATGATTTACAAAATTCGGGATAAATGTTGGATATAAGTTGTTATCTGAGCGATCCCCGTATCTATATTCATAATTTTGTTGATAATCCCTGATTGCATGAGGAGTACAGTCGCGGCTATCGCAACAAAACTGTTCACCCATTGTTTTCTTTTGCCAACTTGATGATTAATTGGATTCTCAGGAATTTCTGCAGATTGTACCCTGCGCATCACACGCTCCGTCAACATTGGGCTTGGTTCACTAAGCGGCATCTCGTCCAGCAATTTATTTAGGTATTGCGTGAGCCGTGTGTCTTCCTGATGTTTGGGAATCATGTGCATTCACCTCCAACCATTTTTCTTTTAGCATCGCTTTTCCCCGATAGAGTCTAGTTTCCAACGTTTTCATGGGCAGCCCGGTCACCTCAGACATTTCTTGGTACGAGAGCTGCTTATAATGAAACAAATACATAATTAATCTATACTTGTCTGGCAGTTCGGAAAGCAGAGCCTGCATACGCTCCTGCTCATCCTTCCGCATAGCCATTTCCTCAGGCTGCTCACGTGCATCCGTAAACCAGCCCTTCATTTTATCGAGAAGCGCTTCATAGGGCTTACGTTTCTGCGAACGCCGAAAGTCAGTCACGAGATTCGTCGTCATGCGATAAAGCCAAGTTGTGAACTTCGCATCCCCACGAAAATGAGCTAATGAACGAAACAGCTTAACGAACACTTCTTGGGTTAAGTCTTCAGCAGTTTCCTTATGCGGGACCATGCGGTATACCAATGTATAGATGTAGCTTTTATGCCGTTCTACCAATACACGGTAAGCATCGGAGTGACCTTGACGGACCCGGTCGATCAGCTGCTCATCCGTCATTTTGTCCATGCCTGACTTCCCCCCTTTCTGTTCGTCCAAAAGCTTAGACGCTTCCCATAGGCTGACCCCTTCAATTTTTACTTTTTTCGAGGGTAACGCCGGTAACCCCTTTCATTTGATTGATTTCTTCAAGAACCGTCTCGATTATGGACGGCTTAGGAATGGTGACATGGAATGTAATTTGAACATGATTCGGTTTACTGTCGCTCTCTTGTTCTTCCATTGAGATCTTACGGATGTCAACTTTCTGTTTACCAAGTAGGGTCGTAATAAGTCCTAGTGTCCCCGGTTGATCAATCGCCAGTATTTTGAGAATACGAATTTTCTTGCCGTTAAAATATTTATGTTCCACTTTATTCAAGATCCACAAGGAGATGAGCACCATAAAACATGCTAGAACAGCCGGATAATAGAAGCCAGCCCCAATGGCAAGGCCGATACCCGCAACTACCCAAAGTGAAGCCGCTGTCGTAAGCCCCGTAATGGATCTCCCATTAAAGATAATCGTTCCAGCACCTAAGAATCCGATACCGCTAATAACTTGTGCAGCTAAACGCGAAGGATCAATACGGACATTCACTTCGTTCACAAAGGCACTAAACCCATACATGGAAAGCAACATAACAAGGGCAGAGCCCACGCAAACTAAAATATGCGTACGAAGGCCAGCTGCATGACTGCTGACCTCCCTCTCAAACCCGATTAATCCACCTAGAAAAAGTGCCAGAACTAACCGTATCGTAATATGGAGTTGATCAATAACCCAAGGATTGCTCATCGTGTAACCGCTCCCTTTTTTCATACTGATAGTGCCTTGTATCACACAAGATAGCGAGAACCACTGAAAATATATTTAGGAGATGATGGCAGGCCGTTCGAAAGTGGTTAAGCTTATTCCCGGAGGAACTGTGAATACTCGACGTACGGCGAAACCGAAACTCTCGTATAACTGAATAGCAGGTAAATTCTCCGTTCCGGTGGATACAATAAAACGCGTTGCTCCATTTAACTGTTGATCCATTAGTATATGTTGTAAAAGTGACCTAGCAATCCCACGGCGAAAAAAATTCGGATGCACCATCATTCGGCAGATCGTGACTATACAACCTTCTCGGGAATAGGATATGGCCCCAGCAAGTGTGGGCTCATCATTCTCCTGAACGTAAAAGCCATAAAATGTTTCCTCCGCTTCGCGTAAAGAGTGGATCCCATCCCTCAGCGGCGGGATGTCATCAAAGCCAATAAGATCAGCTTCCACGCGATAGGAAGCGATTTGTAGAGATAACAGGACCAAGATATCCTCGTTGGTTTCCAATAGTAGTCGTTGAATGGACATGCAGAGTCCTCCTCTCTAGATTAACTGAAAAAAGTGGCGTCCATAACATCGGATCACCACTTCAACCTTCATCATTTACTGTTCAGGCACTCCACAATTAATTTGTTGACGAGCCCTGGATTAGCTTTACCTTTGGTTTCTTTCATGACTTGCCCGACTAAGAAGCCCACTGCTTTTTCCTTGCCGGCTTTGAAATCAGCTACTGATTGTGGACTGTTCTCGACAACTTGCTGGACAATGGCCTTGATAGCACCTTCGTCGCTGATTTGTACAAGCCCCTGCTCTTCAACGATCTTTTGCGGCTCTTTGCCGGATTCGATCATTTCCTTGAATACGGTTTTGGCGATTTTGGTGGAGATTGTGCCTTTCTCAATCAGACCAATCATCTCACCTAAGCCTTTACCCGTGATTTTCACATCGGCAAGTTCCAGGCTATTCGCGTTCAAATACCCAAGTAGATCGCCCATGATCCAGTTCGAAACCGCTTTGGCATCTTTGGTATATTGCAAGCTCTCTTCGAAGAAATTAGCCAACTTCATGGACGAAGTGATTACATCAGCATCATAGCTCGGTAACCCGTACTCACTGCTGTATCTCGCTTTACGCGCGTCTGGCAATTCAGGGATAGAGGCTTTGACGCTAGCTTTCCAAGCATCGTCGATATACAAGCTGACGAGATCCGGATCCGGGAAATAGCGGTAGTCATGCGCGTCTTCTTTGCCGCGCATTGCCAAAGTCATTCCTTTTGCATCATCCCAGCGACGGGTTGCTTGTTCGACTTCACCGCCACTGCGAAGAATTTCCGCTTGGCGGTATTCCTCGTACTCGAGTCCTTTTTGGACACCACGGAACGAGTTCATGTTCTTCAGTTCGGCTCTCGTGCCGAATTTTTCTTGCCCGAATGGACGCAAGCTGATGTTAGCATCACAGCGCAGTGAGCCTTCCTCCATTTTCACATCGGAAACGTCGCAATAGATCATGATCGCTCTTAGCTTCTCCAGATAAGCCCGCGCTTCCTCTGGTGAACGCAGATCGGGCTCGGATACGATTTCAATCAGAGGTGTTCCCGCACGGTTCAAATCCACAAGAGAGGTGTAACCACCGTCTACGTGTGTTAGCTTACCTGCATCTTCCTCTAGATGAACGCGAGTCACGCCGATACGTTTGCTTTCTCCATTCACTTCGATATCGATCCAACCGTTCAAGCCGATCGGCTGATCATATTGCGAAGTTTGGTAAGCGTCCGGTGAATCCGGGTAAAAGTAGTTTTTACGGTCAAATTTACTGTGTGTAGAAATCGTACAATTCAGTGCCATAGCGGCTTTCATCGCATATTCGACTGCTTGACGGTTAAGTACCGGAAGTACACCCGGGTGACCTAAACAAACCGGACATGTATTCGTATTCGGAGGTGCTCCGAATGAGGTTGCACAACTGCAAAATATTTTGGAAGCGGTATGAAGCTCTACGTGAACTTCAAGACCGACTACAGTTTCAAATTGGGTATCTGTTGCCGACAAAATGAATGCCTCCTTCGTTACTCATGAACTATTAACCTACAATTGCGGGCGCTGCTTATGATGATCTGTATGCTGCTCGAAAGCGTGGGCTACACGCAAAAGGGTAGCTTCATCCAACGCTTTGCCGATGACTTGCAGGCCAACGGGAAGTTCGTTCACGAATCCGCAAGGTACGCTAATCGCAGGAATGCCCGCCAAACTGACCGGAATGGTCATGATATCGTTCAAATACATCGTGAGTGGATCACTGCTTTGCTCACCGATTTTGAAAGCAGGTGTCGGAGCCGTTGGTCCGATGATGATGTCGAATTTCTCGAACACTTGATCAAAATCTTGCTTGATCAGGGTGCGGACTTGCTGTGCTTTCAAATAGTAAGCATCATAGTAACCTGAGCTTAACGCATAGGTTCCCAGCATGATGCGGCGTTTGACCTCGGGGCCAAAGCCTTCGCTGCGTGACATATGGTACAAGTCCAGCAAGTTGCGAGCGTTGTCCGAACGCACACCGTAACGCACGCCGTCAAAGCGCGCAAGGTTCGAGGACGCTTCGGAAGAAGCGAGCAAGTAGTAAGTCGCTACGGCATACTCAGAATGAGGCAGCGTCACTTCTTCCCATACAGCGCCTAAGCCTTCAAGCACTTTGAGCGCTTCAAGCACTTTCTCTTTGACGGCCGGGTCGATACCATTGCCCATGTATTCTTTGGGTACGCCGATGCGCAGACCTTTGATATCACCAGTCAATGCGCTGAGGTAATCAGGGATATCCACTTTCGCAGACGTGGAATCCTTCGGGTCGTAGCCGGCGATGGCTTGGAGCAGGTAGGCGGAGTCTTCAACGTTCTTCGTCAGCGGCCCGATCTGGTCGAGTGAGGACGCGAACGCGACTAAACCATAGCGGGACACAAGTCCGTACGTCGGCTTCAGCCCGACGATACCGCAATAAGCGGCTGGCTGGCGAATGGAGCCGCCAGTGTCTGAACCCAGCGCGAAGTACACTTCGCCTGCAGCAACTGCTGCAGCGGAGCCGCCACTGGAGCCTCCTGGTACGTAATCCGTGTTCCACGGATTGTGGGACGGATGGAAAGCGGAGTTCTCGTTGGAGCCGCCCATGGCGAATTCATCCATGTTGAGCTTGCCGATCGTAACGGTTTGAGCATCCTTGAGCTTGCTAACCACTGTTGCATCATAGATCGGCGTGAAGTTCGATAAGATTTTGCTTGCACAGGTCGTTTTCAAACCTTCGGTAACCATGTTATCTTTGATCCCAATCGGAAGGCCGAATAAATGGCCACGTTCATTGCTGCTCGCGAACTGCTCGTCCAACTTGGCGGCAGCTTGTCTAGCGTTCTCTTCATCTAATGTAAGAAAGGCGCGAACCTTGCTTTCCACTTGTTGTATTCTTGTATAGGATTGATCCACGAGATCGGCAACTTTAAGTTCTTTGCCTTGAAGCTTCGCGTGAATTTGCTGTAGGTTTAAATCAAACAAAGACAACGACAGGCACTTCCTTTCATATGGTTCTTATTCTAAAACAGCTGGGACTTTGAATTGCCCGTCTTCGTGATCGGGTGCGTTCAGCATCACTTTCTCAATAGGCAGCGATGGTTTCGTGACATCTTCACGCATGACGTTGACTAACGGCATGGCATGACTGGTCGGAATAACACCTTCGGTATTCAACTCATTCAGCTGCTCGGCATATTTTAAAATGGCATTTAGCTGTTCAGTAAATAGTTCTTTCTCGTTATCACTCAGGTCGAGTCTAGCCAACTTCGCAACGTGCTCGACATCTGTTTTCGTTATGCTCAAGTTTTCTACACCCCTTTAATTAATCAGCATTTAGTCATTCTTTTCATTATATCCCAGATATTTTACGAACTCAATCCAGAAAAAACCACAAATCAAAAACCACAGCTTTCTTCTCAGCTTGGCTAGGAGGCCGTCGCTAAAAAGAAGCTGTGGTTGCTTTGTGGTCAAGAATTATTGGATAAATCCCGTATCCATCGCTTTCGCTTTTTCTTTTAACACGTAATACTTGAGCTTAGCAGCGGCTAAGGTCGTTTCATTCTGACGGACTTTGATTTCGAATTTATTCAGATCATGCTTGGAGATGACGCCAACGCTATAGCGAAACTTCATTTTAGTCAAATCGGCCTGCACATCATTCAAGTTCCGCTGTTCTGTGAGAACGGCTTGATACGCATTCTTGGCATCGTTGTACGTCGCTTGAATTTTCTTGGTTAGTTCAAGCTTGGTTTGCTCATTTTTCTGCCCGTTTATGGCTAGATTAACGCCTTGATACATTTCGCCATACGTATTCTGGATAACCGTGTGACCCGTTTCCCATACAGCTTCGTCGATGTTATTGCCGGCTGTTTTCATCTGATAAGAAGCCTTCAATAAGGTGGTCATGTCTGTCTCCGAAATGGGATCCACTGAAATGGACTCGATATCCTTGATGACTAGATTAGGGTCATAGGAAATCCCAATGTCCGTCGAAAGCTGCACAAGTCCCAACCGATAGTTATTAAGCAATGTTGCGTTATCGTCCTTTTGCTTATTGATGGCTTTCTGCACCGTCTGCACATCATCAGGTGATGCTAACCCTTGCTGCGCGAAAAGCGTAGCTTTCAGCAGGTCCTTCTCCATCACAACCTGGTATTCATTCATGAAATCAAGCTGCTTCTTCTGGGCTAATAGCTGCACATATTGCGCGATGGTTTGCAAGCGAATGCCCGCCTTAGCTTCATCTGACTGCAGCAGCGAGTTCCGCCCATCGGTCCCGAGTTGATGCGCTGCTGTACTCATTTGCGCACGTTGAGAGGATATGATTTTATTCATGCCGCCAGCAAGAGCTCCCATCCCCTGCATCATCTGGTTCATCGCACTATTTTGCATGACGGTCCAGGCGATATCGGTTGGATTTGTTAGGTTAGGGAGCTGTGGATTCCCCGTGTTGGTCACCTCTGCAGGAGTGCTCGGTAAATGTCCGGGCGTCATCGAGGCTGATCCCATTTCGTTCATTTGCTGTTCCAGATCGCCCTTTTTACTGCCTTGAGCTGCGTATTTTAGCGTTAGCAAGGCAAGGTTATGGGAATCTTTCAGTGCTTTATCCAGTACATATGTCAAATCTACGGAAGATACGGTTTCTAGAACGTCTACGCTGACGTATACATTTTGAGTTGGATCTTGGACATTATCGGCGAAAACAAGAGTTTGCGTTGTGCTTGAAAGGAGTAACAGGGCTGCAGATAAACTTATGAGCGTTTTTTTCAAAAAAATCGCTTCCTTCCTCTTCGGTTATAACGAGATATTCGATCCGGATGGCAGCACAGTTTGCGTGCCCGCAGCGGCATCTTTTGATTTCTTTTTAGAGAAAATAATGAATCTAGTTAGCAACATAGCAATGAAATAAGTGAGTGCACCAGTCAAAATCAATGAAACGCAATCATGCCAAATGACGGCAAAGTCATTTCCTTTAACAAATACGTTGCGAACGCCATCTAAAAAATAAGTGAGCGGAAGCATATGGCCGAGCACCTGCAGCACTTTAGGCATAGCTTCGAATGGCCAAGTGAACCCCGATAGCATAAAGGAAGGCACCGCAATTAACATTGCAGTCTGAGTTGCCCCGAGCTGATTGCTCGAGAACAAGCTGATCAGATAACCAATACCGCTGACGGCAAAGGTAAAGCTCACAACGATGGCCAAACCGACTAGCAAACTGCCGCTCATAGGTGTACCAAAGGCATACAAAGCGATGACGAAGGTAACGGCTGTGTTAAAGAAATTGATTAAGAAGTACGGAGCTGTCTTCGCGTAAGCAATGCGCCATGGATTTCTTCGCCATGCCTCGAACCGCTGCCACGTCCCAGCATCTTTCTCGCGAGTGATGGTTAAGGCAATGCCAAGAAACAGAACTTGCTGTAGAATCGCACCAACAAGTCCGTACAGCATAAAGTCACTATAATTGAAAGCTGAATTGTACATAATGCGATATCGGAAAGGAATCGGAGAAAGGGTGTTCATCACTTCCTCGTTCTGAAGTCCTTGCTTTAGTTGGAGCTTTTTTTGTGAGTAACCCATGCTGAAGGTTGAGATGACTTCGCCCGCCCCTTTGGTAGCAGAGTTCGAAATCATCATGTTGCTGCCGTCGATCAGTGTAAGCAGCGGCAGCGTTTCGCCATGTTTCAGCTTCGCTTCGAAATTAGAAGGAATGACGAGGCCTACCTTGGCCTCTCCTGATGAAAGCGCCCGCTTCACATCTTCCTCCGAGTGATATTCCTTCTTGATCTGGAACGTTTCACTCTGCTCGAAGGCTTGAATAATTTGACGACTAAGTGGACTTTGGTCTTCATCGATAACAACAGTGGCCATTTCGGTCACTTTATGGTGTAAGTAAATCGATCCGAACAGCACCGTATAAAGAATCGGAACGAAGAACAAGATCAGAAAAAGACGTCGGTCCTTCAGAATGTGCTTCCATTCTTCTGTAATTAGCTTGCCAATCTGAAGATCCATCTCCTTCATCATCCTTCCGTTTTACCGTTCCATTGCAAGGTCATCCCTGTTGTTGCTGTGTTCGGCAATGTGTTCAGTTCGATTTTGATCCCAAACGAACGAATGTCCGTTTCGCCTGAGGTTTGTGTCGCTTTCTTGATTGCAAAATCCGGCGCAGCCGCTACAGTTTTAACTGTACCAACGATTTTCTCGCCCGTTGACAGCATGGTCATGCTGATGTTGTTGCCTACTTTCAGTCCTGCAATAGATGTCTCTGGCAAGTAAAACTTAGCCCAACGTTTCTCCGTCGACTCGACCGAGAGTACAGGAAATCCAGAGCCTACAAGCTCGCCCACCTGTGCAGATTGACTAAGAATGACCCCATCAGTGGGTGCAACTAACTCTGTGTAGCTCAAGTAAGTCTCTGCTTCCAGCTGAGCCGCTTTCGCTTGCTGTTCACCGGATTGTGCGGATTGAATTGCACCTTGAGCTTGCTGCACAGCTGCTGTTGCAGCCGCTACATCGCCCTGTCTCACCTGCACGTTTCCGCGATTGGCTTCAGCCAGCTTCAAGGACGCTTGCGCTTGGGCTAGCAAAGCTTCCGCTCCGCGAATTTCTTCCTCACGAGGTCCTTGATTCGCCATGTTTAGCTGCTGCTGAGCCAGATCGCGTTTCGTTTTCGCTTCTTCGAAGCTCACCTTCACTTTATCCACATCAGCCTGAGCAACAAGCCCTTGCTCCAGCATCGCTTTCATCCGATTCAAGTTTTGCTCAGCAATGGTGTATACTTCGGAAGCCGCTTGGAACTGAATCTCAGCTTGCTTCTTCTCCTCCGGACGCGCCCCATTATGCAGCCCATCCACTTTGGCTTGTGCCGCGCTAACAGCTGCTTTGGCCTGTTCAACTTGCTGCTCGGCTGTATCAGCCGTCACGTTGACACCGGCAATGCCTTGCTGCTTCTTCGCTTGAGCGGTCGCGGTAGCTCCTTGCGCCTCAGCGATTTTGCCTTTAGCGAGCGCGACGGCCGCTTTGGCCTGCTCGACTTTAGCTTCAATCTCGGTGCTTTGCAGATGGGCCAGCACTTGCCCTTTTTTCACGACATCCCCTTCTTTCACGAGGATTTCGGTGACTCTTCCGCCCACTTTGAAGCTGGCACTTACTTCGTTCGATTCAATATAAGCCGTAGGATGCAGCTGATTAACGACATCTGTTTGGCTAGTTGCCTGTTTGGTTGTTAAAAGAAATGCACTCGTTCCGATGATAATCGCCATCGCGGAATAAACCATTGGTCTAATAAAACGCATAATTACCCCTCCATGAAATAAAAAATGAGAAAAATTACTTAATCAGAAAGTTATCAAAATACAACTGCAGCGTGCTCATAATCCGCTCGTCGGTTAATGGCACGTTCTGCTTCTGCTTCTCCCAATCAAAAACTAAAGCGACATACAGCTTGAATAAAATGAAAGCTGTCATTTTCGGGTCACAGGTCTTCATCGTGCCGTTATGTATCGCGCGTTCCATATGTTCACTCATGAACTGGATCACTTCTGTTTCGATACTGGCCATCGCTTCGATCGTTACCGGACTGCCAAATTGTTGAACCTCGTGAGCCAATTGGATGAGCAGCTCATGCTCTTTGCGAAAAACGAGAACCCCATAAATCGCACTATGAATTTTCTCGAAGGGTGTTGCTCCCTCTGCAATAGCTTTATCGGCGACTGCCTTCATTTCGGCAATTAACGACTGTACAATTTCATGCAATAGATCTTCCTTATTCGCGAAAAACGTATAGATCGTCGCCTTACCGACACCGGCTATTTTGGCGATTTGATCCATCGTTGTACCTTTGTACCCAAAAAGTGAAAAAGATTTCTTCGCCGATTCCATAATTAACAATTTTTTGGCATCCATTTGCGCACCTCAGAACTAGAATACTAAAATAGTTTTATGTTCGGATATTAATGTACCACCATTTCATGATTTTAGCAACCCAAAAACCATGATTCTCAAGCAGCTTCTTTTGTATACATAAACACACTAATAAAACAAAACCCGCACTAGTGAGCACTAGGCGGGTTTTGGTGTTTGATGAAACATGTATTAAATCCAGGCCTTCAGGCCGATTTGTTTAATGAAATCTTCGGTTGACTGAACATCTTTATCTCGTTCTACTTCCTGTTGTCCACTTGGCTCACCGTTCATAATTTTACGAAACAGCTCTTCATTCTTCGTTGCTAGCGCGAAATCAATTAACGCTTCTCTCTCGACTTGATCCGCCTGCTGATGGAGAAGAACTTCTTCAAGCTCGATATCTGACGCAGGTACGTAATAGTGTTTATTATCCTTGGGGACGCGAACGACGTAGTCGAAAATGTTATCGTTATTCCGGTCGTAAGCAATAATATATCCATATCCGCCTATTGGCAGATTCTGTTCTAAACTATCGGCAATTACTATTATTTTTTCACCAAGACGAAGCATCTGAATTTCCCCCCACCTATATAAGCCCACAATCTATATGTCAACCAGACTTATCCTCTACTCTACTAAAAAAAATAGTTTGTGTCCAATTGATAGAGGGATCATTTGTAAAATACGCAATTATTTTTGGAATGAGATGGAAGAAGGTATAATGAATGAAGAACTTTAAATGCTTGTATCTGAATGAATAACAAGGAGATTCCACATGAGCGAGAATACTACTAAGAAGCCGCGCCCATCTTTGACGGAAGGCCCGATTGCCAAGACGTTGATCTTATTTTCGTTACCGATTCTGTTAGGTAATGTGCTCCAGACGCTTAATGGTTCTATTAATGCCATATGGATTGGCAAGTACCTCGGTGAAGGTGGGCTTGCGGCGACGTCCAATGCCAACATTATCATGTTCTTCTTAATTAGCTCTATTTTCGGCATTGCAATGGCCGCCGTTATCATGATTGGTCAAAATCTCGGAGGACAAAAGGTAGAAGAAGCTAAAAAAGTTGTCGGCACCAGCGCCGTCTTTTTCCTCATTCTTTCCATCGTCGTTGCCTTATTCGGGCTGCTTTTCTCCCATACCATTCTGGGGTGGATGAATACACCTGCGGATGTTAAGGATCTTGCCGTTACATACACGCGAATCATTTTCGCTGGTGTTCCATTTATGTTCGGCTTTAATCTCATTATGGCCATATTACGGGGTTCAGGTGACGCAAAGACTCCTTTCTATTTCCTGTTATTGTCTGCCGCTTTGGACATTGTGTTGAATCCATTGCTCATTCAAGGCATGGGGCCTTTTCCGAAAATGGGGATAGCCGGCTCGGCTGTCGCTACCTTTGTGGCACAGCTAATCAGCTTCGTGCTGTTGATTGTGTATTTGTATCAGAAAAAGTATTTTCTGCGGATTACGAAAAAGGATATTCCCCTGCTTCGCATTAATTGGATGATCATTCGGACTCTGATTCAAAAAGGACTGCCGATGGGATTAAATATGGTCGTGGTTTCCTTAAGCAACTTAATTCTCATCCATCTCGTGAACTCCTATGGTTCTGAATCAACCGCTGCCTTCGGCGTTGCGATGCAAATATCGAGCTATGTGCAAATGCCCGCGATGGCGATTGGAGGGGCTGTGACTTCCATGGCCGCGCAGAATATTGGTGCTGGGAAATGGGATCGGGTGAATCGAATTACGTGGACCGGTGTTGGGGTTAACATCATGATGACGGGACTTATTGTCGTTCTTCTTCATTTGTTCAACCGAGAGGTCGTCAGTTTCTTCCTTCCTCCTGAGGGCAAAGCGATCGCAATTGGGGTACATATTAATAATATAACGCTATGGTCGTTTATTATCTTTGGCGTGTTTAACGTCGTTGCCGGTGTAGTTCGTTCTGCAGGGGCTGTTGTGTTCCCGCTTATTGTTGCCTTTATTGCCCTGCTGCTTGTTCGAATTCCGCTTGCTACTGTGTTGGCGAACAAATATGGATTTGATGTGATCTGGTGGAGCTTTCCGGTTAGCTTCAGTGTTGCGGCTGCGTTGAACTTACTTTATTATCGCTTTGGTAAATGGAAGCAGGCGAGGATGCTTACGAGTAGGGGCTAGAAATTGAGAAGGTATAGTGAAAAGAGCCCGTGAAACACGGACTCTTTTCCTATTATTTTGAGATAAAGTTAAAGCTGGAGAAGATCTCTGTGGATCTTGATGACGATCTTTTTGTTGCTCTTTGACTCCGTAATGGAACCGTTCGGACGGTGAATGTCAGAGGGAAAGCAAACCGCAAACATACCTGACTTCAAAAGAATTTCCGTTTCTTGCTGGGAGGGATCCGATTTATAAAAAGCAATATCATGGGAGTCGAACTTATCATCGACGACTTTCGCGTTAGGATTCAGCTTGTAGAAACTAAGCCTTTCCTCCCCGCTTACTAGAAACTGAATATCCGTATATATCATATGGGACTCCGGCATCTGCTCCTCAATGGGACGGGTCACAACTTCCTGTACATTGGCAAACATCAAATGTCCCTTATCACCTTCAAGATCATATCTCCCAACTTCCGCCTCACCTAACTTGCGATTCAAAATGTAATCGATACCCCGCGATACGGCCGGTGGCCACAAATGACGTTCCTGCTCAAAATGCTCAACATCGCTAATAATCATGGTGAAATGACTCCTTCTATAACTCCGAATAAAAACTTACATTTACTATATCCTAGGACGAGAAAAAAGACCCGCTTCTTACTGCGAGTCTTCCTACGCTTAAAACTTTTCTTGTTTTGCGCCTTCCCAATCTGCCAAAAACTTCTCGATCCCCGCGTCTGTCAGCGGGTGCTTGCTCATGGACTCGATAACTTTATAAGGCACTGTAGCGATATGTGACCCTGCAAGCGCCGCTTCAATCACGTGAGCGGAGTGACGAACACTAGCAGAGATAATTTCGGATTTGATACCGTGTACTTGGAAAATTTGGCTGATTTCTTTAATTAGATTCATACCAACTTGATTGATATCATCCAAACGTCCAATAAATGGCGATACGTAAGTTGCTCCTGCGCGTGCAGCAAGTAAAGCTTGTGTCGAGCTGAAGATCAAGGTTACGTTCGTTGGGATGCCGATTGATCTGAACACGCTAGTCGCTTGAAGTCCATCCAACGTCATTGGAAGCTTAATAACAACATTTGGGCTTAGTTTAGCAAGCTTCTTGCCCTGTTCAACCATTTCGTCTGCTTTCAGTGAAACGACTTCTGCACTAATCGGTACATCGCCGACAATGGAGATAATTTCTTTCACTGTTTCGAAGAAATCTCTACCTTCTTTAGCAATCAATGAAGGGTTGGTTGTTACTCCTGCTACAACGCCTAACGCGTGAGCTTTGCGAATTTCGTCTACATTGGCCGTGTCGATAAACAATTTCATCCTGTATCCCTACCTTTTCTCCCTTTTGTGGGCTCTTATTGGAAATACTTCTGTCTGATTTGTTGAACGATTGCATCTGCTGTAAAGCCGTATTCACGAATTACTCGATCTGCCTTCGCTGATGCACCAAATTTACGGATGCCAACAACGAAGCCATCGCCTCCCGTAATCTCTTCCCATCCAGCAGGATAGGCCATCTCAATGACTACATTTGCTTTTACTTGTGGTAAAAGGATGGCATTCCGCACCTCTTCAGGCTGCTGCTCGAACAATTCACGGCTTGGCATGGAAATAACACGAGCCCCAATACCATCTTGCGCCAACTGCTTCTTCACGTCAAGTGCTAAGCTCACTTCAGAACCCGTTGCGATGAGTTGGATATCAGGTGTCGCTGATGTGTCAACATCGGATAAAATATAAGCTCCTTGATGAATATGAGCATAAGCAAGATGATCCGTGCCCGGAAGCACCGGCAAATTCTGACGCGAAAGCGCGAATACGAACGGGCCTTCCTTCGCCCCCAGAACATACTCCCAAGCCGCTGCGGTTTCGTTAGCGTCCGCAGGACGGAACAGCGTCAGATCCGGAATCATCCGCAGGGATGGGATCTGTTCGATCGGCTGATGCGTAGGACCGTCTTCGCCGACAGCGATGCTGTCATGCGTAAACACGTACGCAACAGGGAGCTTCATGAGCGCGGACAAGCGAATCGCGCCGCGCAAATAGTCGCTGAACACGAGGAACGTTCCGCCGAAAGCGCGCAATCCGCCGTGCAGCAGCATGCCGTTCAATGCTGCGCCCATGGCGAACTCACGGACGCCGAACCAGAAGTTGCGGCCGCTGTAATCGGCGGCGCTGAATGCCGCGGCGTCGTTAATCATGGTGAAGTTGGAGCTCGCTAGGTCGGCGGAGCCGCCTACTAGCTGAGGTACCCGCTTCGCCAAGCCGTTAATCACTTTGCCAGAAGCTGTGCGCGTCGAGATAGCGCCGCTCTCTGGGGTAAAGCGCGGCACATCGGCGTTCCAGTCCGCTGGAAGGTCGCCGCGGCTCGCGAGCTCGAATTGCTGAGCGAGCTCGGGGTCCGCAGCCTGGTAGCTGTGCCACAGCTGCTCCCAGCTGATTTGGGCTTGAGCGCCCAGTTCTTTGTGCTGGGCGAAGTGCTTATAGACCTCAGCCGGAACGTAGAAGTCCGGCTCAAGCGGCCAACCCAGAGCTTGCTTCGTCAGCATCAGCTCTTCTTTGCCTAGCGGCGAGCCGTGCGTGCCGCCGTGGCCGCCTTTGCCGGCTTTGTTCGGACTGCCGAAGCCGATCGTTGTTTTAATCTCAATCAGGGTTGGACGACCCAGATCCGCTTTGCCTTCTTCGATCGCGGCAGAAATCGCCTCGACGTTGTTTTGCTCTTCCACACGTAAGTATTGCCAACCATAGGATTCAATACGCGTCCGAATATTTTCAGAGAACGACATATTCAACTCGCCGTCGAGCGAAATATCATTTGAATCGTAGAGCACAATTAGCTTACCCAATTTCAAATGACCTGCCAAGGAAGCAGCTTCGGAGGAAACACCTTCCATCAAATCGCCATCTCCGCAAATAGCATACGTGAAGTGATCAACGATTGGGAAGTTCGGTCTATTGTAAACAGAAGCCTGATGGGCTTCGGCCATTGCCATTCCGACAGCCATTGCAACCCCTTGGCCAAGTGGTCCCGTTGTCGCTTCAACACCTGCCGTATGACCATACTCGGGATGCCCGGGTGTGCGGCTTCCCCATTGACGGAATTCCTTAATGTCGTCAAGGGTTACATCATAACCACTTAGGTGCAGTAGGCTGTAAAGCAGCATCGAACCGTGTCCTGCGGATAGAACAAATCGATCACGATCAACCCATTTGGGATTCGTCGGATTGTGCTTTAAGTGCCGTGTCCAAAGTGCATACGCCATAGGCGCCGCGCCCATCGGCATACCAGGATGACCCATAGCCGCTTTCTCGACTGCATCGATTGTAAGCGTTCTAATTGTATTGATGCTTAACTCTTCAATGCCAACAGTTGTCTGATTCAAAAGAGATTCGCCTCCATCAATTTGGTTGTATTAATTCCATCTACTCTTTATTATAAGGATAGATGAAGCATTCAAATAATTGATAGTTTCGATACTCGCTATAGAAGGTGTCTATATGGTGAATTTTGAACTTTATAAAGTATTTTATCTGACTGCCAAAACTGGCAGCTTATCTAAAGCAGCAAAAGAGCTGTACATTACACAGCCCAGCGTCTCTCATTCGATCAAATTGTTGGAGGATACTTTGGGGCTGCAGCTGTTTGCCAGAACGTCCAAAGGCGTCGAGCTTACCAAGGAAGGCGCTGTGCTGTTTTCCTATATCGAACAGGCGTACAATTTCATTTCACTCGCTGAAGAGAAATTAAGTGAGCTTCGTAATTTCTCTAGCGGAGAAATCAAAATTGGCGGCAGTGACTCCTTGTGTAAACACTATCTGCTCCCTTTCTTGGAGTCATTTCACGTACAGTATCCGCATGTACAGATTAACTTAGTTCACGGAACGACACCGGAAATTGTGAAGCATCTGAAAGAAGGCAAGATTGATATTGGCATTGTCAGGACGCCTATTCTAGATGATCAATTGCAGGTGCGAGAAGGCATTACTATTCAGGATTGCTTCGTAACGGGGCCAAAATACCGGGAGCTGTCATTGGGAAAAGTCTCCCTTGCTAAGCTGTTAACCTACCCAATCATCTTATTTTCGAGTAATAGCTCATCACGGAAATTCGTCACCCGTCTGTTCAGTGAAAATGGCTTGCTGTTGGAACCGGAAATTGAGCTCGGCAGCGTGGATTTACTCATTGAATTCGCAAAGATCGGTTTTGGCGTTTCCTTCGTAACCAAAGAATTTGTAGCGAAGGAACTGGCAGATGGAAGCTTGTTTGAGGTGAATATTGACGCTATCATTCCGTCGACTAAGATCGGTATTATCACATTAAAAAATATGCCGCTATCAACCGCGGCTTCTGCTTTCGTAGCAGAGCTAGAAAGCCCGGGAAGTTGAGCCGAGTTGAGAATGGTACCTAAACAAACCTCAACGCCGCCTGAGCGTGCCTTTTTCATTTTCACAAACTAACGATCGCTTTGATGACCTTCGATTCTGGCTTCAGCCAAGTCTCGAACTGATCAATCATGTCCTCGAATGTCGCGCGGTGCGTGATGTATCGTTCGATGTCGATGATGCCGTCTTGCATGGCGGCACGTACGGTGTCGAAATCCTCCATGGTCGCATTGCGGCTGCTCATTAAGGTCAGCTCCCGTTTATGAAAGTCGGGATCATGGAAGGTGATATCGGCCTTAACAAGTCCGACATACACGAGTTTGCCGCCATGTGCGACAAGTCCGAACGAATCAGTCATCGACCTAGCGTTCCCTGTCGCATCGAAGACGACAGTAGGATATTCGCCGTTCGTGAGCGCAGCTAGCTGCTCCATCGGCTGCTGTAAGGCATTAATCGTATGATCGATGCCTGCCCAATCACGGCAAAAGGCTAACCGCTCATCGTTAATGTCCATCGCAATGACGTTTGCTCCGCGCTGCCTAGCCAGAATCATAACGCCGAGTCCAATTGGACCAACCCCAATCACGAGCACGTTTTCACCAGCACGAAGTTCTGATCTTCTCACTGCGTGAGCTCCGATGCTAAGCGGCTCTAACATAGCTGCTTGGTCCAGCGTGAGGCCATCGGTCTTGATGAGATGGCTGACTGGCAAGGAGATCAGCTCTCTCATCCCCCCGTCGATATGTACGCCAAGCACCTTCATATCTGTGCAGCAGTTTGTCTTGCCGTTCCGGCAAGCAATACAAGTCCCGCAGTGCATATAAGGGACGATGCTTACTTGATCACCGATTTGCAGTCCTGTGACTCCCTCACCTTCTTGCAATCCTGTGACGCTCTCACCGACTTTTAGTCCTGTTACACCCTCACCAATCTGTTCAATATAACCAGCCAGTTCATGCCCGAGAACACGGGGATAGCTAAAAAATGGCTGATTCCCTTTATACGCATGCAAATCTGTCCCGCATATGCCTATCCTTTTGATGCGAACAATAGCTTCCCCTGCTCTTAGACTAGGCTCCTGTACTTCTACTTGCTTAAACTTCTCGATCTGTTCACATACGATTGCTCTCATTCCTGGTTTCCCCCTGTCCGATTACACATAGGTTTTCTCGTTATATTCGGGTCTTCCACTAATCCAAGACTTATTGTGAATGGGGGTTAGAATCTCCAGCACCTCATGAAGCAGCTCCATGTCAATTGGTTCATCTGTCCACGCAATATTATTGCGAATGTTGTCAGGGTTCGCCGTGCTGACTAGCGTCGTAGGGATGCGTTCGTTCGCTGTTGCATACTGCACAGCCAATTTGGCAATGTCAGTTCCCTTACTTGCACAGTGTTCAGCAGCCTGTTTACATAGTCGCTGAATTTCGCCTGAGGCTGGATGCCATTCCGCCGCTGGTTTAGTGCTCAGAAGCCCCATCGACAGCGGCGATGCATTCACCAAACCTACCCCATGCTGTTCCAGAACTGGAACTAGATCCAGCAAGGAATTATCGTTCAAACTATAGTGACAGTAGGACAAGACGGAATCCAGTTCTTTGTGAGCCAATGCTTTTTCAAATATAGATAACGGTAAACCGGATACCCCGAAATAACGAATCTTACCTGATAGCTTTAATTCATCCAGCGCAGGGAAGGCGCCTTCCAGAATCTCGTTAAATGGTGCAAACTCAATATCGTGTAAATATAAGATATCAATATAATCCGTCTGAAGCCGCTTTAAGCTCTCATCGACACTTTCTAGAATTCGCTGCTTCGAGAAATCGAACTCTTCTGCTCCGTATCGCCCTGCCTTCGTCGTCAGGATGAAACGATCCCGCTCCAATTGAGCTATTGCCTTACCTAGTACCGTCTCTGCCTTGGTTAACCCATAAAAAGGGGACACATCAATCAGATTAATGCCCATATCAATTGCTGTATGAACGGTTCGGATGCTTTCTTCTTCATTAGTTTCACGGAATACAGATCCTAGTGAGGATGCACCAAAGCTCAGCACGGAGACATCAAGTCCGGTTTTGCCTAGCTTACGATACTTCATAATTTATAAAATTCTTTTGCATTTAATCCGAATAAGCGTGCTTTATCTGCTTCCGACCAATTTCCTGGCAATGCTTGAGTAAGCACATCGACAACGTCATCGTACTCTGCTGCTAGCAAACAAACTGGCCAATCACTGCCGAATAAAACACGTTCCGTTCCAAATACCTCGAGGACATGCTGGATATAAGTACTAAAATCCTCACGCTTCCATTCTGTATGATTGGCTTCTGTTACCATACCGGAAAGCTTACAATATATATTTGGATGCTTCGCAATAGCCGTCATTTGGCTTTTCCAAGGCTCAATAACACCATCCGCAATTCGCGGCTTAGCCATATGATCAATAACAGCGCGTAAACCTGGAACCAGCTTCAAAAGCTGAACCACCGGCTCCAATTGATGAGATACGACTAGCAGATCAACGGGTACATCTTTTTCAGCAAAATAACGGAACGCTTCTACAAAATGAGGCTCAAGTATAGCACTCGCATCCGGCATTTCTTGAATCATGACTCTAAAGCCTACATATTTAGGATGCTGGCTAAATCGTTTGTAATGAATATGAAAGTCAGGATCATTCAGATTGAGCCATCCTACTACACCGGCAATTGTATCTGATTCCTCGCTGAGGGATAATAGATAATCCGTTTCTTCTAATGTGGGCGCCGCTTGAACCACAATAGTTTGATCCAAGTTGTGCTGTTGCAGGTGGGGTAATAAGTCGTTCGGCAGGAAATCACGATACAGTACCGACAGCTCTGGTGTAAGCCACCCATAGTCACCCCGATCCATCTTCCAATAGTGCTGGTGTGCATCGATCCGCATAGAGATTCTCCTCTTCATTATCCATAAATTTTGGCACCGCTTTCTTCTATTGTATCACCAAATAAATCATATGAAATAACGATATCTAGCATCTTTATACGTTTTTTTGATATCATGAGATTACGAGTTATCTTGAAGGAGGAATCTTATGCATCCCGTGCGAAAAGTGTTCGATGCGAACGATGCCTTCCCGTTTTCACTTGCCTATAAAAACACAAAGAGCTCGCAAAGCGAGCTTCCTGATCATTTCCACGACTGGTATGAAATTGTATATGTATATAGAGGTAAAGGAACCTTCTTTATCGATCACACGTTTTATGAAATGAAACAAGGCGATCTCTTCCTCATCCCTGGCAATACGATTCACCGGGCAACTCCGGATAAAGAGACGCCTGTAACGTCCACAGCAATTTATTTCAGCCCCAGCATCGTACAGACTCCTAACTTGGGTGACTCTTTCTCTTATTTGCATTGTTTCGAGCAAGCCACAGCACATCACAATTACAAGTTTGAAACTCTACTCTCACAACGTCAAAACTTAGATTCAGGGTTGGAATCCATTCAATATGAATTCAAACATCCGAATTTAGGTCACCGGCAAGCTATCTTGCTGCAGCTTCTTCAACTCCTGCTTTTTTTGAATCGTGATCTAGGTTCAGGCACGAAGCCTAGCACTGGGGATTCCATCGCTCCCCCGATGTGGATGAGGGAAATTTTGCTCTATATCGATCAGCATTTCTGTGAGGACATTGGCCTTAAGACGCTTTCGAAGCAAGCATCGGTCACACCTGCCCATTTCAGCCGGGTATTTAAGCAGCTAATTGGGATGAATATTACCGCCTATATCATGACCAAACGAATTATCCGAGCGAAGCAGTTGCTTAGCGAAAACGACCTCAACATTAGCAGCATCGCAGAAATGTGCGGCTTCGAGAGCTTACCTCATTTTCATGCCATGTTCAAAAGAGTTCTGGGTATGACTCCCGCGGCAGCTAGAAAGTCGGCTAGATAGCTATGCGGAAACAATTAAAAAAAACAACCTCCATAGATGTCTATGGAGGTTGCTTATGTCTAAGCCGAAGCCTATTAATTTTAGAATCGCCAGTAAGCTTTTTCACTTAATCGGGTGAAGAATCCTCGGACTTCCTTGTAAATGATGCTTTGCGAGATAAAGGTATGCACCTCGATCCGCTTCAAGAACGTCAGCAATCGAAAACCGCTCCAGCTATAAGCAGCAAGCCCTGCCATAAAGTAGCTAAACCCATAATAATCGAAGCCCAGAGGCAGCAGTGCGAAAGTTAGTATCACATTTAAGGTGAAATATATTCCCCCGGTAATAACTGCACCTTTGCGATCTTCGAAATACAACATGATTAAGATATTAATGAGCATGATGGAATTCATCAGTGCTCCTAGCGCACACATCTTAAAAATGTCGATTACGATTTCTTGTAAGCCTAGCCTTTCTAGGAGCATATCACTAATTAAAATGATAAATAGCGTCAATATGCCTTGCAGCTTCGTCAGACGATACAGTTCACGCCATAACACCTCTACCATTCGCTTCTTCGCCTTGGTGATCATTTCCAGGGTTCCACCATGGGTTACATAGCCGTAAAACGTTTTGTATTTATCATAAAATTGTGTCTCCACCGAAACGACGAACAGAACGAGCGACGGAATGATCGTGAGATTTGCCAGAAAGACAGGGGTATCATAGATGGGGCTATACATAAACGTCTCCTCGATCCGGACACCCGATGGTCCTAACCAAATGATGATATTATGCGTCCAAACGCCTATGTTGTAAAGAAAACCGATCCAAAGCAGCGAAGGATATTTATCGACATAATGTAAAAAACCATATGGATTAGATGCTTCTTTAGCTGGAAATGAGCGCAGCAGCACAAATACCAGTATGCTCATGGTAAGTAGAATACCACAACTAAAACCTATTAAAATGTTGGTCGCCTGCTCATGTTGCTCGAAAGCAATGGGGTACCTCATCAGAACAATCACACCGATGATCGAGACCAGCCCGCCTGCCAAAAACGAATAAGAAATAATCTTATAATCCTTAGCTGCGGTTAAAAAGACCATTGCCAGCCAAATTTGTCCAATCATGAAAAATAACAATACGCTCGTCACTTTATAAACCATTGATAATGGAGACGACCAATAAAAAATCACAGCGATAATGAGCGAAATACCTAGTATGATCCTACTTATACCAACATAGGTAGGTGTGACGACCTCTAGGCGATTTTGAAAGAAATGATCGGCCAAATACCTTGTAACGCTTAGCTGCCAGCCCCCGGAAAGTATTTGCGAGAAAATGAAACAATACGATACCGTAACAATAAACAATTGACGCTGAGCGTCATCTACATGACCGAATTGAACAAGCATAAAGTTAATCAGAGCAATACTGCCAACAGATAGCATCCAAGGACCAGCAGCAATGAAAGAAGCGTAGGCATAAGCCCGAACTCTTAGTGTTAGATAGTCATCGTGGAACAACTTCTGTAGGGTAAATCCAATTCCCGCCATTAGGTAACCACCTCATCATATAACTGCCGATAAGCATCAATAAAATGATCAATCTGATAATAGGCTTCCACACGATTGCGTCCTACTTGTCCCATGTAGGCTCGCTCTTCCGGGAGTGAATACATTTTTACCATAGCCTCAGACATGGCTTTTGGATTAACAGGAGGAACGATGTAGCCGGCTATTCCGACATCGTGCTCGTCCTTCCCCTCCAACAGCTCGCGGCAGCTGCCTACCTCGGTACAGATCCATGGTATTCCTGCGGCCATTCCTTCCAGAACGGCGAGGGGCTGTCCTTCACTAATCGAGCTCAGTATGAGCGCATCAATCTTGGGTAAATATTCGTCAATCGCTACCTTTCCCATAAAAGTAACAATCTCCTCTAGATGGAGATTGCGGGTTAAGGCTACGCATTCTTGATAGTAATCAGGATCTTCGTCCGTAGGCCCCATAATCCAAAGACGTATGTCAGGGATGTCATGACTGGCGAGCCGAACAGCATAGAGCATCGTCTTTATATCCTTAATGGGTACGAGACGCACTAAGGCTCCGAAGACTATCCCTCCACCGGAGATACTCGTATGTCTTGGGAGTACTGACAATTTGTGATAATCAATGCCATTAGGGATAATCATAGCTTTCTCAGCATGAAGTCCGAGCTCAAGCTGAATTTGATGCGTACCTTTATAGAGAGAGATGGTTCGATCAGCCGTGTGATACGCACCTTGAGACATATGGTAGAAATACTCGATCCATCTTTTTTTGAAGGGAGGATCTACCCACACAGATTTCAAAATCTCTTCTTCCCGTTCACGTGCGTATACGCCATGCTCAGTAAGCAGGAATGGCTTCTTATGCTTCATTCGCAGATAGGTGGCAATCAAGCCAGCATATCCAGTTGAAACAGCATGATACACATCGGCTACCGGATAGGACTGCTGCAGCAGATAAATGGCGGGGATGTACATGGATCTCCACGTCCAGAAATAGCTATTAAACGAATGATTCGGCATTTCTTGCTCATAGGAAGCGACCAAGAAATCCCAAAATATTTCACTTTTCATAAAGGTAATCGGATTTCCCAGCTTTTTAGAATCAGCAATGCAGGGAAGAGATTGTTCGGAATTTTTTTGAAAAGCAAACCACTCCAGACAGGAAGCAGCTTCTTTCTTGGTTAATCGTGGCGGCTTCCCCTCCTCTAGCTTCAGGTAATCCATCATGAAAACATCATGAATGCCTGAAATATTGGGCGGAAGCTTGTATTTATAGCTTGAGGCCTCTTTACGAGAGGAAGAAATCGCGATGATTTCAAATTCATGCTCTGGCATGGCCGAGACCAACATCTGAATCCAATTCGCTACCCCACCTGACACGTAAGGGTAACTCCCTTCCACTAACAATGCGATTTTCATGGCTTCATTTCCTTCAATTGTAGGGTCACAGTAGGTTGACGAGCCTCCAAATGCCAAAGTCCGTCTGTATGTTCCATACGTGTCAGTACGCCAGCTACCTTGGAAATCTCTGGTGTTCGGTTATCTGGCACGCGAACGGTGTAATGCATGGGGACCAGTTCATCTTTGGTCGTAATCGTAATTACGTCTTTACTATAATGAACGTCAACCTTTCCGGCCGAGTAAATACTTAGCTTTTTCACCGCGTCCCTAACCGTTAAAGGTTGAAGATATGCATAGTTTTTATTGAGTGATGCCATCCATGCTTCGAATTGCTCACTCAAGTATTTCCAGCCTTTACCCCCGGAACGTTGAATATCCAGCGCATCATCCGGATGTACAAAGTGATTTACCAAACCAAAATTAGCAATAACATCATTGACGTAAAACTTCGTGCTATCGTCCAGCCAGTAACCGGATGAAATACGGGGGAAATTCGTGAATTGCGGAAATTCACTGTCCACTCCAAATTCCTGTTCCAGGAAGCCCTCTTCTTCCCCCGTATAATAAAGGGAAGAAATGATATCAATGGAGGGTACTGCTTCAGCGATCGCTGCCTTCCCAGTCTTGTTCAGCACATTGGATGGAGGCACATATGTCTTTAACTCATGTCCGGGAAACAAGTCATTCGATAGCTCTACCATACGCTGAAGACTTTCAACCATGGAAGCTTTATCAGGCCAAGGAACATAGCCGAGATTAGTGTCGATTGGCTCCCTTGCAGTGACAAGAGATTGGTGATTATAGCCATGCAGACCAATCTCACCACCTAGACCTAATAATTTAGAGCCAAAATACGGCATAATCTTCGGATAGTTCTCCATAAGGGTTGGGAGAGGCGAACTCGTCTGATTCTGATAATTCCCAATCATGAGGCCCGTATACTTCCACCCATAGAGCTTAGCGAAACGAGCCATATCCGCCCACCAAATCCGTTCATAAAATGCAGGTGTGCTAAGTCCGTACTCCTGACGAATCAGCGGATTAACGACAAGCGGAACGGGTGATGGGAAATCGTCAATATTCAGACTTCGTACTGCCACTTGTGAAGTAACCAGGCTGTCTAAAGCAAGACCAATCGATTGAACCATTAGCCCTCGACCTACCTTCTGGATACTGCTGGTTGAGTTCCAGAACACAACGCTCCCCTGCCCATAGTTATTTTTCCAGAGCATAGGCACTCCTTCGGCAGATAAATAAACTTTAACCTGCGGCTTAAGCTTAATATCCAACATACTATTGGAAAATAGCGCATTGCTTGCCGGAAGATTAGGATAGCCGGGAAATACAGTTTGGTTAACTTCTATCCCATGTATCGTTCTTTCAATGAATTCGTTATTACTTTCTATACCCAGCATGTCATTCCATTCTGGAGCATAAAACCGCGTAAAGGCAAGAAGTCGACCGCCTTCCTTCAAATAAGACTGGATAACGGTCTGATCCAGCTCGCTTATATCTTCGCCGGTGAGTAGAATGACAGTCCACGGGTTTGGTTTAATTGTTCTCAATTCGTCGGCCGTTATGGATTCTGCATGCAATTTGGCAAGCCCCAGTGCTGTCTGTAGGTTGACTTTGACCTTATTGCCTTCTGAATCTTTAGGATTTGTATACATATACAGACTGAGTTTATCACCTCTTATTGATGATTGGGCCGAGCTCTTCACCGAGAACTGCGCCTCTTGATACACATTTCTTGCTGAAGATAAAGGAAACAAATCAACGGTTCGAATGGTTTGCAGCCCGACACCGAGCAGCAGCACACTAACGATAACGAATGTAAGGATGATCAACTTGCGGGACACCTTGTTCCTTCAGCTCCTTCCAAAATTGGATCGCAGGCAGATGCTCGTCCGGAACCTCAATGCTGCTGTCCAACCATTGCTGTGCAAATTGACTAAGTTCGTTTAATTTTCCTTCTGCATACATTTTTTCTGCTTTAGTTAAATACACCATATAGCGATATTCACCCACATTGGAAAGCTGCTCAGCGTGGCGGATGGCCGTCTGGTAATCCTTTTCCATTCGTGCCAGATTGCATAACTCTGCGATAAATCGGGGCTCATCGGGAAATTGAGTAAGTCCCCTTCCTATACATTGTTTGAACGTCTGTCTAACTTCCATAGCGAGCTCTTCCGTCAATAAATGGCTTCCCAAATAAAGTCGGTAGGCTTCCAATAATTCTTTCCATGTCTCCCAGCTTTTATCGTCCTGCTGCAGAAGGAAAGTCCATTTCTTGATACTTCGTATATATTGCTCATTTAAATAGTTCAAGCTAGTCGCTGCATAATGAACCACTTCGGGATCCTCATTGCGCAGGGCTTCGTTAAACAACTGCACTTTATTATTGCCTTCATATTGGAGAAGAGAAAATAAAGCCTCCTTCTTGCCCACAGGCTCACCTGACATCAGGATTTCCCGGAATGGTAAACGGTTCGATTCCGCTTCCACATTTATATTATAGCTTTCCATGGATTGCGGAGAATAATAGACGTAGTTCTCATATTCCTCGTAAAAGTCGTGCCTAAAACGAAAAAATAACAATCCTGAGAAGACAAATGATCCAACCAGAAATCCAACACTAGGAAAGAAAAGGATGATCGTTTGCACCCACCCGGCACTCAGTCGATCTTCGATTCGGAAGGAGATAATATGGAGCAGCCTATTATATATGAGCACAAGAACGAGATGAAGTACCAAGCTAATCCAATGAAAAGAAAGCCCGATGATCTGCAATCCGTCTAACACTGCGAATAGTAGACTAACTGCCACGGCAAGCCTTGCGTAAGGAGAAACATCAAAATGCCGGACATTCCGAGAGACTCTCATTCTGAGCCCCCCCTATTGAAACGATCCCTAATCCTGTCTTCAATACGTGATGCCAGCTCTGGGGACGTTGCGGGAAGTAGAAATAACAGCTCTCCGCGGAATGAATCGTAGGCCATAGCATCTTCATCACGCAGCATCTGCTGTGTCAGAGCATTGATCTCTATCAGTGCCTCTGTCTCTTCCATTTCGCTAAACTCGATTGGAATCTGCAGTAATAGGAATTTTTGGGCAAAATCAGTTGCGCGTATCGTTTCTTCATTCAATTTGGCGTAGAAATAATCCGGCTTCATTACCCGGGTATTGGGGAAATAACGTTGTTCATTCAACTTCTGTTCCTTTTGGAATGCTTTAACGCAGCTCTCGCCCATCCAAGTGAGAATAAGTCGAAATAGGTCCATCGTATGCTTGTTCAAGGCAACAAAATCAAGCCCGTTCAAACCTATAATGCCTATAATTTGCTTGTTCTCATCCAGAAGAGGTCCTGCAAGTATGGGGATATCTGCCGATTCTCCCTCCGGTCGCATTTGAATCGTTTTCTCATTACATACTTGGGAGTACAAGGATGGTTGATCTAGGAATACGGTAGATGGATAATGTGTTTCTGCACCGTAATAGACTTTCAGCCTCAGTACATCACCGCCTGGACTCATTCGATAGATGACGATGGATCCCGCCTGAATTAAATCTTTGCATAAGCGCACCGCATCCGTGAAAATAATTTCCGAATCTTCGGAATCTAATGCCTTGGCAATTTTATAGAGGGTATACATGCTTTCTTGAGCGCCGACTACCTTCGTTTCCAGGGCTTTCTTAACAAAGAGAAGATCATGATAGCTGGTATCCATTTTCGCTAGCTGCTGCTTATTGTCCTCAAATTCATCCGCCAGAATGGCATATCGAAAGCGTAAATCGGAGGAAACGTGACCAACAAATAAAGCGATCCCCCAATAACACACGAACCAATTCGCCTGATCCCATTGGTCAAACAGCCCAAATAAATCACCGTTAATCTGGAGGTACGTTAAGATATGCAGCAAGCTGGCTCCAACCGCCGAGGCTGCTCCTATGCGTGTCCCATAGCGGAGTGAAAAGTAAAGAGTAACAAATAAAAATGGATTGGGTGACCAATTCAACCAATCCATGTTGTACACCAAATGGATAATAAATAGAACGGCCAGAAAAAAAGCCAGTTCACACCAGGCTAACCAGCTTCGGTTTTGTCGAAAAATCAATCACGTTTCCTCCAAACTTTAACTATCCAAAGGTTTGATAATGATGGGGTTATTTTTCTTCCTATAAAACTGTTTCAATTGCTCATAGATATCATCAATTTGAAAAGGCTTAATAATATACTCATCGGCTCCAGCCATCATTGACTTCGATAATTCGCCGATGGAATGCTTCGCGCTCATCAGAAAAATGGGTGTTTTTGCAAAGGATTTGTCCGAGCGAAGCTCTCGGCATAGTTCAAATCCAGTCAAATTCGGCATAAGAACATCGGACAGAACAGCATCCGGTTTCAATTCCTTTATCGATTTTAACGCAGCAATAGGATCATTGAAGACTGATACCTGGAGACCTCTCACTTCGAATAAATCCTGTAAAATGTGTAGTAGGACATTATCGTCGTCCACGATAGCTAGGTGATTCATGGCTGTCAACTCCTTACATTTATCTAGCTGCATTTTTCATTAATTTACGTATGTAAAAGGATATGTTTGAATGTCTATAGGTTATATTTTATCATATAATGAAGCTAATCCAAATTTCAGGAAGGTCCGTGAAAAGCGATGAAGACATCACAGGTAACAGCTGCCATTATCGTCTCCATGGTTTTTTTCTCATTCCCATTCAAGAAGCAAGTCCAAGCTTCTAAACCTTTTCAAAACGTGAAAGACTACTCCCTCTACTATGGTGCACCTACTGAAAAAGCCATCATTCAATTAAAGACCAAAGATCTTATTATTATTGAACCTCAATTGTTCTCAAAGCTACAAATACAAGACATTCAAACGACGGGCACAATGGTTATAGGTTATATAAGCGTTATGGAAACCCCTGCCTGGAACACTCTTCGTGTGAAGGAACTTCTGTCTTCCGACTATTTATTGAAGCAGGGCGAGCGTATCCATTTCAAGCAATGGGACTCTTATTTGATGGATTTGCGACAATCACATTACCGTCAGCTGCTGTTATCAGAAATCAAAACTTCTATCTCAGACAAAGGTTTAGACGGTATGTTCCTAGACACGGTTGGAGATATCGATGACTGGATTCAAGATGCAGCTACTCAAACCCAAACAAGAGAAGCTTACCGTTCTTTCCTCCAAGACGTGAGCGGCCAATACCCCAAGCTTTCCATTATTCAGAATCGCGGCTTTGATACACTCGACTATGCGCTGCCTTATATCGATGGTTTGTTATGGGAGGACTGGCGTGCTAATTGGAAAGAGGATTTGTGGATGAAAACAAGAGTGGACAGACTGCGAAAGGAACAAAAGAAGGGCTTGACCATATTTTCCATCCATTTAAATAAAGAGAGCTCCCCTGGTAGAGAAGCCCGTAAACTAAAGTTTTTACATATAGACGCACCTGATGGTTATACGAAAGAAGTCAACTAATTTTGAACCTCCCCCCTACACCATGCTTAGACCAACTTCCATTCCAAGTTCTTCAACACAACTGATCTCCATGTTTTGATTTTTTTACAGGATTCGACATTTTAATAGTCACATTACATGTTATCTATGATAAAATCTCACATATAGCCTACGATTTAAGAGCAAGGATGGAATGAGGTACATAGATGGATGAGGTTTGGAAGCAAAGCGCTAATTTTCTGGTTATCGATGATCAGGAGTACAATATCAACCTTTTAGAGCGGATACTGCGCCGTGCGGGTTTTTCCAATATACACTGTACGACGGATCCCAAGCGTTTAGATACCCTTTTTGATGAGGTTCAGCCTGATATCATTTTATTGGATCTGCATATGCCGGAAATGGATGGATTTGCAGCGTTGAAGCTTTTGAAAGAACGCGTCTTGGAAAGCAATTTCTTACCGATCGTAGTACTTACCGCCGATGTAACTCAAGAAGCAAAGAAGGAAGCGCTGCACCTGGGAGCGCATGATTTCCTCACGAAGCCTTTGGATAAAACAGAAGTGGTTTTACGGATCAACAACTTACTCAAGACACGATTCTACCATTTGCAGCTTCAAGACCAGAATCAACGATTGGAGCAGCGTGTTCAGGAACGAACAGCCAAACTTGAGCAAGCCAAGCTGGAAATCCTGGAGTTACTTGGACGCACCTCCGAATTTCGTGATGATCAGACAGGGCAGCACACACAGCGCGTAGGCCGGATAGCGAAGGAGATCGCCACTTCTCTTGGACTGCCTAAGCAGGAAGCGGAGCTCCTCGAGCGGGCTACCCCTTTACACGATCTAGGGAAGATCGGCATCCCCGATGAGATTTTATTAAAACCGGGAAGATTCACCCCCGAAGAGTTTGAGCACATGAAAACACATACGACGATCGGGGCAAGCATACTCGAAGGAAGTCAATTTCCTGATCTGCAATTAGCCAGAACGATCGCTTTGTCGCACCATGAGAAGTGGGATGGAACTGGATACCCGAGCGGATTAAGCGGTGAAGAAATCCCACTAGCTGGACGCATCGTGGCAATTGCCGACTTCTATGATGCGTTGACTCACGAGCGCCCCTATAAAAGGGCTTGGTCGGAAGAAGAAGCTTTGACAGAAATTCAGAAGCAGCGCGGCATTCATTTTGATCCCCAAGTCGTGGACGCCTTCATGGGCATTATCCGAAGAAACAACAATTTCGAATAGAAATGGGAAGGTGTTCTTATGAAAGGCATGGTTTTTACTTCTTTTCTCGAAATGGTCGAAAATAAATTTTCTCTTGGTATTGTCGATCAAATTATTGAAAGCTCCGACTTGCCGTCAGGCGGTAGCTATACCTCAGTCGGTACATACGATCATAATGAAATGATTCAGCTTATTGTACAGCTGAGCCAGCGGACAAACATTCCTGTTACCGACTTGATCATCACTTTCGGCGAATATCTGTTTACACAGCTTATCGAGCTTCATCCTCAATTCATCCAAGAAAACAGCTCCGTATTCAGCTTTCTGCAAAAAGTGGACAGCTATATTCACGTAGAAGTCCGCAAGCTCTATCCCGGCGCCGAGCTGCCGGCATTCGAATATGAAACTTCGGTACCTGGAACGCTGATCATGACCTACCGGTCCTCGCGACCTTTTGCCGATTTGGCAGAGGGGCTTATCATGGGATGCATTCAGTATTATGGCGAACAAATTAGCATAGCACGGGAGAATTTAGACGAAGGAACCGCGGCCCGATTTATTTTAACGAACACGGAAGTGAGATAGATGCAGGATACGCAGGAACTAGACGTTCTTCGCCGACAACTAGAACGGGAAAAGAAAGCGCGCAAAGAAGCTGAACAGATCGCCGAGCAGAAAACGCGTGAAATTTATTATGTAAATCAAGAACTTAGACAGTTGAACGATCAGCTGGAGGAATTGGTGAAGGAGCGTACGATGGAGCTATCCAAAGCACGCGATGAAGCCATTGAAGCCAATCAAATCAAAAGCCAGTTTCTGGCTAATATGAGCCATGAACTACGCACGCCGCTCAACGCTATTATCGGTTATAGTGAAATGCTCAAAGAAGATGCCGAAGATATGAATGAACCCATATTCGCAGACGACCTAGGCAAAATCCATAACGCTGGAAAACATCTGCTGACACTTATCAATGATATTCTGGATCTCTCCAAGATCGAGGCCGGCAAGATGGATCTCTACTTGGAAGTATGTGATATCCCGACGCTTATTCACGAAGTTCTGACAACTGTCAATCCGCTAATAGAGTCAGGCGGCAACCATTTGGAAGTTGCCTTCCCCCAAGGCGAAATGAAGACAGACATCACGAAGCTTAGACAGATCTTATTCAATTTGCTAAGTAATGCCGGTAAGTTTACCAAGGATGGAATGATATGGCTAACAATTGGCTATGAAATGGCAAATGGGCATCCAGGCATTAGCTTCAGCATTAAAGACACCGGCATCGGCATGACGCCTGAACAGATGGAACATTTATTTCATGCTTTTAAACAAGCCGATTCCTCGACAACAAGGAAATACGGAGGCACGGGACTAGGACTTGCGATCAGTCAAAAGCTGTGCAAAATGATGGGCGGCCAGATCACTGTCGATAGTACGTACGGTCAAGGCACAACTTTTGCTTTCTGGTTGCCTCTACTAGAGAATCATGCGGAAGGCATTAACGATCCATTAACGGAAAACGGTTCATGGACGATGCAGCGAAACCGCACGGTTCTGGTTATTGATGATGATCCGGCTATGCTGCAGTTGATGCAGCGTTTGCTCAGTAAAGAGGGATGTACGGTGGCGCTGGCCCAAAATGGACAAGAAGGCATTCGGCTCGCTAGGGAGCTGCATCCTACGCTTATCTCCCTTGATGTGCTCATGCCGGGCACCGATGGTTGGACTGTACTAACAACACTCAAAAACGATCCAGAACTATCAGACATACCTGTCATCATGATGACAATGACCGATGATAAAAATATGGGCTATGCACTTGGCGCTGCGGAGTTTTTGATCAAACCGATTTATAAAGAAAAATTAATTTCTGTGCTGGACAAGCATATCCCTGAAAGGCAATCTAACTCGATACTCGTCATTGAAGACGATATCACAACAAGTCAAATGATGACTCAGATGTTGGAGAAAGAAGGCTACAAGGTCACTAAAGCGAAGGATGGACGCGTGGCCTTGCAATTCATGGCACACGCGATCCCGCAATTGATTCTGCTCGATTTAATGATGCCGGGAATGGATGGATTCGAGTTCGTTACGGAACTGCGCAAACGAGAGGAATGGCGCTGGATTCCGATTGTTGTCATTACGGCGAAAGACATTGCTTCGGAGGATCGCTTGCGACTGAACGGCTATGTGAAAAAATTAATCCAAAAAGGAAGCTTTAGGCGCGAAACATTATTACATGAAATCCGCAGCCTAATGGCTGGTTCCGTGGAGGACCAGACCATTGGGGAGCATACCTATATACGCAGCAAAGAGGAAACAAACGATGTATAAAATCTTATTAGTTGAAGACAACGAAATGAACCGTGACATGTTATCCCGCCGTTTATTGCGCAAGGGTTATGAAGTCATTATGGCAATGGATGGACAGCAAGGCGTCGATGCCGCAAGGACCGAATCCCCGGATCTCATTCTCATGGATATGAGCCTTCCTGTATTGGACGGCTGGAACGCCACACGTCAACTTAAAGCTTCGCCGGAGACAAAGGAGATCCCCATTATCGCGCTAACCGCCCATGCAATGGCCACGGATCGAGAACAGGCATTTGAGGCGGGATGCGATGATTTTGACACGAAGCCTGTTGAATGGAATCGGCTGCTCGAGAAGATACAAGTGTATTTGAAAGATCAGTAGCGATCTTTGTAATAGTCAAAGGTCTCCTGCAAGCCACTTCTTAATGTATATACCGGACTCCAATCCAAACCGGCAAGCGCGGCACGATTATCCAAGCGGCTGTGAATGATATCTCCAGCTCGAGAAGGTGCGTAAGAGGGATTGAAGCTCATCCCGCTGATGTCGCACATTTCCTTAAGAAGAGCGTTAACACTTGTCTGCTCGTTCCAACTAATATTGTATAATCCTCGGCCGCCCTTACTCAGTGCGGCCATATTTGCGCGTACGATATCTTTCACATAAATAAAATCTCTTGTTTGCTCCCCATCACCAAAAATCAATGGTTGTTGACCCGCTAGAAGCTTATCAACGAAAATGGAGACTACACCTCCCTCACCCTTCGGATCCTGTCTAATTCCATATACATTCGCATAACGCAAAATCGTATAATCCAACTCATAAAGAGAAGAAAAGCTCTCTATATAGAGTTCCGGTGTATGTTTAGAAATACCATAGAAGGATAGCGGTTTTATCGGATGATTCTCATCAACGCCCAAATATTGCGGGGTTCCATACACAGCTGCGGATGAAGCGTAAATCAGCTTACGAACACCATGCTCCCTGCATTGTTCCAAGACGGCAAGAGTACCGAGAATGTTTATTTTAGCGTCTAGTAAAGGATTAGTAAGCGAAGTCTGAACATCGATTTGTGCAGCATGATGAATCACGACTTCTGGGCGTGCAGCGGTGAAAGCCTCATTTAATCCATTATCTAACAAATCTCCATGATGGAAGACCGCAAGGGGATTCAAATTTTCTTTACGACCTGTAGATAAATTATCAAAAATATGTACATGATGCCCCGAAATGATCAATTGATCGACAATATGTGAAGCAATAAAGCCCGCTCCCCCTGTAACTAAAATATTCATAAGCGCACGCCCCCATCATGATAACGTAAATAAGCTGCAATATAGATCACTCGATTTGAGTTTTATTATATTATAGATCTCCTCCGTGTAGTTTGAATGAAAAAAATACAAATAAAAAAGAGCCATTATTTCGAACTAGATGAACTAGCTCGAGATAATGGCTCTATTTTTGTTTGACTTGGATTAATTCTTCACGACTCTATCATATAAAAAGTCAGCAATATGGACGGCCTCCATGCAGTCTTTTTGCCCGTGCTTTTCAATACCCAGCTTCATTTGCAGCAAGCAGCCAGGGTTGCTTGTAACGAGATATTGAGCGGCAGTAGCGTTCACATTTTCCATTTTATGCTCAAGAATTTGGTTCGCCATAACGGGCTGTGTGACATTATAAATGCCGGCCGAACCACAGCAGGAGCCTGCATCTTTCATTTCTATATAGGCAATACTGCCTACCTCTTTCAGAAGCTGTCTGGCAGGATTGCTGCCTTTCATAACATTACGCAGATGACAAGAGTCCTGATAAGTAACGCGAGTGGAAGCTCCACCGTCAACGGTCTCTACGAACTGGAGTGGACGTCCTTGCTCTACAAGAATCGTACTGATGTCCTTCACTCGTGCAGCGAACCAAGCCGAGGCTTCCTTCCATTCCGGCTCCTCATGAAGCAAATGATCATACTCTACAAGAATGGCACCGCAGCCACCCGCATTGGACACGATATAATCTACGCCGGCCTCTTGGAAAGCGCGAATGTTATTCTTGGCCAAAGCTTTTGACTGATCACTCTCACCGCTGTGTGCATGTAGGGCTCCGCAGCAATTCTGCGTCTCTGGAATGACTACGTCAAATCCCGCTTCAGAAAGCAGCTTTACCGTTTTGATATTCGTTTCGGTAAACAAAACATCCATTAAACAGCCGCGGAACATGCCAACCGTAGCCATCTTTTCACCTTTTGCCGGAATATAGGTACCCAATTGCTCTACGATCCCCTTGCTGGAAGCGTCAGGGAGTATGGTTTCCATATCGGATAAGTGCTTGGAAAATACCTTTACAGCGCCTGTTTTCCTAACGATGGTTTGCAACCCTGATTTTTTATAGAAATGAAGGCCTGATCCTAACAAACTCATCCTTTTTTGGTGAGGGAAAAGCTCTTTGAACACGATCTTGCGTACACCGCTTACCCACCATCTGTGCTGCTTCGTGTGCGTCTCAATCGCATCACGTGCCTGTTCAATTAACTGTCCATATTTCACATCTGCCGGACAGGCTGGTTCACAAGCGCGGCATCCAAGGCAATGGTTCATTTGGTCTTCGAAGCTGATACCTGGCTCCATAATGCCATCCACGGCCGCTTTCATAAGTGAAATTCGTCCACGAGGGGATTCGGCTTCCACGCCGGTCTCCTTGAATGTGGGACAAGCAGGCAGACAAAAACCACAGCGCATACAATTGGTTAACTGTTCATAGTCCAGCTTCTGTATCAGTGTTTCTTGAAGTGTTGCTGCTGCGAGCTTAGCCACGATCAATCACCACCCTGCGTCTGGACTCTTTGGCAAACATTTTACCTGGATTTAAAAGATGGTGAGGATCGAAGACTTCCTTAATCCCTCTCATCATAGCGATTCCGGCACTTCCCACTTTCCATTCCAAGAAAGGGGCTTTGACTAAACCAACGCCATGCTCGCCAGTAATCGTCCCTCCCATCCCGATAGCCGCTTCAAATATTTCCTCGAAGGCTAATTCAACACGATGTATTTCTTCGTGATCCCTTGCATCCGTCGTAGCTGTTGGATGAAGGTTGCCATCTCCTGCATGTCCAAAGGTACAAATTTGCACGCGATGCTTCTCGGCTATGCGATTAATCTCTAGGACCATATCAGCAATCTTAGAGCGTGGAACGGTCGCATCCTCTAATATCGTTGTTGGGCGTAGACGGGCGAGTGCTGTAAAAGCGCTTCTCCTTGCTGTTAACAGCTTCAGGGCTTCCTCTTGATTGCTCGCAATGCTGACTTCATCCGCCAGCTCCTCGCGGCAAATTTCCGAGATCCGTTCGATATCCCGCTCGACGGTTTCCATATCTCCATCCTGCTCAATTAACAGAATAGCTGCCATATCGAGCGGAAGTCCCAATTTGGCGAAATCGTCTACAACACGAATCGTCGGATTATCCATGAATTCTAAGGTAGCAGGAATGATGCGATTTTCAATGATTTTGGATACCGTGCGAGCTGCTCCATATAAGTCTTTATACATGGCGAGCATCGTTTTCTTATACTTGGGAGGCGGTATTAGCTTAAGCGTTGCTTCGGTAATGACTGCTAATGTACCCTCCGAGCCAATGAGCAGCTTCGTTAAATCATAGCCGGCCACATCCTTCATCAGCTTCCCGCCTGTGCGCATAATTTCGCCTGAGGCTAGGACACATTCTAATCCGATCACATAATCTTTGGTTGTGCCGTATTTTAAGCCGCGAAGACCCCCGGAGCATTCCGCTATATTTCCGCCTATCGTCGAGATCGACATACTGCTTGGATCTGGTGGATAAAATAAGCCAAGATTTTCAATATGCTCTATGAATTGCTTCGTAATGATACCCGGCTGAACCGTTGCCGTTAAATTTTGCAAATCAATGTCGAGTATCGCATTCATTCGATGCATGACCATCACGACGCCCCCTTGAACGGGAACCGTTCCGCCACAAAGATTCGTGCCTGAACCTCTACTAACGAGCGGAATGCGATACTCATTTAACACCTTCATAATCGCAGAGACCTGCGCCGTATCTTTGGGATAGATCACACCATCAGGCAGCGCTTGGAGCATAGGTGTTCCATCGTAAGAATGCGTAACAAGAGATTCCATATCATCTTTGAAAAATGCCTCGCCTACAATATCATGCAGTTTTTGTCTTACTCGGCTATCAAGCATAAATACCTCCCATGGGACAACTCATTTATTTCAACACAATTGATCATGTGATCAGATGACTTTTTTTCTATTTTAACTTATGATTGAATAGATGTATAGAGACTTCATGGGGGAATTATATGACATTTCAGCAGATTCGACCGCAAAAGGGCTCGGAAATCGTGCTTCAGCAAATAAAAATGCAAATCGAAACAGGTACTTATGCACCAGGTTCGAAACTTCCAACCGTCGTGGAGCTTGCAGCCAGCTTTCAGGTTGGCCGTTCTACCGTAAGAGAAGCGCTTAGCGGATTAAAGGCTATGGGGTGGGTAGATATTCGACATGGCGGAGGCACCTTCGTTACGAACCCTTTGCCAATAGACAGCAGCAGCCTCTTTGACCAAGGCCAAACGCTGCAGGAAGTGCAGGAGGTGCGAAGATTCATAGAGGCGGGTTGTGCTTCGTTAGCCGCAAGTCGCCGTACCGAAGGAAATTTGACGGCACTCAGGCAGATCCTTAGCACGATGGAAGCTTCACTTGAAAATGAAGAAGAAAGCGAGCAAGCCGATATTCGCTTTCACCTAGAAATCGCCAAAGCCTCCCACAATTCCCTCATGATCGGGATGATGGAGTCATTAACGGAGCGGTTGCAGCAAAGTATGAAGGCTTCTCGCCGGCTATGGTTTTTTGCTGAACGTGCTTCCGCTGAAAAGCTCCTTCAGGAACATCGTGACATCGTCGATGCCATCGAGACGAAAGATGAGCAGCTTGCAGCGGAGAAGATGTCGCAGCATATTCATAAAGTGGACCAAGTTATTCAAAAGCTTGCCAAAATCTCTACGGATAAATTCTAAGAAACTTCACTGCTCCAGCCCAAAGTCAGCCACTTCAATGTTCCTGATTTCATTGTCTGTCAGCACAATACCGCTGAGCCTCAGTACTGCTGCTGTGCGCTCCTGAGCCCTCGTGATTTCGCTTCTTTTCATCTCTTTTCGCCCTCCCTAAAATCAAAAGAATCTAAGGCAGGGCTAACTTGCCCATGATCGTAGGCCGTTCAGCCCCGGTAGCGGACGGCAGATTATTAGGCACGCCATGAATCCAATCGTTGCCCAGCAAGGCAAAGAGGACAGCTTCTTTGGCATCACCCGATAAGCCAAGTTCATCCGATGTAAGAATGGATTGCTCTGGAAGCAGTTCTCGGAGCATTCCGAGCAGCGTCTGATTATGCGCTCCGCCGCCGCTTACAATCACTTCCGCAATGTTATATTCCGGGAAAACGAAGTCGTTGTAAGCACGGGCGATGGAATGCGCGGTAAATGAAGTCGCTGTCGCAACGATGTCTTCGGGAGGTAATCCTCGCTCAAGAGCAGTCGCCAAAAAAGAAGAGGCATATGCTTTACCAAAGAGCTCACGCCCCGTAGTTTTAGGTGGAGGGAGTTTGAAGTAAGGATCTGCCAGCATGCTATTAAGCAGCTCTACATCTACAAAGCCGATAGAGGCCCACGAGCCATTCGCATCATAAGTCAACCGGCCTTGTGAAAGCTCAAAGACAACTTGGTCCATGATCATATTGCCTGGACCCGTATCAAAGGCGATAAGACGATGAGCATCGGTCGATGCGGACGCCGGAATCGCGGTGCAATTGCCAATCCCGCCGATATTTTGGAGAATACGACCCTTTTCCTCATGGCGGAACAGAATAAAGTCCCCGTAAGGCGCAAGCGGTGCACCTTGACCGCCAACCGCCATATCCGCAGTACGGAAATCGCCAACAACAGGTCTTCCCGTCCGCTTAGCAAGGACGGATAAATCGCCGATTTGCAGGGTTGATTTCGGCAGAAATGGATTTGCTTCATCCGCTACTGGGATATGCCATACCGTCTGACCATGAGAACTGATGAGATCAATTTGCTCCAAGGAGATATTAGCCGCTGCCGCCGCTCGTAACACTGCATCGGCAAAGCGTTCCGCTATCGCGAAGTTCATCCCGCATAACAAAGACACATCCGAATGTTCGATGGAACATAATTCTTTGAGCTTTTCCCGTAATTCATCCTCATAAGCGAAGCTCTCAAAGTGGAGTACCTCGACCTTCGCGTCAACGCCGCAGCCATCAATCCGAACAAGCGCGACGTCAATGCCGTCAAGGGAAGTACCAGACATAATTCCAGCAACCGTCAGAGACGTTTGATTCAATAAAGAACGCAGCATTATAAACCACTCTCCCATTTCCATCCTGCAGGATAGTCTAGACCGAGCGAGACCGGCAGTCGGCCTTGCGGAGTAAGCTGACCAAGCAAGCATTTGGCCGCACTCTGAAGGGCAAGCGGCCGGCTTTCATAAGCCGCGACGAAGGTTGGAATCTCCGGCAGCTCCAGCAAATCGTACGGCACTCGCAGTGCGACGACGACAAGCGGCTTGCCGAGCGACTGCAGGGCACGCACCAGATCGACCTGAGCGGGATGGAATCGGGCGTTGTACGTCCCGATGACGATCTGCTCCGCCTGCTGCGCCTCGGCGAGCAGCGCAGAGCTGTTTGCTGCCACCTCCGACAGCGGCAGCACGCGATCGAGCACGTCTAAGCCGTGCTCGGCCAGCGCAGCCCCCAAGCTCGCGGGGCCCGCGTATGTTTCGTCGACACCCGACGAAACAGCTGCGGCCACAGTGATCGCGAGCGTCTTCACCCGCTTCAGCGGGAGCAGCTTCTGCTCGTCTTTGACGAGCGTGATGCTCGCCTCGCTGAGGCGCTGGGCGACCGCGCGGTGCGCCGCGGTCCCGACCTCATCCGCGGCCGCCGCACTTGGCCGCGCTTCAAACAAGCCGCGCCGCTCCTTGAGCGCGAGCAAACGGCCAACCGAAGCGTCAATACGCGCTTCGGTAATCCGCCCTTCGCGCACCGCGCGCTCCAGCGCGGTGATGGCCGCGAGCTGGCGGTCGCGGCTGTGGCTGATCAGCACGAGATCAGCCCCCGCTTCAACCGCCATGACAGCCGCCGGCGCTGTGCCGTAATGCTCGGAGATCGCGTTCATTTCCATGCAATCGGTCATGATAACTCCCTCAAAGCCGAGCTCCTCACGAAGTAATCCAGTAAGTACCGACTTCGAAAGAGTGACAGGCAGCTTAGCCGATTCTAAAGCGGGGAAATAAATATGCGCTGACATAATAGCATCCACGCCGCTCTTGATCGATTCAACGAAAGGCACCAATTCAACCGAACGAATACGCGCTTCAGAATGCTCGATCGTTGGTAAATCCAGATGCGAATCCACGTTTGTATCACCATGACCTGGGAAATGCTTGGCCGTTGCAACGACCCCGGCATCCTGGTAACCTTGCATCGACTGACGTCCAAATTCGGCAACAAGCTCCGGAGACTCCCCGAATGATCGAACGCCGATAACGGGATTATCCGGGTTATTATTCACATCCAGAACAGGTGCGAAGTTCATATTAACGCCTAGCGTTCGCAGTTCCTGCCCTGAAATAAAGGACGATACATAAGCAGACTTTGAACCGTCAGCTGCTTTAAGAGCTCCCGCAGCTAGTGCCATCTGCCCTGGCATTAACGCCACGCCTTCCGTCAAGCGAGCCACCATGCCGCCCTCTTGATCGATAGATATCCATAACGGCAGATTCTCGGAACGCTTCGCAACTTGTTGGAGCTGCTCGGATAACCTAGCAACTTGCTGTGTATCCTGTACATTACGTGCGAAGTAAATGACCCCGCCTATGTGGTTTAATTCAATAAAGTTCTCCAGATCTTCGGTCATACCCGTGCCTTCAAAACCACAAAGGATCATCTGTCCGATTTTTTGCCGAAGCGTCAATTCACTGAGGCTTCTCTGGCTCATGCTCGTATTCATATTCATATCGTTTACTAACTCCCCTCGTCAAGCAATCAAATTCCTATATGTAAGTGTTTACAATGCAAACCGAATACCTATTATTATAGGAATAAAAAAATAATATTTCAATATAAATTTAATATATGAAATTTTATTTTAAAGGAAATAGAACTTCGCCGGGAACAACCCTTACCTTCAGTTCGCAGAGGATGCCGTGGCGTTCTTGCGGATGAATTAACAAGAACCAGTAGTGACCAAGTGACGCCTACAAAAATAGACTGTCTCGTAGGTCTAGTGTCCAATGGGGCAGCCCTTGTCGAAATCTTATTCAGGGATTAAACAACAAAAAAAGTGGTTGAGCAGGAAAGCTTCCTGTTCAACCACTTTACTTTGTCATACGATACCGGCAAGAGGACTCGAACCTCCACCCTTTCGGACTCGATTTTGAGTCGAGCGCGTCTGCCATTCCGCCATGCCGGCTTAGTAGCACGCCTTGATGTGTTAAGGCGCGCATGCAGTTAAGATAATGCCGAAGACCGGACTTGAACCGGTACGGTAGTCACCTACCGCAGGATTTTAAGTCCTGTGCGTCTGCCGATTCCGCCACTCCGGCTTAATTGAAAGCTCCGAACTAGATATAACTAAGCTACCATCCAGTTCGTCACTTTG
>NZ_WHOC01000182.1:0-1057 GCF_013141785.1 Paenibacillus germinis
TTATGTGCCACGGTATTGAGCTAACGCAGAACGATACTTAAATAAAACAGGGACAGTCTAGGACTTTATTTTCTAGTCCCTAGCTGTCGCTGTTTCGATTCGAAGGGTCAGTCTAATATATATTTTACGGAGTCTGACGGTTTTCTGTAAATAAAAGCCGCGTGCTCTCAAGACATTTGCTCTAATACTTTATTTTCACCAGACAATCATTTGTACCTTTTTCATTTTTTTGAAATGGATGCTTTAATGTTCTTGACCGGAAAATAATTGACTTGAACATTAATTTTATCAACCATTTGTTCTAATGAAATATCACCCTTCGAATAAAGTCTTGCATCACTCGTATCAAATAGTATTACCGATTCTGCTTTTCGTGGATTATTCATAAAAGTGACTTTTACCGATTCTGCATCTGTAGTGCTCGTAACGCGTAAAAGCTTATCTAAGACTTTTGAATTATCTCCTGTTAAAAAATCTATATCGCTCCTTAACATGAGATATGGATTATTGTATGTAAAAAAACGTTTTTCGCCACTAGTCACTATTTTTTCATCAAAAAGTTGCTTTACTATTGAATCAGTTGTGCTGATATCAACACTATATGTACTTGCATCCCATGTCACGGTTGCCCCAACAACTTCACTACTTGTCACGAACAATGATACATAAAAAATATTTCGTTGAACTAACGGAGAACTATGTTGAATGACGGAGCTGCCGACACGATCGGCGGCTTTGTTACGTTAAAGGGCAGGTTAGTTTGGTGGCTGTTTTGTCTTGAATATATGGAATAGCAATTTACAGCTGCTTTTTAGTCAGGGGGCAGTTAATTCAAAGGGGAAACGTAAGTTGAATCATAACGGAAGGTCGTATTATTGGTATGTCCAACAAGATGCCGAAGATTTTGGACGGATTAACCTGAAAATTGTTTCAGAGGATAAGAAGTTTATAATTTCGTATTGTCGGGTGACAAGAACATTCCCGAATTTGACAAGAACATTATGACATTCCCGACGAATTGCGAATAATTCCAATATGTGGAAGAGCGGAATGGAGG